>NZ_FUYE01000001.1:0-310728 GCF_900167535.1 Prosthecobacter debontii
CAGCTTTTGTCACTTACATTGAGCAGGTGCTCTGCCCGACGTTGAGATCGGGAGATATCGTGGTCATGGACAATCTGTCGGTGCATAAGAGTCCAGAAGTCCAGAGGCTTGTCGAGGCGGTGGGAGCCGAGGGGCGCTTCCTTCCAGCTTACTCGCCGGACCTCAACCCGATTGAGAAGATGTGGAGCAAGATCAAGAACTCGCTGCGCAGCCTGGAGGCCCGCACACCGGAGCAACTAGATGCAGCCATCAGCGTAGCGTTCTCAAAGGTCACCGCCAAAGACGCCATGGGTTGGTTCGCTTCTTGCGGTTATAGTATTATTTAATATGCTCTAGGGTAAAAATTATTCTCGCATTCAAATATCAAAGTGATATCACTTTGATATTCAATTCAACCCGACACGCTTTTATGAGCACGCCCACTCCTCGCAGCACGGAACGCACGATTAGCACGGCCAGTGGTTGGCCGGTTTTGTTCTTGGTCCTTTTGACATTGCTGGGCGCGGCCGCGCTGATGCTGGTCAACATTGCGGCGGATAAACCGTCAGCGGGTCAGATCATCGTGGCCATTTTGCTCGTTCCGGTCTTGGGAGTCGTCACCAAGGGCTTTTTTACGCTTCAGCCGAATGAGGCGGTGGTGCTTCTGCTCTTTGGGGCTTATCGGGGCACGGAAAAGCGCGCGGGCTTTCACTGGACGAATCCCTTCTATACTCGAAGCAAAGTTTCTCTCCGCTCGCGTAACCTGAACTCTGAGCGGCTGAAGGTGAATGACAAGCGTGGCAACCCGATCGAAATCGGGGTGGTGGTGGTCTGGCGTGTGGCAGATACGGCTCAGGCGGTTTTCGATGTCGAAAACTGCAACCAGTATGTCTCCATTCAGAGTGAATCAGCTGTGCGTCACTTGGCTTCCACCTATGCCTATGATCATGGGGAGGACAATGAGATTACCCTACGCAATGGTGGTGACGAGGTGGCCCAGGCTCTCCAGCAGGAGCTGCAAGAGCGGCTGAGCAAGGCGGGCGTGAAGGTGGAGGAAGCGCGAATCGCTCACCTCGCCTATGCCCCCGAGATTGCTCAGGCCATGCTGCGCCGTCAGCAGGCCGAGGCCGTGATCGCTGCCCGGCAGAAGATCGTACATGGGGCGGTGAGCATGGTGGAGATGGCGCTGAATGAATTGGCTGAAAAGCAGGTGGTCAGCCTGGATGATGAGCGTAGAGCCTCCATGGTCAGCAATCTGCTCGTGGTGCTCTGTGCCGAGTCAGAGGTGACTCCGGTGGTGAATACAGGCACGCTTTACCACTGATTTAACCTGATCTAATCCGTTCTTTCTATCCCCCCATGGAAAGCCGCAAATCCTTCCTTCTACGCATCAACCCTCAGCTCTGGAAAGAGCTGGAGGGCTGGGCCGAGGCGGATATGCGCAGTGTGAATGCTCAGATCGAATTCATCCTGAAACAGGCGGTGCAGCGGCGGAAAGGGAGCGGAAAACCGCCCTCGCTACAGGAGGGATCAGAGGCAATTCCGAAGGAGAGCTGAGCGGGAAGACCTCCGCGAAAGCCTAAACCGTGGTCGCCAACTTGACGCCTCCTCCCGGTTCGGCTAATACTCCGCGCCCCTTTTCCCCGTCATGACCGAGAATTATCTGCCCGTCCTTTTGCAAGTGCTCATCGCGAGCGGTTTTGCTGGCGCTACCCTGCTGGCATCCGTGATTTTCGGCAAGGCGGCCAAGCGCAACAAGCTGAAGGACAGTGCTTATGAGTGTGGGATGCTGCCCCTGACCGAGGGGCAACCACGTTTCAGCGTGAAGTTCTACATCGTGGCGATGCTGTTCGTGCTGTTCGATATCGAGGTGGTGTTCCTCTATCCAGGTGCCATCATCTATCGGGATTACCTCGCCGTTTACGGCACGGGCATTGCTTGGGCAGCTCTGGGTTTCATCTCCATCTTGGGAGTGGCCTTCCTCTACGCCTGGCGCAAAGGTGCGCTGGACTGGAAGAACTGAACCCGCGCTTTCCTCACATGATCGCTTACCTCAGCCTCTATAAACTTAGACCCGAGGTCACCGAGGAAAAGCTGGAGGACATGATGTCCCGCACGCGCATGGCTCTGCTGCGGGTGCCTGAGGTGCTGACGGTGAAAACCGGCAAGCGAGTCAACCCATCCGATCCCTACCCCTGGTTCGTGTATGTGGAGGTGGAGAGCATGGATAAGCTGGCGATTTGTCAGGACGATCCGCACTACATCAAGTTTCGTGAAGAAGTGATCCGGCCCCACGTGGCGGAGCAGGAGGCGACGGCTTTTGAAATGGAGCCGCGCAAGGATGTGAAATACTCCTGATCCTTGCTCTGACAGGAAACAAAAACCACAAAACACCCCGGCACAGACGTCTGTGCTCGGGGTGCTGGGGGCTCCGGGGGGAGATTCGTTCAGTTAGCGCGGCGGAGCAGCATGGGGGTATCACCGCTGGCTGTAATCGAGCCGATTTGATTGGCGGCTATGACGTCGAAGGGAGAAGCCAGGGACAGGGCAGGACCTGCCAGCACACCATTGCGACGCACACGGAAGCGGATGAGGCCTTTGGTGATTTCGGCGCTGGCTTCGTCGATGGTGAAAACCACGGGAGTCATGTTACCGATCTGGAGGGTCGGATTCACTGTCAGGCGGCCGTCATCGGTCACGACCATGCGGTTGAACTGACCGCCGAACTGAAGATTCCAAGGTGTGCTGGTAGCGTTGCCACCCATGCGCAGAACTTCCGTGACGGTGAAAGGTTCGATGGTCAGATCCACACGTTTCAGGAGAGTGGTGACAGTCGTTCCTGGGGTGGTTGGCAGCTTCACGGATTCCTGAATGGAAAACAGCGGCTGGCGGGTGATTGAGGTCAGAGTGGACTCCGTGACGAAAGTCAGATTCAGGGGCAGAGCGGTGCGGGTGCTGAGCACGCGGGAGATGAAGTGAGCCTGACCCGCCGGGATGACGGTGTTGGCAGGCAGGAGTTCTGTGCTGCCTGTTTTGACACTGCCAATGTCCCACTGGGCGGTATTGATGACGCTAATGCCTGGGGATCTCTTGCTCAGAGACACCACAGAGAAGCTGGACTGCACGCGGCTGCGAAGCTGGCTGCCGCTCATGAGCGTTGTCGGGCCGGTGATCGCCAGATTCGGGATGGTGAAGCGGATCAAGGTGGGTGTGACGTAGATCACCGGGGCTGACACAGGCAGGCCGATGGTGGTGCGGAATTGAATGTGGGTAACGGTCAGAGGCTCTGCAATGACGGCTCCACCGTTGGTGATGCGATCTGAAGCAAGGTTGGCCAGGACGGATTCGCCCACGGGTGCCGAAGCAGGGACGAAGGAGGTGATGACCGGGATGCCGGTGGGCGATACGGTGCTCTGAGCCGATAGAGATTGGCTGAGACCCACGGCGAGCATGAGCAGGGTGTAGAACTTCAGAATGGAGGATGTTGTTTTCATAATCGTGCGCTATTTGAGTGAAGAGGGGCTCATTCATCGAGCGAGCCTTGGTTCACGGGGCAGATGCAAGGCCGCCCACGAACTTGCGCAGATTCTGAAAATAATTTTTTCATAGCCTCATGAGAGGAGCGCGGATGCGCTTATCCGCCTTTTTCACATAGAGCAGAGCCACGAATATCGAAGATGCGGTCAGATCCTCCCTGTTCATCTACGGGATTCGCGTTCACGCTGCCTTGCCAGAACTCAGTCCTGGGGTGTTGTGCCCTCTACCAGAATGCCACGATAGACCGCGCCTTTGACCCGATGCTCCCGGGCTTTTTGGTAGGCAGGGCTGTGATACCAGGCCCGGGCCGCCTCCATGCTGGGAAACTCAGCAATCACGACTCCCTCTGTGCTTTCGCCTTCCCACACTTCATGCGGTCCATATCCGGAGAGCACCTTGATGGGGTGCCCTTCCAGGGTGGCCGGTGCCTCTTTCCAGTAGGCTTCCAGCTCGGCCCGGTCGAGAGTCTTCTCACGGGTGAAGACGATATAAGCAGGCTTCGTGGTAGGGGGCTTCTGCCCTGGCGGCTGTGCTGAGGATGCTTCAGCTCGAGATACTTTCGTGGATGGATCGCAAGCGACCAGTGTCATGGCGGCGAAGATGGTGCCTGCGATGAGGAAGGGTTGTTTCATCACTATCAATGCGTTCAGGGTTCTACAGGGTCCCGGTGGAGTTATGCCACAGGCTCGGTGCACACGGCTTCAATGTTGCAACCATCTGGGTCAAAGACATAGGCGGAGTAGTAGTCAGGCCCGTGGTCGGGAGTCAGTTCCGGCTTCCCGTTATCCCGACCTCCTGCAGCAAGGCCAGCCGCGTAAAATTCCTCCACCTGCACCCGAGTTGAGGCCGTGAAGGCAATGTGGCACCGGGTCACTTGCGTCGCGCCCTCTTGGATAAAGAAATCTAGCCCGCCCTTGATGCCAAAACCAACGCCCTTTGTCCCTGTGCTGGACGTGTACTCCGGGGTGGCCGAGTATCCGAGCGGTGCCAGCGCCTTCTGATAGAATTCCAGACTGGCGGACAGATTGCTGACGGTGATGATGATATGGTCAATCATAAATAAAGTGTTTTATGTTAATAGTTTGGCTGTTGTGCTTTCTTGGTTAGGCGGTCGGGACCGTGCCGCCATCAATGACATATTCCGTCCCGGTAATGGAGGTCGCCCGAGGCGATACGAGAAACGCAATCAGGTCGGCCACCTCCGCTGGCTTCGCCGGACGCCCCACGGGGATACCGCCCAGGCCATTCATGACGATCTGCTTTGCTCCTTCGTAGTCCGTGCCCGAACTCTCTGCGATGCGTTGGAGAAAGGGGTCGGCTGCTTCCGTCTCTACCCATCCCGGCGACACGCGCACCACGCGAATGCCCTTGGGAGTGACTTCCTTCGAAAGGCTCTTGCTGTAGGTGGAGAGCGCCGCCTTGGCCGCTGCATAGGCAGTCGTGGATTCCGGCAGTGGGAGCTCGTGCTGGATGGATGTCACATGCACGATGACACCTGAGCCTTGCTCAATCATCGCCGGAAGCAGCGCCCGGTCTATGCGGACAGCACTCATCAGGTTCAGGTTGAGTTCGCTTTGCCAGACATCGTCATCGAGCTTAACGAAGCCACCGGCCGGTGCGTTTGAGCCGCCTACGACATTGATAATGATATCCACTCCTGCGAGAAGCCGATGCACCTCGCCCGTGACCATGGCACACCCCTCGGCAGTGGCCACATCCGCGGCAACGTAGTGCACACCCGGCACCGGATTTCGCGGTGCCTCACGTGCGGTGGTGACAATCCGAGCCCCCAGACCATGCAGAGTTTCCAAAACGGCGGCACCAATGCCCTTGGTCCCCCCAGTGACAAGGACACGGCGGCCATGGAGATGAAGGTCAAAACTGAATCTAGGATTGTTATTAGTATTGTTCATGAGATAAATCGTTTGGTTGACGGGTGACTTTTATCTCGCCAAGACTGGAAAAACAATGGCAGTAAGTCCTAAATTCTGGTCCAAAACGCCAAAAGAAGATGCATTTTCTGTCTTTTTAGGCAATTGCTAGTCCTATGGATGTTCTCGCTCATATGATGTCCCTCATGCGGACCAAAGCCTCGCTTTACGGACGGCTGGAGTTCACTGCTCCTTATGGATTCCGATTCCCCGCCAAAGACGGCATCTGTCTCATGGTGACACGAGGTTCATGCTATCTGGGTGTCGATGACTCACCGCTGGTTTCTCTGGTGGGCGGCGACTTCGTTCTCATGCCGACTCCTGGCCAATACACCATTCGCAGCAGCCCTGAGGTGTCTCTACGCCCCTGCGAAGAAGTAGCATCTGCGGAGGAGTTTCACCGCACCCGCCTGATGTGCTTTGACGGTGGCCAGGGGCCTTCCACTTCGATCGTTGCGGGATGCTTCTCGCTGTCCACGACGGAGAGCAAGCTACTGGTCAAGCATCTTCCCTCAATCGTTCATCTGCAAGGCTCTGGGAGCCACATTGAACCGTGGTTTCAATCGACCTTGCAATTCATCGCCGCGGAGGTGTCCCAGAAGCTGCCGGGTGGCACTGCCATCGTGGACCGGCTGGCGGAGGTTCTTTTTGTGCAGGCGATGCGATCCCGCATCGGCTCCTCAGCCGCCACGGACAAACCAAGCTGGCTGCGGGCTCTAGATGATCCGCAGGTAGGCCGGGCCATCGAACTCATGCACGCAGAGCCGGAGCGACAGTGGACCGTCGATGAACTTAGCCAGTGCGTCGCCATGTCGCGCTCGGCGTTCGCGGAGCGGTTCCGGAGGTTAGTGGGAGAGACGCCCATGGACCATCTCACCCAGTGGCGTATGGTGAAGGCTGGCCATATGATGAGGGCCAAGCCGACGATAAAGCTCGAGGAAATCGCCCTGGCAACGGGCTACGAGTCGGAGAGCTCCTTCGGCAAGGCCTTCCGCCGAGTCATGGGCGTTTCCCCGGGTAAATATCGCTCCATGAACAACGCTGATATCTAGGCTTCTAATTCCAACAGTGCCTGCCCTTCATCCCTAGATTGTCTAAAAGGGTAAAATGGAAGGCGGTTGCCTTCTTTGGGAGGAATCAAACAACTCTTGTGCCGCTTTGCTGGGGCGCCTATCCGATGATCGATTGGAGAATCTCTATACTTTCAAGGCAACATGGAACGTTACCCATTCCAACTCTTTATACAGCCACTGCCGAAAAACTGGCAAAACAGGCCCACTGACTGCAACTCGTTGCAAAGGCCAAAATGTCGCCGTCCCTTGATCTGCAAGGGATGGCAACAGGTTGCAACACTGTGCAAAAGATGCGCATATAACAAGAGTGCCCGCGCTCCTCTCAGGACACTCTAGAACTTCACCGTGATCTGAGCGGCGAGGAAATGATTACCTTCCTCATCACGGCCTGAACGTTCCGCGATGCTATACTGCAATTTGGCTTGGAACTGACGGCTGAAACGATAGCCAACAGAGACATCCGCGCGCCAGCCATCGAGATCCCAAGCCGTGCCCGTGCCTGGGACATTGCCAAACCAACTTTGATTCCAACGTCCGGCGATCCACCATTGCGAGTTCAGTTTGTATTTGGTTTCGAGAAATCCGCTGAAGACACGCACTCCTCCGACATTGGGAACTTCAAAACGGCTGGTCATGAGTTCACTCCACACCTGCCAGGCTCCATGCGACCATGCGGCATCCAGGCCAAAGGTGGTTTGATCAAAGTCGCGGTAGTGACTGCCCGCAGGGAGGGTGCTTTGGGCTTCCTTCATCAAGTAGGGGCCGTGGCTGAAGGAGCCTCCCAAATTCCACTCCGGTGCCGGACGCCAACCAAGCCGCCCGGTATAAGTGGTGCTGTCCCAACCATTTTCGACGACGTCCCAGGAACGCGGCGCGGATGAGAGAGACGCATTCTTGATTTCAAAGGCATAGTCCACCGGTCCGAGTTGACCGAAGACGGAGGCACCGCTGGCATACGAAGGTCCCCAGATGAGGGGAAGCCAAGTCCGGCGGTTGTCCGGCAGGAAGCGGCGATTGAGAAACCCAGCCAAAGGCACGGCACCATCATCACTGACAGGAAGCATGTCATTGTAAGCCATTGGGGCTGTAATGAAAGGGTTCTCCCAGGAGAGCCGACGCTCCGTCCATGATCCGAAAGCTGTGGCGAATTTGCCTAACCGAAAGTTAATGAGATCATTCGAGGTGGGTTTCCACTCCACAAAATATTCGTCCAACCGTGTTTGCCCATCCGCAGCGAAGCCAGGATCGAAACCCCGATCTGTGCGCATTTGGAGATGAGCCCGCAGATGCTCGGTGGCTTGAAGATAGAGAAAGAGGATCAACCGAGGATTGAAAAACACCTCGTCATCCGTGTCCAACAAACCCATGGCGGGAGTTTCTGGGACATAAAGTTCCAAATCCAGTAACCCTGACAGATCGGTGCGGAACGTTGGATCTGGTGTCGCCAGGGTGAGGGCTCGATCCAGATTTTCAAGCCATCCCTGAGCGCGCAGGGAAGCTGTCGTGAGGGTCAGGAAAAGAAGAATCAGGATTGTTTTCATCACACGGAGGGCGTGGGTAAAACTTGAAAAGCAGGAATGGACTCGGAGAAACCTTTCAGCTTCAGTGGTGAAAGTGCCCGTGTCGAGATCGTGGGTGGAATCAGGGCCTGCGTGGCGACATCGATCACGATTTCACCCGCAGCCGCAGAGCTACAGAGCCGAGCGGCAAGATTCACATGCTCACCGACGACGGTGTAGTCAGCACGCTTCTCGGCACCAATGCAGCCAGCCACGACTTCTCCGGTGGCGATGCCGATGCCGATATTCAGAGGATGGCTGGCCTCAGTGTTGAGGCGCTGTCTTTCAGCCAGCATCTCCACGGCGCAGCGGACAGCATTCTCGGCATCGGAGCCATGTGTGGTCGGCGCACCAAATAGGATCATGATGGCGTCTCCGGCAAATTGATTGATGACGCCATGCCAACGATAAACGATCTGAGTCAGCGCTCCCATGTGGTGATTCAGCACGGCGATGACATCGCGTGGATCGCGCCCGGCACTGAAGGCGGTATAACCGCGGATATCGCAGAAAATGACAGTGACTTTTCTCAGTTCGCCCCCGAGCTGGATGGACCCCGAAATAAGCTGTTCCGCCACTTTGGCATCGGCCACCATACTTAGCACCGAGTGATAACGTTCCTTTAATGCCAAGCCCTCGGTCATGTGATTGAACGAATCATTGAGCTGCGTGAGTTCATCGGAACTGGCTTGCGCCAATCGCACCTGGAAATTACCCGCACGCACCTCTTGGGTTGCTTGAACCAAGTCTTGGATGGGGCGTGATAACTGCTCGGCAAACCAACCGCCAGCCCAAGAGGCCAGCAGCAATGCGACACCGCCGATGCCGATGATCTGCCAAAGCAAGGTCTGCTGGCGCGCCTGAAGATCAGCGAGTGAAAAGACACTGACCAGCCAAGCCGGAGGTAAACGCGAACCTGCATTGAGCAGATGTAATTGCACGAGGTGATCAATGCCTTGATCCCTAAAGGAGAAGCGAATTTGGTGAGACTCCGGCCCGGCTTTGATTTTTTCCGCGAGAGCGTGGGTCAATGATTGAGGAAGCCTCGAGCCAAAGGCTTGCCCATTACTCCAAAGGGCGGATTCCACATGTGGAGCCTGAGGATTGTCTCTGGAAGACTCCGGCATGAATCGGGCGGCATTCTGCCCCAGAAACAAGGTCCCGACGGTTTGATCGAATTTCCGAATCTGCATCCCCAGCACGCGGTGCAGTTGGGCCTTGCCTTGCGCATCTGGCAGGTGGACAAAACCGGCCTGGGCCTCCTCCAGATCTTCCGGGATGGCTTTGGCATAGTCGGTCAGTTGCTGAGCGAGAGCTTTTTCTTGAGCGTCTGCTAGCTGACCACTCCGGCTGTCTTCGGGCGGATGCATGATGCCGCTCTGTGTGCTGGCGAGCCGGAAGAAGTCGAATTCGGCCAATCGCAATTCATCGGCCGCCACATTGTAGGTCTCTGGATCACCCTCTTCCAGGGCTGCGAAGAGTCGCACCGAACTGGCCAGCTGGGCCGCTTGTTTACGTGCGGTGGCAAGTTGAGTGTCTTGTTCCCGACGAAACAGATCCATCTGCTGCTCAAACAAGGTATCGACCATGCCTTGATAGGCAGCGCTGTTCTGAGACTGAGCGACCCACAAAACTCCTGCCGTCGTACCTGCGACCACGACGACGATGGCTTGCTGGAGCTTGGCTCGAAAAGTCATGGGGAGCTGGCGACGAATTAGCGAGCAAGCTGCACAGTGGTGCTCTTCCGGTCGATGACGGTCACTTTTTTCTGGAGGGTTTTTTCTGAAGGCAGCAAGGCCTTGATCTCATATTCGCCTGCGGGCAGGCCTGTAATTTTGAATCGTCCTTGGTTATCCGTGATCGAAAACCAGGGTGTATCGAGAACGAGGACTCGACAGCGCATGTGCTGGTGGATTTCGCAGTAGATTTTGACGAGGCCCGGTTTGTCAAAAGTGATTCGCGGGCTGGGTTCTGATTTGCGAAAGCGTCCAAGGTCGAAGCGCCGAATCTTCGAGAAGCTGAAGACGTTGTGAAATTCATCGTCTTCATTGGGGAATTCCGCGCTGGCACCCGTTTGCAGAGCAACGATGGAGGGGCGGAATTGATAGCCGTTTTGCCGAATGCGCACGACTTCCCCGACACGAGTCCTGGGGTAAGTGATCCCGGGGCTTTCGAGCCAAACGATAGCAAGACCCGACTCTTCCGCCTGCACAGGTTTGAGCGTTTTGGGCTTGTAGCCCGGCTCGACCTCAGGGGGGCGTAGTGAATCGAGAACGACGGTGCCCTCCACAGTGCCATGGGCATGGACGTGGGCTGTGCACAGCAGGAGAGTCAGGAAGGGCAGAAGCAAGGCCTTCATCCTGACCATGAAAGCCGCATTTCTTCAGAATGCTAGCTGACAAGTCTGTGACAGGCCGATGCTTGATGGATGGAGGCTGTCAGAGGGTCGGCAGCCCCGCATCATCGTGCATTCTTCACTAAACACGGCTCCAGCGTTGGAAGGTCTCGATGGCTTCGTATTCGGCGAGGCCAAGAGCGTCATAGTGGCTGGCGTTTTGGCGATTGCTCTCGGGTGAGGAGAGCTCCAGGCTGGAAAGGGAGCCGTAGCGGGAAAGTGCGCGGGCTTTGCGTTCCAGCTGCATGGGGCTGAGAGGAACGGCCATGTCAATCTCATGGGCTGCGAGAGGCTTCTCCTTGCCGCGATAGAGCCAGAGGCTGGCACTACCCGCCCACTCTTCTTTGTGGCAGGCTTTCAGAGAGCTTTCCAGAAGCTTGAAACAAATGCCAGACACGCTGCTCGGATCGGCGGCGTCACCGGTGGCATAAATCTGATGAGGCTTGTGCTCACGAAGTAGCGAGGTCAGCGCTTCGATGTCTGCTTCGGTGCTTTTGAATCTGCGGTAACGCCCTTGTTCATAGAAGGGCAGGCCGAGGAAGGTGACATGATCGGTGCCGACATTGCAGGCGTGGGCTGCATCGCGGAGTTCACCGCGTAGGATCAGGCCCTTCAGTTGACGCAGCATGGGGGTGTCTTCGCCGAACTCGCCCTTGTCTTCCAGTTGCTTCAGCACTTCTCGGGCATAGGCCACCTGGCTCTGCCAAGCGGGGCTATCTTCCACCACACCGGCGAGTTCCTGCAGGGTGCCTGCAAACTTGTCAGCCTCGCTGTCTGAAATTCGCAGACTGCCGCTGGTGAGCGCGACGATACGCACGTCGTGCCCCTGTTCGACGAGACGCTCGATGGTACTGCCCATGGCAACAATGGCGTCCTGGGGTTCGGGGCTGAAAACGAGCACGCGCTTCGGATAAGGCGTGGCACGTTCGGGGCGATAGGTGTCGTCTTCGTTCGGCTTGCCCCCAGGCCATCCAGTAATGGTGTGCTGGAGTTGATTGAAGATGCGGATGTTGAGCTGATACGCAGGGCCCTGCTCAGAGAGGAGATCGCTCAGACCGTGTTCATTGTAGTGCTCATCGGTGAGTTTCAGCACCGGACGATTGGTCTTGAAAGCCTGCCAGCAGACGGCACGGCGGGTCTCACGCGGTGTCCAGGAGACGGGGCCGACCAGCCAGGGCAGCTTCACTCGTGTGAGTTCGCGAGAGGCACCTTCATCAATGCAGAAGCGGGCATCTGGGTGATCCTGAAGGAAGGAGGCGGAGATGGCTTCAGTGACAGGACCTTCGACGGCTTTAGCTACCATCTCGGCCTTGTTTTCACCCCAGGCCATGAGCACCAGCTTCTTGCCACGCAGGATGGTGCCTACCCCCATGGTGATGGCAAAGTGAGGCACGTTTTCCTCACCGCGGAAGTCAGCGGCTGCGTCTTGACGCGTGACGCGATCCAGGGTGATGCGGCGGGTGAGGGAGTCGCGGCTGGAACCGGGTTCGTTAAAGCCGATGTGACCTGTGCGGCCAATCCCCAGGATCTGAAAATCAATGCCGCCCGCAGCGTCGATCTTCTCCTCATATTCGCGGCAATGCGCGAAGACCTGATCCCCCGGCACAGTGCCGCTGGGGATATTGATGTTGGCTTTCGGGATGTCGATGTGATCGAAGATCTGCTCCCGCATGAAGCAGGCGTAACTTTCAGGGTGGTCGCCCGTCAGGCCGTAGTATTCGTCGAGGTTGAAGGTGATGACGTTTTTAAAGCTCAGGCCTTCTTCTTTATGCAGGCGGATCAGTTCCCGATAAAAGGGCACCGGCGTGGAACCTGTCGCCATGCCGAGCACGACGTTTTTGCCTTCTTTAGCGCGCTCTTCAATGAGGGCTTTGACTTCAGCGGCCAGGGCTTTGGCTGCAGCTCCAGAGTTGGGGAAAATGTGAGTGGGGATCTTCTCGTATGACTCGGCAAGCGTGCGGCGGGACATGGTTGGTGGGTGGTGAAGTTGGGGGTTCCTGCAAGGGGGGAACTGACTTATACGCCCATTCTGGCGGCGTTTCATCAGGGCACAACAAGGAACACCGCAGCATCATCCGGCTCGGTTGCAGACACACGTATTCCTGTGACGAAGATGCGTTTCTTTGCGCAGTCAAGCGTCGCTAAAAGAGCGGGCGATGTCGACACTTTGGGCGGTGGCGCTCCGCACTTTGTCCCAAGCCCCCTCTTGGATCCAATCCCGCTGTGTCATCCAAGTGCCGCCACAGGCGAGCACCGAAGGATTGCTGAGGTAGCGGCTCAGGTTATCCAGATTGACGCCTCCCGTGGGCAAAAAGCGCATTTTCGGAAAAGGTGCTGAGAGAGCTTCAATGGCGTTCAGACCGCCGAAGATGTGTGAGGGGAAAAACTTGACCAGATTCACCCCCAAGTTTTGCGCACGCATGATTTCCGTGGGGGTGACCGCTCCTGGAATGACCAGCAGATCTCGGCGCCAACCATGTCGCAGAATGCTCTCGTCAAGACCCGGGGTAACGATGAACTTCACGCCCAGCCGCCAAGCCGCATCGAATTGAGCCAAGGTCGTGACCGTTCCAGCCCCGACGATCATGTCTCGCCGATCGATGATTCGTTCGAGAGCAGAGAGAGACGTGGGTGTCCTGAGCGTCACTTCGACCAGAGGCAAACCTCCTGCCACGAGGGCATCGGTAAGTGGGATGGCTTTTTTAAGCTCATCAAGGACTACGACCGGGATAGCGCGATGGCGGGAGAGCAGCTCAAGAGTTTCATTCATGCGTTGAGGATCAAGGAATTGTCCAAAACTGAATACCGGGACAAATGCATGAAGTTACAACGCGACAGCGAAAAATACTGCGGCCTGCCCTGGAGTGGGGAATGATGAATGATTTTGTTAGGCTAGAAGTGGCTTGAACCCAGGGAAGAGTGTTCAGCGATTTTCAGGGAAATCAAAACTTCGCCTTTTCTCAGGTCGTAGCTGGGTGGGGCCCCCGCGCTGACGGCGAAAAAGATCGAAAACGACGTCCGAGCCGTCCGCCTTCATCTGATGCACCATTTGCAGGAGTTTGCCGAGTCGTCCCTTGGGAAACCCACCTTTGCTGGCGAACCAGCCGAGGTATTCCGCAGGAAGATCATAGATAGGCACGCCGTAAGGCGGATGATTCTGTGGGCCATATTTGCCAAAGGGCATGAACGTCCGTCCAATCTCTTCAAGATCGCGTTGCATCTGAGTGGTCAGGTCGTCCATAGACACATTGTTCGCGAGGTTCTCGCGTTCGTCACGAAAAGACATGGCCACCGATTCTTGAAGCGACAAAGCACACGTCCTTTTCTGGATCTGGGCTCGAATCAATGATGTCTCTATGGAGACATAACCCTTTCGATGTCCTATGAAAACAGGTTCCTCTTGTTTCGTCTGCCGGGTGTGGCTGGGACTTTGTCTTTGCCTGACTTTTTCACCCGCTTTTCTTTCTGCCCAGGAGAAATCCTCACGTGGGCAAAGCATGGCCCTAGGGCGCGGCAAGCCTGAGGTGCGCCGTGGCTCAACCGCTAGGGACCGGTTGCGTCTGCGTCCTCTCCGGCTCGGTTCCGCCTATCCGTCGCGTGGAGCTTCTCCCGCCTACTCTGACCGCATGTCGGCTGAAAGTTCGGCTGCAATGACAGGCGCTGCCTATCCCGCCCACTGGACTCATCCAGGCATGGCGGCCCCGACTGTCACGATCCGGGTGTCATCTTCAGATCGAATGGGACACCGCACCATTCGGGAAGTGGAAGCCAGCCCTTCACGGGTCACATTCTTACCGGATGGCACCGTGATCACTCGAGAAGAATTGTATCCACCTGTGGACCCGGCTCTGGTCGAGATGCAACCCGAACTGGATGCGCTGGGCTTGCAGCCTACGACTTCAGGCATTCAGTTTCCAAATTCCGCCTTAGCTCCGCCGCCACCCCCCACAGCCCCGACGCCGCCACCCGCACCTAAGCCCGATCTCAGTAAGGTCGCTCGGGCAGAGGTTATCACGCCTGGGCTGTTGGTGAAAAGCCCTTATCCCCCCCATTTCTTGCTGGATGTGCGGGGACTACGCTCGGGTTCGTTGGCTCAAGATCCAGCTTCCAAAAAGATCTTCCGCGTGCCTTGATCCTACGAACGGAAGCTCAAGCTTCCGAGGGTGCGTCAGCCAAAGCCCTCTGAGCCACTTGAAGGCGTAAATTTTCCACGAACTGGATTTGACGGGTAGCCCCTGCTTCCAGTTCAGGGAGATTTAGCCCGGTGTCGAGGCAAGAAAGTGAACGCCAGAGCCGCAGCTTACCTTCAATGCCGAGCACGAGCATCTCCAGAACTTCGAGAGTGCCCAATTCTCCTTCCGCCTTCACCTTCGTCATGAAGAGTTTTTCCGCCATCCAAGCCCCTGCTTTTTTCAAGGCGCTTTCATCTTGCACCAGCTTGCTGAGCAAGGCCTTCACCACAGCTTGATCGGCCTCTACCTCCGTCTTAAGTTTGACGATTTGTGTCCCTTCCCGGCAATCTTGGAAAGCAATGATGAGATGATCCAAAGCCTCCAGCGCAACAATTGAACCCGCCAGATGATCTCGTAGATAGGTGGTTAGGTTTTCGAGGTTCATACCGAAAAAATGTCTGAGTGATGAATATCGTGCATCAGCAGCAGAGTAGATGCCTGGATAAGATGGAAAACCATCGTTGAGTTCTGGCAGTTTAACGATCGCTTATTCCAGCGCCCACACCTTAATGTTATCCAGCTTTACCTCGTCGCCATCCTTGCCTCCCATGCGGAAAACAAGGCCTGGTTTTTTGACATGAAAGTCGGGAGCCTTGGCTTTAAGCGGCTCCTTGCCGTTGATCTGAGCCACGACTTCATCGCCTTTGCACTCCAGTAAGAGCGTATAGGTTGTGTCGGGATCGAAATCGGTTTTGGCCGTGGCGTGGACCTTGGTCTTTGATTCAGGATTGGCCTTGTCATTGTGCTCGATCAAAGACCAACTTTTAGGCGTGACCACGACGGAGAAAAGGTGCCCTTTCTTCTTCAATTCACTCGGCGCGGGATCATAACCGAGGTTGATGATCCGCATGGAGCCGAGTTGGAAATCCATCTGCACGGCGCAGTCTTGCACCGGCAGTCGATAGCGAAAGGCACCGATGTGTTGGTCGCTGGATTTTTCTCCGGCCAAGAGCTGTCCGTCTTCCACGCGTAAGGTGCCTGTGTTGGCATTCCAGCCTTTGGGAACGGCTTCGCCCGAGAAACTTTCATCCAGCAATAAGTCACTCTTTTGGCCAAGGGTTGGGCTGAGATCCGCAGCCAGGAGAGGAAGAACGGAGCTGGTCAAAAGCAGGTAGAGAAGACACTTCATGGTGAGCTCGTGAACGATCTCTGTGGGCCCATCTATGCGCTGTTTGGGGTAGGATTTAAGGTTTCTTCAGCACTTCGTGTTGGGTGAACCAATCGCGAATGAGTTTAAAAACTTCGGTTCGCATAGTCTGATCGATGGGGTGTCCTTGGCCATCGGCGACGAGGCGGTCATTGGGGACTTTTTGTTGGTCCAAAACCTTTTTCAGCATCTCGGATTGTTCGGGACGGACGACGTTATCGTCCATGCCATGAAGCATGAGAAAGGGCGTGAGGATTTTTTCGGCCGCCTCAACGGATGGAGCGGGGTAGCCGTCTCGCGGGGCTAAACCACTCCCGGTGATGGCAGCGGCTTTGATTAGGCGAGGTTCGAGGGCCGCGAGCCCGATGGTGACGAAGCCTCCCACGCTGTGCCCGTAGGCACTGATTCGCTGGGGATCGACCTCCGGCAGCGACTGGAGAATTTGAATGCAGGCGCGTGCTCGACGGATGTTTTTGTCGCTGGCTCCTTGATCAGAACTGGATTGCGGATTCCCTCGCATGGCTGAGCTGGCATGTGTGTAATCGGGGGCGATGCAGACCATGCCCCAGGCCACCATTTCACGGGCTTTTTGCCGGCCGAAGCTGGTCGCACTGCCTCCCTTTCCATGACTGATGAGAACAGCAGGGAAGGGGCCTTTCCCTGCGGGCTTGAGGAGGATGCCGCTGACCTCATCACCGTCCACCACGCAGGTCCAGCGTTCACCTCGGAGCACAAATTTCTCGGGCGGTTTCGTGGCACGAGGAGTTTCAGCGTGGAGCAGGCACGGGAGGAAAACGGCGAGACTGGCGAGAAAGTGACTGCGTTTCATAACGGCGGCTTCGGGAACAAATACAGAGCTTAAACCCAGAAAATCGCGGTGGTTGCGTCGTGGGGCGATGCCGTTGAATTCGCGCCTGCCAGGAATCGTCCTTGAGAAAAGGCGCCGGGGAGGCGATGGAAACCACCCGTTTTTTCTGCTATGTCCGAAGTCGCCGCCAAAGCCCCCCACGAAGTCAGCCGCCGCCGCACCTTCGCGATCATTTCCCACCCTGACGCCGGTAAAACGACGCTGACGGAAAAGCTCCTGCTCTATGGGGGTGCCGTGCAACTCGCGGGTAGTGTGACGGCGCGTAAGAATCAGCGGGCGACGACCTCGGACTGGATGGAGCTGGAAAAGCAGCGTGGTATCTCGGTGTCATCCACGGTGCTCCAGTTTGAATACAAAGATTGCGTGGTGAATCTGTTGGATACCCCCGGTCACAAAGACTTCTCGGAGGACACTTATCGCGTGCTCACCGCCGTGGATGCGGCGGTAATGGTGATTGACGCCGGTAAGGGGATCGAGAGCCAAACGCTGAAGCTCTTCGAAGTCTGCCGCCGTCGTGGCGTGCCGATTTTCACTTTCATGAACAAGCTGGATCGCCCGGCTCGTCCACCGCTTGAACTGTTGGATGAACTGGAGCGCGTGCTCGGCATCGCCGCTTGTCCGATGAACTGGCCACTGGGTGATGGGGTGGATTTCAAGGGGGTGTTTGATCGTGAATCGAATCAGGTCCACCTCTTTGAGCGAACCGTCGGTGGCAAGTTCCGTGCGCCGGTGAATGTGAAGGGCATCGAAGACGACAGCGTGCGGGATGCCCTGCCACCGTTGGTCTATCAGCGTGTCTGTGATGAGCTGGATCTGCTGGAGGGCGGAGGCTCTCCGTTTGATTTCGATCAAGTTCGTAAGGGTCAGCTCTCCCCCGTCTTCTACGGCAGCGCGATGAATAACTTCGGCGTGCAGATGATGCTGGACGGCTTCCTCAAAATTGCGCCACCTCCCGCGCCACGCATGTCAGGGGATCAATTTATCGAGCCTGCGAGCCCGAATTTCAGCGGCTTCGTCTTCAAAATTCAGGCCAACATGAACCCGAAGCATCGTGACCGTGTGGCTTTCATTCGCATTGTCTCCGGCTGCTTCCAGCGTGACATGAGCGCCACCAATACCCGCACGGGAACACGCATGCGGTTAGGTAACTCGCAGCGTCTGTTCGCTCAGGAGCGTGAAACGGTCAATGAAGCCTGGGCGGGTGATGTGGTGGGTCTGGTGGGGAACTATGATCTCCAGATCGGTGATACCTTATCGGAGGAAGCAGGCATCAAATTCGACGAGATGCCGACTTTCCCGCCGGAGTGTTTTGCGTATCTGCACAATGAAAACACCTCCAAATTCAAACGCTTCCGTGAAGGTCTGGATCAGCTTCTCAAGGAAGGTGTGGCTCAACCCTTCGAGCTGCCCGATGCCGCCGTTCGTGTGCCTTTGTTAGGCGCCGTGGGACCTCTTCAGTTCGATGTGCTGAAGTATCGCCTGGAGAGCGAATACAACGCGGAGGTGCGCCTGGAATTTGCGCCCTGGAGTTTAGTGCGCTGGATCAAAGAGAAAAACCCAGAAGACGCTCCCAAGCCTGTTCGCGGACAGGTGGGGCCCTCCCGCCCTAACCTCGTGGCCTCCTACGACACGACTTTGGCTCAAGATGTCCACGGCAATTGGGTCGCGCTCTTCGGCGACAAAGTCAGCCTCGGTTACTTTGAATCCAAGAACGCCGAGAAGTTCCACATCAGTCCATTTCCGGTGAGTTAAGAAGAAACGTTTCCGAGCTTTCCAAATCTTACCGTAGCCCTCATTCTGATGGGATATGCGTCAAATATTGTATTCCGTCCTCTTTGCTGTCGTCTCACTCACTGCCGCTGTTGCGGAAACTGTGGACCTCGGGGCTTATGGAAAAGTGAGTCTAGATGTGCCTGAGGGGTGGACATCTGAAGTGCAGAGACATCCTGCGGGTGTCAACCTGACCGTGCGGCCCAAGGGCGAAGCGAATGCAGCATGTAAGGTCACCGTGATGCTGCTGGATGGTGAAAACGATGTCCCATTTGCCGAAATGGAAAAACGTTGGGTGGGCACGTTGGCTCCCTTTGCCGAGGGATCGGTCGAGAAATCGTCTGAACCAGTGAAGCTCCGCCTTAAGTCGGGTAACGGCATGTATGCCGTTTTTACAGATGCCAGCTTGGTGGGGAAACCTGTGCAGCCCGAGAATTACAAGGTGATGGCACCCGGAATGATTAAGCTGACGAAAGAAGTGATTGTTGCGACGACCATTTTTTGTGATGATAAAGACGGCAAGGAGTTTGCGGATTTGGTGAAAATGCTGGAATCGCTAAGCCTCGATAACACGTTGTAATCGTTGCCGCATGAAACAGATTTTCGTCGATCCTGACCTGACACGCGTGAGCTTTGCTCGGAACGTCCTGGAGGCGGAGGGGATCGCTTGTTTCATCCAGAATGAAAACACGCGCACCCTCGGGCCAAGCGTCGCAGGCTACAGTTACACGCAGCTCCTGGACCCCGCCCTATGCGTCCTGGATGAGACGCAGTGGGAGAAGGCGGCGGAAATCATTCAGACGCATTTCAAGAACTCGACTGCGGACGGGCCGGAGTGGCAATGCAAAGGCTGCCAGGAATTGAATCCTGCGGCGTTTGATCTGTGTTGGAACTGCGGTGCCGAGCACGTCGTTTAGCCTTTCTCATCTCATCCTGCCATGAAACCCTGCTTTTTAGTCTTTGCAGCTTTGTGCGCTTTGCTTGTCTCGCCGCTGGCTCATGGAGCCCCGGCTAAAAAAGGCAGTTTCATGCCTGAGGGGTTTCATGAACTTCAGATCGGTGATCAAGCGCCGGACTTTGAATTGTTAGGCATCGATGAAGAGATGCATGGTCTCAGCGAGTATGCCGAAGCTAAGTATCTGATGATCGCTTTCATCAGCAATCATTGCCCGACTTCTCAAGCTATGGAGGGTCGCCTCAAGAGCTTGGCTAAAACCTACAAGAGCAAAGGGTTGAAGGTGGTGGCAATCAATCCGAATGACCCGGCGGCTTTGCGTCCTGATGAGTTAGGCTATTCCCAATACAACGACAGCTTTCCTGAAATGAAGCGCCATGCGAAGGAGCAGGATTTTAACTTCCCTTACCTTTATGATGGCGAAACACAGAAGGTGGCACTGGCCTACGGTTGCCTTGCCACGCCTCATGTCTTCCTGTTCGATCGAGAGCGTAAACTTCGATACCAAGGGCGGTTTGACGATTCTCGTTTTGCCGATCCCCAAACGGTGACCAGCAATGACGCTCAAAACGCTCTGGACGCCATGCTGGCAGGGGCTGAAATCACAGTGCCTGTGACCAAACCTCATGGCTGTTCCACCAAATGGATCTCCAAACGCGATCAGGTAACTGCCGACAATGAGAAGTGGGAGAAAGGCGAAGTGGATGTGCAATTGATCGATGCCAAAGGGGTCGCTGAACTGCGTAAAAATGACACGAAGAAGGTTCGCCTCTTCAACGTCTGGGCCACTTGGTGTGGTCCCTGTGTGAAGGAGTTTCCCGAGCTCGTCGCTACCTCTCGCAAGTTCGGTCTGCGTGATTTTGAGTTCATCAGCGTCAGCCTGGATGACCCTGAGACGGTGGCCGATGTGAAGGCCTTTCTAGAGAAGAACAACGCTATTGTTCCGGATAAACTCAAACCCAGTTTGAAAGCCGAAGGTCGCAGTGGAAATGCCTACATCTTCAATGAAGCCAACAGCGATGCCTTGATCCAAGCGCTCGATCCGGAATGGCCAGGACCGATTCCACACACCTTGGTCGTGGCCCCAGGCGGCGAGGTGATCTTTCGCCACAATGGTCCAGTCGATGGCGATGAACTCCGAGCCAAGATTCTCGATCACATGGGCCGTTTTTATGTGCCGGAATCGGAACCTGCTGTCACTGCCCCATGATTCGTCTTTTACTTCCTTTGTTTGTTTGTCTGGGCACGACGTGGGCCCAAGATGGCGTGTCGCCTAACGAGTTATTTCGTGAAGGTGTGAAAGCCTTTTATGACGCTAAGCCGAAGGAGTCGGTGCAGGCGTTTGATCGCTTGATCGAAAAGGCTCCTCAAGCGAAACCCCAACTCTGGCAGCGCGGGTTATCGCTTTACTACACAGGGGATTTTCAGGCTGGGCGAGAGCAATTCGAGGAGCATCAAACGGTGAATCCTGCGGACGTGGAGAATGCGGCTTGGCATTTCATCTGCGTGGCGCGAGCGGAGAATGTGGAAGCCGCGAGGAAAGCCCTGATCCCGATCGAAGGGGACTCGCGCATTCCCATGAAAGAAGTACATGACTTGTTTGCGGGGAAGGGCACCCCTGAAGAAGTCCTCAAAGCGGCTGAAAGTGGCGACGGGGACGATTTAAGAAACCATCGCTGTTATGCTCATCTCTATCTCGGCCTTTATTTCGAGGCCCTCGGGGATGAAGCCCAAGCCAAGAATCATATGCTCAAAGCCGCGCGTGATTACTCGATGGATCATTACATGGGCACCTGCGCTCAGGTGCATGTGAAAGTGCGAGGCTGGGATCAGTAATGTAGAGCTGTTGCGCCGAAACAGCTTTTTCCGTTGGTGCCCAACGGAGCACTTAACCTTTCCTTTTCAGCACTGCGACCCAGCGATCTACCGATTTACCGGGAGCATCGGAAAGCTCACGAGAGGCCTTGTTGCGCTTGTTGCTCACCACTTCCATGCCGAGGGCTTCGAGAGCTTTCAGCGCTAGCTTATGCTCCACATCGAAGTAGCTGGTAATGACCAACATTCCATCGGGGCGAAGTTTGGCGATGCCCTGATCGAAGATCTTCTTCCAGAGTTCCTGACCGTGCCAGAAGTTCTGATGGCGCAGGAAGACGAGATTGAAGTCGTCACCTAACTCCTTGTGCTGGTCAATCTTGGTGGCGTCTTCGATCAGAAATTTGGCGGGGAGATGAGCGTGCTGATCTCGAGCTTGGCGGATTTCTCGGATGCGGATGTCGGCCCCGACCATTTCCACCTGACCACCCGTGGCGAGTTCCTGACCGACGCAAACCAAGGTTTCGGCTTCGTCACAGCGTCCACAAGCTAGGTTGAGGATGCGCATGTCGGGCTGGGGAGCGAGATTTGGCTTCAACCCGTCGTGTAATAGAGCTTTCAGTTTGGCCATGTCTTGGGCCAGCGCCGGAGGGAGAGGCGCGTCGGCCGAGGCTTGCACGAGGAGAGGGGCTCCTTCGTTCAGGATGAGGTCGGGGCGATCTGACGGGCTCATGGGAACTGAGAATGGATCATGATTTGCGAGTTTTGGCAAGATGGGGAGGATGACGGAAATCGCCCCAGGTAGAATTGATAGTCGCAAATCTGGCATGAATATGGCATATTCAGACCTCCGGATATGAATCGTCGTCTCTATTCGCTCGCTCTGCTCGTCGGTCTGCCGACGCTTTCCTCCGTTGGCGGGGACGTGATTGAGGCACCGCGTGCGACGCCCTGGGCTTCCCGCTGCCAGATTTTGTGCGCGAATTTAGTCACTGCGATTCGGGAGCGTCCCGATACCCTGGAGATGCGCTTGGAGGACGCTTTGGTGATCAATGAATCCTGTGCACCGGAGATCATTACGGCAGCCATGGATGCCGTGCGGGCTAAGCCAGCGCTCGTGCAGAAGATCCTAGAGACCGCCATCAAGATGGTGCCGTCTCGGACCACGATGATGATGGAGGTGGTGCATTCCTACGTCCCTGCCTCGGAGATCCGCCCGGCGATCATTGAAGAAATCCGGACCGCCATTGTTGAGGACGCCCCACCCTTGCAGGAAGAAATCCGCCGAGCCGAGCTGCCCACAACGGCGGTCTCCACGCCCATTGAGGAAATTCGCCGGGCTGAAGTGGTGCGTTAAAGTTAAAGCGTTTGAGCGTCCAGGTTCACGGAATTGGCCTCCAGCCAAGCTGCGTAGCCTGACTCAGTCATTTCACCTGCGGCGAGAGCAAGCGTGCGTATCGCCGCATCCGCTTCAGTGGCTTGAAAACAAAAGCCGTTAAGCTCTAACATCAAAACAGCGGTGACAAAGCCTGTTCGCTTATTCCCATCGAGAAAGGGATGATTTTTCACTAAGCCATAATATGCATAGCCGGCTGCCAAATCGAACAAGTTGGGATGCCCGTAAGCAAAGAGATTTTGTGGCTTGCCTAACGCCGAGTCAAGCAGCCCATCGTCTCGAATGCCAGAGGAACCGCCGTGTTCGTGTAGCGACTGCTCGTGGAGAGCGAGAACGGTTTCTTTCAAGATCCATTCGGGCTCGTTCATTTGGCCAATTCTCGGAGAGTATTGCGGTAGCGCTCCATGATGCTTTGAGCCGCCTTCATTTGGGGACTGACGTCAGGTCTTGCTGTATTTAGGCGCAGGCTGCCATCGGGACCTTCACTCAAAAGCACGGTTTCACCCTCTTCTGCTTTCAAATGAGCGAGCGCTTCTTTGGGCAGAACGAGACCCACAGAATTGCCTATTTTACGTAGTTTGAGTTCAAGAACCATAGGCCCACTGTATCCACGGACGTTATAACATCCACAGAATAACAGTGACTGCTGTAGGCCTCAGAACTTCAATTCTTCGTTGAAGATCATGCGAGCGGCTTGAGCGACATCCTTGTCACCGCGGCCCGAGAGATTGGCGATGATGACTTGGTCCTTGCTCATTTTGGGGGCCTGTTTGCGCACTTCGGCCATGGCGTGGCTGCTTTCGAGGGCAGGGATGATGCCTTCGATTCGGCTGAGTTCCTGGAAGGCTTCCAGAGCTTCGTTGTCGGTGGCGTAGTTGTATTCGACACGACCTTCGTCGTGCAACCAGGCGTGCTCAGGGCCGATGGCCGCATAGTCGAGACCGGCGCTCACGCTGTGGGTGAGTTCGATCTGGCCGTCTGCATTCGCGAGCAACCAAGTCTTGGTGCCTTGCAGCACGCCGAGGCGTCCACCCTGGAATCGAGCGGCATGACGTTCGGGGATGATGCCGTCACCGCCAGCCTCCACGCCGATCATGCGCACATTGGCATCATTGAGGAAGGGGTGGAAAAGGCCGATGGAATTGCTACCGCCACCCACACAGGCGACGAGGAGGTCTGGGAGGCGCTCCTCGCGCTCCAAAATCTGCTGGCGAGCTTCCAGACCGATCACGCGGTGGAAATCACGCACCATCATGGGGAAGGGATGGGAGCCGAGGGCGCTGCCGAGGATGTAGTGGGTGCTACGCACGTTCGTCACCCAGTCACGCATGGCCTCATTCACGGCTTCTTTCAGCGTGGCCTGTCCAGCGGTCACGGCGACGACTTTGGCCCCCAGCAAACGCATGCGCGCCACGTTCAGGGCCTGACGCTCCATGTCCACCTGGCCCATGTAAATGGTACATTCCAGGCCGAAACGAGCACAGACCGTGGCGGTGGCCACACCGTGCTGACCCGCGCCGGTTTCTGCAATGATGCGCTTTTTGCCAAGGCGCAGGGCGAGCAGAGCTTGGGCAAGGGCATTGTTGATCTTGTGGGCACCTGTGTGGAGCAGGTCTTCACGCTTCAGGTAAATGCGGGCACCGCCCAGAACTTCCGTCCAGCGTTCGGCAAAGTAGAGAGGGGTAGGCCGGCCCACGTATTCATGGAGCAGGCGGTTCAGTTCTGTATGGAAAAGCGGATCCACCTTGGCGCGCTCATATTCCTCCGTCAGTTCGTTCAGCGCAGACATGAGTGTCTCCGGAACAAACATGCCTCCATAGCGGCCAAAGTGGCCGTGTTTGTCAGGCATCACAGGGAGAGGGGCAGCAGTGGCAGTCATGGCGGGGACGAAAAGGATAGAACAGAACTACGAATTGGCAAAGGGCGGCGTGAGTAAATGCCGTCCTAAAACATCGCATCACCAGCGATACTCGGCGGCTTCGGTCAGCAGGGCTGGGACTGACAAGTCGTGGCTTTCATGCGGGATGGTTGGGAATAATTGTGCCTCGTAGGCCAGTGCTTGCCGTTTTGCCGTGACCTCGGGGCGTGCGAGAAATCGGTCATAATACCCCCCGCCACGGCCTAAACGGGTTCCATCTTGCCTGCTGAAGGCCAGTCCAGGGACCAGGATGAGGTTCAGTTCGCCCGGCTCAACAGCGTGTTCGAGAGTGGGAATAGGCTCCCAGACACCGAGAGGCCCCCGCTGAAGATCCTCTAGCCCTGTGACTTCATAAGCATGCAGGCCCATGCCTTCGACAAAGAACAGGGCGACTCGCCAGCCACGCTCGCGGAGCCAAGGCAAGAGCCCCGTGATGAGATCCGGCTCGTTTCGCAAACCACCAAAGAGGGCCACGGTGCCCGGGGGCTCCCAGAGATCGTCCCGGCTTTTGAGCCTTTCGATGAGCTGATCCGACCATTGTTTGAGGTCGGCGGGAGTGACCGCACGCAGTCGGTCCCGCACTTGGAGGCGCAGTTCGGCTTTGGCTTGAGCAAGAGGAAGCATGGCTAGTCATACGTCTGTTCCCCTGCGGTGACACAATCTCGATGATCCAAAATGCGTGCTGGGGGAAGCGCGAGCTTGGTGGCTCATCATCTGCAAGTCATAGGGGTAATCACTCGGCAGGCGGCGTGGGTGGCATCGATGACTCCCGCACTGGCGGCGGGCACATCGCATGAAACGTGATCAATCCTAAAACCGGTGCCAAGGTGATAACCAGAAACCAGAGGATTTTATCCTGGCTATCGAATTTTGACGCGCGGAGGATCTGCACCATCGCTCGCCAGTAGAGCGCCATGTAAACCAGCCACAGCAGCATGAGTACCAGCGCAAACAGGGAGGAGTTAGGAAAGGTAAAATTAAACGGGATCATAGGCGTGATTTGGATGCACTAACCTGACTTACTTCTTCCGCGGCACTGATTGGTGCACCTGAACGGATGATCGTTGTTAGAGTTTGAGGGCGCCCCGTGGCAGGACGGTTGAATCAGCAATGTTTATCATCTCCAGACCGTGCCTCCGACTGGGTTGGATTGACTCCAATTGAAATCACGAACACGGCCGTTAGAGTCAAAGTGGACGATGCCACTATGGCGTTGTTTGAAAGCATTGTGGAACGCTCCGTAATAGGGAATGAGGGTTCGGCTGTCCCAGTTGTTGAAGACATAGACCCATGTTTCACCCCGAGAGTTTACGGACACATTGACGGGGGTTCCGTATTTAGCTTCGACTTGAGCCTTAGTCATGCCAATGCGAGGCGGTGTGGAGCCTTCTTCGGGAACCTCTTCTTCTACTTCAGCCTCCTCAGCCGTTTCCGAGGTGGCGTCTGTGCTACAGCTTGTGAGCATGAAGGTGGAGGTTAGTAGAAATAAAAATAATGCTTTCATGGAGCCGGATTGAGTAAAATACCGATGTGAACTGCGCCTAGAACTCAATTTCAAAAGACTTTGTCAAGATCATTCCTGCTGGGATGAAGTCTCGGGGACGTGGAACTAAGTCTTCACCAATCGGTCCAGCGCTTGCTTGATCTCGAAAGCACCTGCATCATCCGCGCAATGGTTATCTTCCTACTCCGCCGTCTTTTGAGCAGCATCGTGGTGCTGTTCTTTGCGGTGTCACTCACCTTTTTACTGACGCGCTCGCTGCCGGGCGGGCCGTTTGATCGGGAGAAGGCCAGTTCGGCTCAAGTGCAGGAGGCGCTTTTGGAGAAGTACAAGCTGAATGGCAGCCTCTGGCAGCAATACACAGCTTATTTGCGAGACCTCATGCACCTTGATCTGCGGGTTTCCTTCAAATACCGCGACTGGAGTGTGGCGGAGATTCTGGGGCAGAAAATGCCGACCTCGATCAAGCTTGGCGGCGTGGCTTTTTTGATCGCCAGCATCGCGGGTGTTTTTATCGGGGCCCTGGCGGCCATGCGGCGGAACACGGTCCTGGATTGGAGCGCCATGTTTGGGGCCATCGTGGCTATTTCGATTCCGTCGTTTATCACGGGGCCGTTCCTCATCGCTGTTTTCGCCTTGTGGTTAGGGTGGTTGCCTGTCGGGGGATGGGGGCGTGTGGATCATTTGATCTTACCGGCGGTGTGCTTGGCTGCGCCGTATGTGGCGTACGTCGCGCGCTTGATGCGCAATAGCCTGCTGGATGTGTTGAAGAGTGACTTTCTGCGCACGGCGAAAGCTAAAGGGTTGACCGAATCGCAAGCGTTGGTGCGTCATGCGATGAAGGTGGCGATCCTCCCGGTGGTGACCTACCTCGGGCCGCTGGCCGCGCATTTGCTCACCGGTTCGATGATCGTCGAAAGCGTTTTCAATATCTCCGGTGCGGGGAGCATTTTTGTGAATGCCATTCAGAATCGCGATGCCTTCCTGCTCTGCGGTGCGGTGGTTATCTACTGTACGCTGTTGATCGTCTTTAACCTCATCGTGGACCTGCTCTACAGCGTCCTGGATAAACGCATCCAGCTCCATGCCTGACGCCGCTGCCACCATATCTATCACACGGCCCGGCGGTTGGGCGATCGTGCGGCGCAACCGGCCCGCCATGATCTCGCTAGGATTTCTCGTTCTGCTCGTCTTGGTGGCCTTCACTCTGCCATTCACTTTGGATGATGGTTTAAAAGCCACCAGTGACAGTGCTTTCCTTGCACCTTTTTCCAAAGATGGCACGACGGGGCTTCTGCATCTGTTGGGCACGGATGTGAATGGGCAGGATCTCTTCTATCGTCTCCTGACAGGAGCCCAGGTTTCTCTCGGTGTAGGGATCATCGGGGCACTGATTTCGCTCTTCATCGGCACGGCTTATGGGATGATCAGCGGCTACTTCGGCGGGCGTGTTGATGCAGCGATGATGAGGCTGGTGGATATGCTGTATGCCGTGCCGCGGATCCTGTTCATCATGATCTTCATTGCGGCTTTCGACAGTGTCTTTAAAGACTGGCTGGATGGAATTCGCCTCGGGGCTCAGGCTCAGCATTGGCCACGGATGGAGGAGGTGGCGCGCTATCTCATCCCATATTCCAAGATCCTGGTGATGATCCTTTCGTTGGGATTGGTTGAGTGGCTGACCATGGCTCGCATCATTCGTGGGCAGGTGCTGGTGCTGAGAGAAATGACCTTTGTGACCGCTTCACGGGCCATGGGGCAGAGCCGATGGGTGATTCTGAGAAAACATCTATTGCCTAACCTCAGCACGATCATCCTGACCTATCTCACGCTGACGATCCCGGCGGTGATTTTGGATGAGTCGTTTCTGAGTTTCTTGGGGCTGGGAATTGAAGACCCGGCCGCCAGTTGGGGATCCCTGCTGAAGGATGGCGCTCAAGTGATCAATCCCATCGAAAGCAAATGGTGGCTGCTGGCTTTTCCGGCCTTGCTGATGTCGAGCACGCTGCTGGCGCTCAATTTCCTGGGGGATGGCCTGCGCGACGCTTTCGATCCGAAATCTACGGATTGAGAAAGTCTGGTTTTCGCGGCCTTCGCTTTGAGTGACTAGGACGTTGACTTTAGTCCTAGGTGCGCCTTGTTTCAAATGTCGGAGGCCCCCGCGTCTGACTGGTAACAAGCTCCTGTCCTCATGGCAAATCACAGCCAGCACCAACAGGGAAACTCCGCTAGCAAATGCAGCGGGGCTGGGCAAGCTATCGTCGAGCTCTGCGCTGCATCGGAGGGGGGGCTCACGTTTTGGTCGCGGCAGCGGTTCGATATTGGCGCAGAATTACAGATACGCGTGCGACGAGACGCCATTCCGAGCTTGCATCACGAGAAGATGGAAGTGTCCGAATGGATTACCGTCCGAGGATTTGTGGTGGCATGTTCGGCGATGAGAAAGCCCAATGGCGAACATGGGTTCCAAGTTTCATTGCTGTTGGAGAGTGCCTTGAATAGCCAATGTCAGAAGCATAAACCACGCGTTATGGGATCGGCGGTGGCCTGTCCAAAAATGAAACCTCGTTTTGCTTGGCTTAAACGAGGCGGATTAAATTGAAGGCTTTTAACGAGAAGGCTCCCGAAGCTGAATCGGTAGTTAGTTAAATAAAAAAGGCACCCGGAATATCCAAGGTGCCTTTCCCTGTGTGAGCGTTAGCGAGGGCCGACTATTTCTTCTTGGCGGCCTTTTTTTCAGGGAGGCCCTGGCCAGGCTTCAAGTCCAGATTGGCTTGTAAATCGGCATCGGTGATGGTGGATTCCACTCCTGTTTCAGGAACATCCATCTTGGCTGTCCAAAGGATGGCATTGAGTACCAGTTTGCGTTGGTCATTGTTAGCCCAGCCTTGATGGAAGTGACCGCCAGTGAAACCAAACCCACGCCCACCGTTTTCATTTTCAGCGGCCCAAGCCACATGCTGTTTCACTTTGTTTTTGACGGATTCACGCACCGTCGGGTTACCGCTGTGGTGACCATCGGGGCGCTCCATGGTGGAGTCTGGAGCCACGGCGCTGAGGATCGGTGTCACGCCCTGCATGCCCTTGCGAAAGCGCATGTAGAAATACCACTCGTCATTGGTGGTGAAGGGCTTCACACCGCTGGCGATGGCATGGGCAGGGAATTCAGTGAAATTGGCATCCCAATGCGGGTTGACGCTCCAGTTGATCTCAAAGCAGCCACCCATCCAGTCGATGAATTCCTTGCTGCCTGATTCAATGGTCGGCTCGACGGCATAATGAAGTGTGAGAAAGCCGCAGCCACGTTTCATTTCCTTATCCAATTGCTGGAGACGATCTCCTTGCAGGGCAGGGTGTTTGGGACCGCCATCGGCGTAAATGACCACGGTGGAGGTTTCTGCCAGTTCCTCAGCGGCAGGCCAGCCTCCGTTTAGGTGGACGCGCACATCCACTTGATCACCTGCTCCCAACTCCAGGCATTTTTTCAGCAGAAGGATGCCTGCATTGTGCTCATGCTGGCCAGGGCCGTGGGAAGGCTTACCGGCGATCATCGTGATGATCTTTTTATCCGCCGCCTGGAGGGTGACAGCAAAAGCGAGGGTGAGAGTGAAAAGAAGAAACTTCATGGGGGTTGGCAAAGTGAAATGCTAACGACCAAAAACCAGGCTTCATTTCAGAAACCGAATCGCCGACGCCAAGCCAGGATGCCGCAGAGACCGAAGCCAAAGCCATTGAGAGTGCCGTGAATCGCCCACATGGCTGGCATCGGGAGTGCCCACTGGGGCAGATAGGATCTCAAACCGTAGCCGAGAGCCAGAAGCATGGCGACCAAGAGGCTCAACCCAGACAGCACGAAGAGGGATCGAGTCATCCAAGATAAAGCCGGGGCCGAAGCCATCCGCATTTGCAGGCCACCGACGATGAAGGCTCCCAGAATCAAGACTGATACTCCCAGCGGCTCCATCCAAGGCAGGACGCCGAAGTGCGTGCAGGTGATACCCGTAGCCACTAGCGGAACTCCAGCAATCACGGCTAGGCAAGCCAGTTTCGATAGCCGACTGGGAGATGCGTTGGAACAGCACCCGGTGATCAGAGGCAGTGTGAATCCGGCATGATGAAAGTGAGCGGCAGTCAGCAGCACCATGAGTGAGTCGAAACCAAAGGGCATCCAATTCAACCGATGTGCTAAAAGCCAAGCAGCCCCAATCGAAGGAAACACAAAGGCAAGCCGATGGCACAAGTAGGCAGCAGTGGGGGGCGGCGTGGTTTTCCATCTCCAAACGATCCAGGTGGCATCCCGCATCTGATGAATGAGCCAAAATCCGACACCGACAGCGCCCAGAACTGCAGGAATCGGTGAAAGCAAAGCGGGCACCAAGAGCAGACCTGCCATCAATTCGGTTTTGGCTCCACTCGGGTTCAAGGGGCCATGATGATGCCCGAGATGACGCGCCAACGGCATCAGGATCAAGACCGAAGCCATCAGTAAGATTTCAATCCAAGTGGCAGCTTGGGGTTCGAGCCCCTTGGCCCATGCAAAGCCAATCCAGGCCAATACGCGCAGCCCTAGGCTGATGCGAAAAGATGAATTTCCGAGATCCTTCTTCATGCAGAGAAGCTTTTCATGGCAGCTTGAGAGTCCTGCACGAATCGGAGCTGCCACCAACGAGCCAGAGGAAAAGCCAGCCATGCCATCCAGTGTCGTGGACGCGAGAAGGCACGGATCTCATACCACACAGAATCATCCGGCAATTTCTCGACCATGAACCGTTCCTCACCGCACTCGGCATGTTCGGGCAGGGTGCCATAGCTGAAGCCATGAAGGGATGGGCTGTCCCACCGAGTGAGGATACGGCAGGGATTGATCAACCACAGCCCGAAAATTTGGATTACCATGGCGACAACGGCTCCCGGTGTTTGTTCCGCCTTCGTGCGGTGAACTTTTGCCCAGGAGGGGAACATCATCCAACGATCGAGGTTTGTGCAGGCTTGTCGATAGACGGCCTCTCCCTGGCCTAGCTTGATGCGATGAATGTCCTCGATGAAGCCTTTCTTTGGAGGTTTTTCGACACCTCCCTGATGGGTGTAACTCAAGGGTTCTCCAGCCCATGCGGAGAGCAGAGTTTGCATGAGGTCGTCACGAGGAGTTTGGAGGCGAACCATACGGAATCATGGCGATGAAACTTCGTTGAAACAACCCTAGGATAGGAATCTCTTTTGCGTCATTCGATCCTCTTGCCATAGTCGTCGTGATGCCCCCCATACGCGCCATCATTTTTGATTTCGACGGACTCATCGTGGACACGGAAAGTGTCGGTTATCTGACATGGAAAGAGTTGTATGCACGGCATGGGCATGAGTTGGCTGTGGAGACGTATGCGCAAGCGATTGGCACTGAGTTCAATGATCTCTATGACCCACGTCGTGATCTCGATGCACTGACGGGGCAGCCATTGATCTGGGAGGAACTTGAACTGGCAAGGCTGGAACACGAGCGTGAGTTGAGGGCCACATTGAGCACCCTTCCGGGTGTTGTGGATCGATTGGAAGAAGCGCGTGCGTTGGGAATCCCCTGCGCCGTAGCGAGCAGCAGCCCTCTGTCTTGGGTGGGCACTTGGATCGATCAACTGGAACTCCGAGGCTACTTCCATCATCTCACGACCGTGGACGACACAGGCAAGGTGAAGCCGGACCCAAGCCTCTTTCTTCACGCCGCAGAGCGATTGCAGGTCGATCCTGCGGAGGCCCTGGTTTTTGAGGACTCACTCAATGGCCTGCGTGCGGCAAAAGCGGCTGGCATGCGCTGTGTCGTGGTGCCAGGGCCGATGACAAGGCATCTGGATTTTGAAGGTGCTTTCCACCGGGCGAAATCGCTCGCGGAAGTTTCAGTTCGTCAATTCATGGAGCCTCTATGACCGTATCCAATTCCACCCTGAGTCTGCCGCTGGCGGATCGTTATGCACGATTCAAGGAAGCTGTATTTTCGGGATTGGAAGAGATCACATTGCCCGGCTTCGATCAGCCGGTGAACGAACTGGATTTGCAGAGCTTATGGTTCGGCGGTGCCTTCGGGCAGGAGTTCATCAGTCTGGATGGCAAAAAGGTCCAGGTGGTCGATTTCGGGGTATGGAATTCTGGACCCGGGCCAGACTTCACTGACTGCACGGTCAAAGTGGGAACCCAAACCCTGAGAGGGGATATCGAACTGGACCCAGATGCTCGAGATTGGGAGCGGCATGCGCATGGAGGAAATCCGGATTACTCCCGGGTCATTCTGCATCTATTCCTGGATGCTCCAGACGAGCTATTTTTTACCCGGACCCATGAGCATCGTGAGGTGACTCAGGTCTGTCTCAGCCCGTCGGCCTTGCCGGAGAAGTCGAAACCTGATCGTGGCCTGGCTGCCGCTCGCCTAGGGCGTTGTCATGCTCCGCTCAAGGACATGCAGCCGGGTCATATCCAATCGATGCTGGAAGCTGCCGCTCAATATCGACTGGAAAAGAAAAGTGTGCGTCTGCACCGATGCGCTGCGGCCCAGGGGCGCGAACAAACGATTTATCAAGCGCTTGCGCAAGCATTGGGGTATCGGAATAACCAACAGCCGTTCAATATTCTAGCGCAGAGGCTTCCTCTCAAGCGGTTGCAAAAGTTGTCTGGAGAAGAACGGGAGTCTCTGCTTTTCGGAGTCAGCGGATTTTTGGAAAGTGTACGATATGAGGACACACTGCCTGAGACGAGGCGCTATCTTCGTGGTTTGTGGGAATCGTGGTGGAAGCAGCGTGACTCTTGCCGTCGCTGGCTGGATCCCAGGCAGGCTTTACGATGGAAGCTGGCGGCTGTCCGCCCCGGCAATCATCCCCAGCGTCGGTTGGGTGCCTTGACTGCCTTGTTGAGTCGATGGAATTCTGTTTCAGGTCCTCTGTTCGAGGCAGGTCGTTGGTCCCGTGATGCCTGGTGTGAGACGATGCTGGCCATCGGCCATGACTATTGGTCCGGCCGTTACACCTTGCTTTCTGCGCCTACGGTCAAGCCCTTGGCTTTGATCGGAGCCACGCGGGTTCAGGAGATGCTGGCGAATGTGGCTTATCCGTTACTGATCCCTGAACGGACACGACTTTGGGCCGAATACCTGGAATTACCGGCTCTGCTAGACAATCAAAAGGTGCGACGTGCCGTTTTGCGTCTGTTTGGTAGCGATCCGAGAGGCCTTGAGTTCCAGAAAATGCTGCATCATCAGCAGGGGCTCCTCCAGGTCTATGAAGACTTCTGTCTGGAGGACGACTCCGCTTGTGCCGAGTGCCCGTTTCCAGAACGGCTCAAAGAGTGGTCCTGAAAAGCAAAAGCTGACCTGCGGGGATCACGCGGCAGGGCAGCTCAACCACAGTGTGGTGGTATTGTTTTCGGAGGCAATGCCGATCTGGAGATTCATCTGGTGGGACAACATCGCGGCAATGGTCAAGCCAAGGCCCAGATGATTGCTATTCTTCGTGCCATGGAAGGGGCGGAAGACTTCAGCCAGTTTCTCGGGCTGGATTTGCGAACCTGTGTTGCTGACCAGGATATCCACACGGCGCTGCTCAGCCGGGGTGATCACGCCTGGACCGGCGATTTTCAGCATGGCTCGCCCACCAGTCTTGCCTGCGGCTTCGGCGGCGTTTTTTAGCAGTTCAATCAGGATGTCCTTAAACTTGGTCGGATCGACCTGAATCGGAGGGAGGCCTGCTTGCACATCGGCTTCCAATTGCACACCATTCTTGGTGAAGGGCTCGAGCAGAGCGGCTTCGACGACTCCCAAATAGTCATTCAGGCCCAAGGGTTGCACCGTCAGCTTGGCGCAGCCGCCTGCGGAGCGAATGCGCTCGCTCAGAGCAGAGACATTGACGGAAGCTTCCCGGATGTGCTGCATGTTTTCAGCCACTCCTGGGTCCAGATCGTCCGTCATCAGGATGAGGCTGCTGAACCCCTGGATCACTGCCAGCAAGTTGTTGAGCTTGTGAGTCAAGCCCCGCAGTAATTCCTGATGAAACCCCTCGCTGTGTTCATGACCGAGCTGAAGATTGGTAGGGAAGACAAATTGCATGGGGGAGGGACGGATGGCTCAGATATAACCAAGGACAGGCCGGGGCAAACGTAATTTCGGCCCGCCGCGCAGTTCGAGAGAGGGAAATTGTCAAAGTAGCGAAAAAGCCACCGGGATTGACTTAGCGGGGAGTGAAAGTTCTGCGAAAGTTCCTATTTTTTACATTTTTTAGCGGTCCTTGAATATGCTGGGGGTCATAATTATTAGATTTTCTGGAAATTTTTTGCCAAATGACTACGAGGGCTTACAGTATTTTGCAATTTGTGCGGGTTTGGTGTAGATTTAGCTCATTCTGAGCTTGGGTCGAACCGCTCGCTGATGCCCTTGTCATTCAATGATTCCTGAAATTGAAAGCTTCGGTCACCTGATGATCGCTCGCCGTGCTGGTGGAGAACCAGTGGGGTTGGTGCGTTCACCCGATGAGGTCGTCTTTCTAGCTTTCGACGCCTCCATCAAACGACTGGTGGAGTTGCACATCCTGCGCAGCGGTCGCACTCTGGACTCGGTGGCGAAGAAGTCGGCCTTTGAACGGGCGAAGCAGGCCTCGGAAGTCCGTGGGCCTACCTTCATGCGCATTTTGGAAGTCGGGGAGGACCAAGGACTGGTTTATTACACCAGCAACTTGAATGATGGGGAGTTCATTGAGGACTACATCCAGCGTCGGGGCCCGCTACTACCGGCGATTGTGTTTTCGCTGGTTTTCCAGATGCTGGATGATCTGATCCAACTCAAGGATTACCAGCGGCTGGTCGCTCAAATGCGTCTGGATCGCGTGGTGATGACCACCTTGGAAGATACCTTCCTGCATTTGCGGATATACGATTACGGCCTCTCCGCGAATGAGAGTGAGGAAGCGCCACGAGCACGGTTGGTGATCCAGGTATGTCAATTGATGTTCCTGATGCTGACGGGTAAAAAGCATGCCGGGGACAATCCAGATCGTTACCCCTCCCTCACGGCCTTGCCCATGAGCTTACGGATGGCGATGCGTGCCGCCCTCACAGACCCTGAACACTGCCCGAGTTCGCTGGAGCGTTTGCGTGATGATGTGCGTGAGGCGATCGGCGCCTTGGTGAGCGGTATCCAAGCCCGCAATACACGTAAGCAACTCGTCGTCATCGCAGCCCTGCAGCCGCGTTCAGCGCTGCAAGACCTGCTTCTGGAGAACGTGCCCGTGGAGATCATTTTGGGCAATCGTTTCCGAGTGGAGGGTGAAAATGACGCCCGCCGTTATCCCTTCTCTATCCCGTGTTTCAACACGAAGAACGATCAGCCTGTAACGGTGCACCTGCTGCCGCCCTCACGCATCGTGGATAAGACGCAGTATGAAGCGGTGCCCCTGCAGATGTGGCGTTTTAATGCCGATAAGCATCCGAATATTTTACGCAGCCTCAGTCTCTGGGAGAGTCCAGATTGGACATTCCTGACGGAGGAGCGTGAACCTGGATTTGCCCTCAGCCGTTTGCTTGCGGAGCGCATCACTCTGAATCCTCAAGAGGTCGCTATTTTGCTCCGCCAAGTGCAAGCGGGCCAGGAGCAGGCCTTGGAGTGTGGCGTGCAGCGTCTGGATCTCCATCCTTCGAATATCCTCCTACGCGTCGGCAAAAACGGTCCCACAGCCAATCGGGAGCACGAGCGCCTCATGCAGAAGCGGCTGGATGCTTGGCCGCCTTTCCAAGTCAAGTTGCGTGCCCACCTGACCATGCGGAATCTCTACGAGCCGCCGCTGGTGGATAAACCGGAACACGGTGAACATGGAGAAGCGCATCTGGCAGATCGTGATTATCGGCATCGTTCGTTTGTGGCGCTAGCAGCGTATCTTCTCACCGGGCAACGCCAAACGGGTGGAATGCCTCGTTTCCCCGATGCTACACCAGAGCCTTTGGCTGAGTTTATCCGTGAATGTTTAGAGAAGTCTCGGGATCACGGTCAGACACCCACTCCGCTGGACTTTCTGCTGCAATTTGAAGGCCTGATGAATGGCACCCAAGTCCGAGGCAGCGATTTGGCCTCTCGATTGAAGGGGACCGCCGTGCCCATCGAGGAGATGGAGAGTGTCGGTAGCGTGTCCGATTTTGAAGACGATTGGGATGGTGGTGGTGATTTGCCCGAGCATGCGCCTTCGGCACCGATTGCACGACAACTAAGGGCGGTGGATTTTTCGAAACGGCGATCCCAAGGGACCACGGGAATAATCTGTTCGGGTGCAGCCCTAGTGGTGTTTGGTTTGTTAGGCTGGTGGCTCTTTAAAGGCGGCGAAACGCCTCCATTACGCAGCTCGATGCCTGCGGCTATTGGGGATGCGCCTTCGCCAGCTCCCCAACCAGCGGCCATCCCGCCCGCGGAACGCGAAAAAAAAGTGATCGCCACGCAAGCCGAAGCCAAAGCTGAACCTGCGCGCGCGGTTATTGCTGAGCCCATTCCGACCCCGATGGCTCCTCCTCAAGTGGAGACTCCTCCTGCGGCTAAGCCCGTCGTTGCGGTCGCTCCTGAGCCCACTAAGCCTAAAGTTGAGGCTACAGCTACACCGCCACCGCCAGCCCCGATGAAGGCCGAAGCGACAGTGACTGGTGTCGGGCCCGCGCCGACGACAAAGAGCTCAGTCAAAGCCTCGGAGGATCCGCCTCTGCCACCGTCGGGTGGGCTAGCACCCTCCGTGACGGCTTCGATGCCAACGATTCCTGTCAATAAACCGACTCCTCCTGCAGCCGCCCCGGCACCGACTGCCACACCTGCCTTACCTCCCGCACGCCAGCCCGTGCCCAATTCTGAAATCATCCGGAAGGCCATCGTTCCGTCTGCGGAGGAGATTGCGCGATTTAAGCAAGGCCAAGTCAAACCACCGCAACAATTGCCAGCTCAAGTCCAGCCTAAGCCAGTGGATCCACAAGAACCACCGCTTCGTTCAGGGGCGATGCCTACACTTAATGTGGCGCAGCCTCTGCCTGACGAACCAAAAACACGTCAATGAAATGACGGTCGTGGAAAACTTAGGTGCGTTCTTTCCAGCGATAGGCGGTCTGTGAGTTTCGCCAAAAGTATTTTTCAGTGGCCTCGGCCCCTTTCGATTGGAAGAAGTCAGAGACCAATTTGAAAACCGACGCGTAGGGTAAGCCCCGGTCTGAAACCGGCCAATTGCTGCCATAAATGAGGCGATCCGGACCAAAGTGGGACCAGAGATGCTCCAGCACAGGCAGATAATATGAGAGGTCCTGAGGTGTATTGCCATCTTCAGGGCGAGTTTGTTCCGGCATCCCTGAAACTTTCATGAAGACATTCGGACATTGAGCGACCGCTTGAATATGGGCCTGCCACTCCGGCTTCAGTTTTTGCGGATCTCCTGCACCTCCGACATGATTGATCACAATACGCAAAGAGGGGATGGCCTGGGCCAGTTTTTCCACCTGAGGCAGAGTCGAAGATGGGCCGTTAAGATCCAACTCAAGATCATGCTCAGCTAGTGATCGGGCACCTGAGAGAACTTGATCCTGACTGGCATCCAGCTTCACCAAATCACCACGCCAGCGGACGCCTCGGAAGATGGGGGTGGCCGAGAAGCGCTTCAAGTTAGACCTAAATGCTGGATCATTCGGATCGAGATTGCCGACAAAGCCGATGATGCACGCATGGTTTGATGCGAGGTCTAAAATCCATTGGTTGTCTTCGACCCAAGGGCTGGCTTCCACGACGATGGTCTCTCGGATCCCGAGGGGTTCGGCTAAGGCCATCCAATCTGGAGGCAGGACGGTGCGATAAAGCGGGGTGTTTTCCTTGGGCCAGGGCACACCTTGGGGGCGGCGAGGATCATAAAAGTGCGTGTGGGTATCGATCACGCGCGAAGGCTTGATCGCTTGACCGAGGCTGTTTGAGGTGGCTATCGACAGGCTTCCGGCAAATGCAGATTGGATCCATTGACGTCGATTCATAGGCCCTGAGTATGCGCAATGAGGCACCGAGCGGAAAGTCAAAACCCAGGCCGAGTGCTGGAAGATTGAGCGGTTGCCGAGTCCTCAGCGTCAGTTTATAAATGTCTAGGCAAAGTCACCCTTCAAGTGATCTGCCGCTAACCCGCAATGGAACTTCAGCAAATCCTTTACCTTGCCGCGACGGTGGTCTTCTCCGTTGCATGCCGGACCTTTGACAACCGCTTCCTTCAGAAGCTGGGTTGGCTGGGGTATCTGGGGGCGTCGTATTTGGGAGGCTACTTTTTGACAGGCAGCCATGCCGCCGGTGCTTTTGGCATTGCCCTTTGGTTCATGCTGCCTTGGTTGGAGATCGTGGGTCGAGTCAGGCAACTCCGCTTTCCGCTTAAAAGTGAAGTGAAGCATCGTTTTCCGCCCTCCCGAGAAATCTTTCCCGATCTGGATGCCCTCACGAAGGAGACCGAAGCGACTGGTTTCGTCGAAGTGGGGGACACGGGTTGGAAGTGGAGTGAAACAGACCACTTCATGCGCCTCTTCTATCATAAGGAAATGCGCACTCAGGCGTCGATAGCGCTCGCTCAGCAGGGTGAGTTTTCCTTCTCATATGTGACCCTGACTTCCCGCACTCAGGAGGGGATAACCTTGACCACAACGAATTACCCGTTTGCACCGACGATGCAGTTTTCGCCTCAGCAGCGAGTGAACCGCTTTGTTTATGCCCAGTCCATGGAGGAACTCGTGGCATCCCATCAGGCTTTCTTGACCAAGCGTCAAGCTGTCGGGCATCTCGTGGATTTGGATACTGAAGAACTCCCCGCTTACATTGAGAAGGATATGAGCGCTCAGATCGATCATAACATTCACATTGGAGTGATTGAGCCCGCCGGAGAAGGCGTGTTCCGCTACTCCTGGCGTGGATGCTTCTACCTCTGGTTCCAGGTGGTGAAGGACATGATCCGTGTTTGACTTACAACGCTGGCCTCTTGACCACGCGGGCTCTCCGTATTACCACCGACCATGCCCAGACACGACGGCCGAGCCGCTGACCAACTCCGTTCCATCGATTACGTTCTTGATATCGCACCGCATGCCACGGCCTCGGTGTTGATTGCCTTCGGGAACACTCGTGTGATTTGCGCTGCCACCATTCAGGATGAAGTCCCGCGTTGGATGAAGGTGCAGAATGTCCAGGGTGGCTGGCTGACTGCAGAATATTCGATGTTGCCGTACTCCACGCTGGATCGCAAAGATCGCGATAGCAGCAAGGGCCGTCCCGATGGACGTAGCATTGAGATTCAGCGCCTGATAGGCCGCAGCCTGCGTGCCGTGGTGGATCTGAAGAAGCTGGGGCAAAGAACGCTGAGCATCGATTGCGATGTGCTTCAGGCCGATGGCGGCACGCGCACGGCTTCCATCACGGGTGCTTGCATTGCGGCTTCCATCGCCTTCAATCGCTTGCTGGAAAAAGGTAAGATCACCCAGCAGCCGATGACCAAGAAAGTGGCCGCGATCAGTGCCGGTATTCTGAGAGGCGAGGCCCTGCTGGATCTCTGCTATGTCGAAGACCGGGATGCCGATGTGGACTGCAATCTGGTGCTGACGGACACGGGTGATTTTGTGGAGATCCAAGGCAGTGGTGAAGAAGCGACCTTCACTCAAGCTCAAATGGATGCCATGCTCGCAGTCGGTCGCAAGGGCATCGCGGAGCTTTGCGCGATTCAGCAACAGGCTATCGAGAGTGCGATGAAGCCTGCCGAAGCCAAGGACCTGCAAAAGCTGGCGGCCTTCTTTGGTAAGAAATAAGAACCATGCGTGAGCCACGTTTTAAAAGAACGTGGCTCGCTGTGATTCAGTCTTTCTCTTCAAGCAGCATTTTTTTAGCGACGGTTAAATGTGCTTTTTGTTCGGCGGGTAGCTCAGGGTATTTAAGCTTCATGTCCTGCATTTCATGCAGAATGGCAGCACTGACGATGAGGCGCATGTTTTTCTTATCGTCCGCAGGCACCACATACCAAGGGCAGTCCTCAGTGGCGGTCTTGCGGATCGCATCCTCATAAGCGTGCATGTATTCCTTCCAGAAGCCGCGCTCTTTCACATCGCCTTCTTCGAACTTCCAGTTTTTGCTGGGGGTATCGATACGAGCGAGGAAGCGTTTCTTCTGTTCAGCCTTGGATACATTGAGGAAGAACTTTACGATCCGGATGCCGTTACGGTGGCTGTATTCCTCCATGTTGCGGATGTCCCTGAGGCGATCCGCAAAGAGGGTGTCCAGATTTTTGGTGGTCTTAGCAGGGAGACGCTGAATCTGCGTGACAATCTCAGGGTGTACACGGCAGCAAAGCACCTCCTCATAATAGCTGCGGTTAAAGATGCCAATGCGTCCTCGCTGAGGCATGACGCGATTGGTGCGCCACATGAAGTCGTGATCCAATTCCGCACTCGTGGGGCGTTTGAAACTATGCACCTCCACGCCTTGGATGTTCACGCCGCTCATCACATGCTTGATGGTGCTGTCCTTGCCCGCCGCATCCATGGCTTGAAAGACGAGCAGCATGGCTTGTCGATCCTGGGCATACATCTTTTGCTGGAGATCATCGATTTCTTCCCGGAACTGGGCGATCAAAGTTTCATAGTGACCATTGTCCAGATACAGATCTTTGATCTTGGTCTTTGCCTTTGCGATATTGAATTTCTTGTGATTCGGCACGCGGAAGGCACCCAGATCGATCTTGAGTTTCATAGGCTACCTGTAACAGGAAAGGTTCTCCATGAACAGGAAGAGTTTGGTAAGAATTGTGCGTTCTGCAGTGTAGCTTGGCCTTATGCGAGTTCTTGATTTTGTGGCCTTGCTTTGGGCTCCCACGCGTTTCAAACACAAGGCAGATCCTGAAGACACCCGTGAAAGCGCGGGGATTGTTGAGCTGGCCAGATGAGGATGAGTGGTCGCAGGAGAACCCTTCACATTCGGAAGATCGTGGATGCGGTGCTGGCGCGTTCGAAGTGAGAAGATGCTACTTGGCCAAAAAATCACACACGGCGGCCGACATGACTTTCACGCCAACTTTGAGGCAGTCTTCATCCACATCGAACATGGGCGTATGCGCTCCATGGATGATGCCCTTATCTTCATTCGCGACGCCTAACCGAAAGTAAAAACCGGGGGTGACTTGGGCGAAGTAGGAGAAGTCCTCGCCGCCCATGCCTGGGATCACTTCCCAGACATTGGCCTCACCCACTATGCGCCTGAACGCAGGAAGCGTGGCTTTGACGAGCGCTTCGTTATTGATGATGCTGGGGTAGCCGATGCGGTAGTCCATCTCATAGGTGGCTCCGTGCGCTTCGGTGATGCCTTTGAGGATGCGGTGCATCATTTCCACGACCTTATCGCGGAAGGCTGCATCATAGGTCCTCACCGTGCCTCCCATCACCACTTTTTCCGCGATGATATTCTCCCGCTGACCTCCCTGGATGGTGCCGATGCTGATGACCAACGGTTGGCGGGTATTGGTCATGCGGCTGCGGATGGTTTGCAGGGCATTGATGGCCTCAGCGGCCACGACGATGGCATCCACCCCGTAGTGAGGCGCGGAGCCGTGGGCCATCTTGCCACGGATGGTGATTTGAAAGCGGTCGCTGTTGGCGTTGTCCGGGCCGATGGTGTAGGCGAGTTGACCCGCTTGGAGATAATGGGTTTGGTCATCGATCAGGCCGACTGGAGAAACTGAAGTGGAACAGTGAAGCCCAAAAACAGCATCGGGGCGTGGATTGTCCATCGCGCCTTCGGCGACCATTAGCTTGGCACCCCAATCCTTCTTGTAGGTGTTAGGCATAGCTTCCTCCGCCGGTTGAAAAAGGAATTTGACGCTGCCTTTGATCTGGTCGCGATGTTTGGCCAGCAGTTCAGCGACGCCGAGAGCCACAGTGGTATGTACATCATGACCGCAGGCATGCATGACGCCGGGGTTTTGGGAGCGATAGGGCACGGCTCGCAGTTCTTTGATGGGGAGAGCATCCATATCCGCCCGCACGGCCACACATTTGCCCTCCTGGCCTCCTTTTAACAGGGCGACCACACCGTGCTTGGCGACTCCGGTTTGCACGTCCAGCCCGAGCGCTCTGAGTCGGTCGGCCACCAAGGCGGCCGTGCGGTGCTCTTCATTGGAGAGTTCGGGGTGGCTGTGAATGTCCCGTCTGGTTTCGACAAGCTTGGGAAACATCTCTTCCACCGATTGCGCAAACAAAGCATCTCGGACTTCGTCGGCCCAGACCGAAGTCGCAAGACCCATGACCAGCAGCGGCAGGATTTTCAGGCTCATTCTCGGTAGGCTAGAAATGCGGCGTTCGTCTGGCAAGCCTGCTCGCAGGAATTTCTCTGTCACGCTCTTGCGTGTTGGCTGGAGTGAGCGCATATCTGCGCACCATGCTCGACATCACAGGCAAGAAAATCGCCGTCCTTTTTGGCGGTCCGGGTAATGAACGCGAAGTGTCTAAAAAGACGGCGGAAAGCGTCGTCGCGGCTCTGAAAACGAAAGGAGCGGAGGTGGTGGAGGTGGATGTTCACGGGCCTGATTTCGTCGTGCCTGAGGGTGTCTTCATCGCCATGAACCTCATTCACGGCACCTTTGGTGAAGACGGACAGATTCAGGCGATTTTGGAAGAGCGCGGTATCCCCTATACCGGAGCTGGTGTGCAGAGCAGCCGCATTGCTTTCGACAAAGCTTTGAGCAAAGAGAAATTCATCGCCGCAGGGGTGCCTACGCCGCGCTCGCAGAACTACAAACTCGACGGCAGTGAGCCTCTGAGCATCACCATTCCTCTCGTTTCCAAGCCGCCTCGTGAAGGATCAAGCGTGGGCGTAAACATCTGCCGCACGGGAGAAGAGTGGGCCAAGGGGATCGAAGAAGCGCTTAAGTACGGAACGACCACGTTGGTGGAGGAATTCATCGACGGAAAGGAACTGACGGTGGGCGTTTTGGGCGATCAAGTCCTGCCGATCATTCACATCGAGCCCGTCGAGGGCTTTTACGATATCAACAACAAGTATCCATGGATGACGGGCACGGGCAAAACGCTCTACCATTGTCCGGCTGAACTGGATGAGGCCACCACCAAGCGGGTGCAGGATGCAGCACTTGCAGCTTTCCAGTCCTGCGGCACCGAGGTTTATGGCCGTGTGGATGTGATGCTGAGAAACGACGGCGAACCCTTCGTTTTGGAGATCAATACGATTCCAGGCATGACGAGTAGCAGTCTCTTGCCCAAAGCAGCGGCGGCGGTGGGCATCGATTTCCCAGACCTGTGTGTGCGCATCATTGAGTTGTCTCTGGCGGCTCGCCCCTAACCTCAGGAAAACTTCGCGGTTTTGTAGGAAAACCCGCAAGAGTTCCTTTTTTCTGGAAAATTCATGGCATTTAGAGACTGTTTCGGGTATTTAAGATAAGCTAAACATCAAGATCTTTGTGATTTTGGCGAGCAGCTCCCGAACATGGTCACTCCCAAAAATGCTTCTGCTGCGGCTTCGAAGCCGAAACGCCCTGCTAAAAAGCGGCGGGTTCAGGCTGCTGTGACGACCGTGGAAGTGTGCTTGAATGTGGACTCCCCCAAGATCCGCGAGATGGAAAAAAAAGCCGCCCAGCGTCGTGGTTTTAAATGGGCTTTGGGGCTGATCATCATCATCTGCTTTTTAGCTTTGCTGAAAGTGACGGTGCAGGAGGCCATTCTGAAAAATCCCCAGTTTGCTTTGCGGGATGTGGCAGTTCAGACCACCGGTCCTTTGACCGTCGAAAAGATCGTCCGAGCCACCCAACTGACTCAGGGAGAAAATCTGCTGACGATCAACATGCGAGCCCTGCACACGCGGCTGCGCCAGCTTCCTCCGGTGAAGGACGTGTCGATCGAGCGGGATTTTGATGCGGGTCTGATGACCCTTCGCATCAGCCAACGCCTACCTGTCGCTTGGCTGGATTGTGCCAAGCTGGGCATGATCGCAGGTAGGCCAGAGGTGGGTTATCTGTTGGATCATGATGCGGTGCCTTTTCCGTGTGATGTGGTCTCCGAGGCGCTCGCCGGTCTTCCGGTGATTCGTTACCCAGGACTAGCCCAGAAAACGGCCGGGGTGGCGCTTCAGGATTTGCAACTGACAGCCGCACTGACGCTGTTGAAGGAACTCGAATCCCGCTTTGAAAACGGTCAGCCCCAGGTTCGCATCATCGAGATTCAGACGCCGTATTCCATGGTGGCATCCTTCACGGACAAATCAGAAATCACTTTCGGCGTGGATGATTTGGATGTGCAACTCGCCCGCTTGGATCGTGTGAGGATCGAAGCTCGGCAGCGTGGCTGGGAGATCGAAAGCTTGAATCTTCTCGCCCGTCAAAACGTCCCAATCACTTTTCGCCAACCCCCGGACCTCGCTGGCCTTCAGCCCGAGCCGACCGTGCCCGTTTCCCTCCCCAAAACCCCCTCTGTTCGTTGACCTACTATGGCGAAGACCACCATCTATGCAGGCCTGGAAATCGGCACCAGCAAGATCTGCGTCGTCGTCGGCGAGGCAAAGCGTGATGGCACCATCAAGATTCTGGGTGTCGGCACGGCCCCTTCCCGCGGCGTTCGCAAAGGCGAAATCGTGGACTTTGATACAGTCCATACCTGTCTGAATGATGCCCTCGTGCGGGCTGAGGATTATAGCGATGTGATGATCCGCAATGTCTTCCTGGGCGTTAGTGGTGGACACATCGAGAGCGTGAATAACCGGGGATGTTACCGGCTGCCAGCCGATCAATCGGAAATCACCGAAGATGATGTGGAAGAGGTGAAGGAGATTGCTCGGAATGTGCCTGCGCCTCAGGACAGCATCTCCATGCACAGCGTGACCCGCCAATACATCGTGGATGGAGTCGAGGCCGTGCGACAGCCGATCGGCCGCCAAGCCCGCCAACTGGAGGCGGACTATCACATTGTCCATGGCAGTCTGCCGCGGATTCAGAATTCGATCAAATGCGTCAAAGAAGTGCCTTTGGAAGTCGAAGACGTGGTCTTCAACGGTATCGCCGCAGCCCAAGTCGTCTTGAATCGCGAAGCGAAGCGGGAAGGGGCTTTGATGATCGATTTAGGCGGAGGCACGGCTGACTTTGTGCTGTATGAAGATGGCATGCTCACCATCTCAGGCTGCGTGCCACTGGGCGGAGATCACATTAGCCAAGATATTGCCATGGCTCTCCAGATCCCCCACGGCAGAGCTGAGGCCCTGAAAATCACTGAAGGAAGCTGCGTGTATGAAGACGTCCCGCCTGGGGACATGGTGCGTGTGGAGGACGACACGGGCTATGTGCTGGGCGAGGTGGAGCGCGCTTTCCTGAATGAGGTGATCTACCTGCGAGTGAGAGAAATCTTGGAGCAGGTTCACCAGAGGTGTGAGGGGCACATCGGGCGTCTTGCAGCAGGAGTTTATCTCACAGGTGGCTCTAGCCTGCTAAAAGGTATTGACGTAGTGGCCCGGGAAGTGTTTGGAATGAAGGTAACGCGGGCCGGGTCAGCTCCCGTCAGTGGCGTCACTGCCACTTTCGAGAATCCTCAATTCTCCGCGCCCATCGGTCTCATTCGCTATGCGCAGATCTTGGATCAAGAAAAGCCATTCCTCTCCCCGCTTAAACGGCTGGCGCATCGGATGGCTGACCTCTTGTCCGTGGCCATCTGACATAGCTTTTTTCTTTTCATCCCCCCTTTCGTTATAACCCTTCATTCATCCCATCCGTCCTATGGTTGAATACGATCGCCAATCGCTGCGAGAAGAGCCCAATAAACCCGCCCTCCGCACCTGCATCGTCGGCATCGGCGGCGCGGGTAGCAATGTTCTGGATCGCATCACCCTGGACCGCACGGTGGATGCGCAATTGGTGTGCATGCATACGGATATTCGTGTGCTCGGTCATGCCATGGCACCCACGAAGATTCAGCTCGGGGCTGAACTCATGCGGGGCGTCGGTGCCGGTGGTGATCCCGACCTTGGGCGTGAAGCGGCCATGTACTCCCGGGATGAAATCCGGCAGGCCATTGAAGGGCACGACATCGTCTTCATCTGCGCCGGTCTTGGCGGAGGAACCGGGTCGGGTGCCGCGCCCGTGGTCGCAGAAATTGCCAAATCCACCAATTCTCTGGTTTATATCACGGCGACCATGCCTTTCAGCTTTGAAGGTCGCCGCCGTCTCAATCAGGCTGAGGAAGCTTTGCAGCAGCTTCAAAAGCGTGCGGATGCGCTCATCCTCTTTGAAAATAATCGCATGGGGGAACTGACCCTGCCGAAGGATGGTATTCAGAAAGCCTTTGCTCAGGCGGATCAACTGATCGCTCAGAGCTTGCGCGCTGTTTCCACCATCGTCAGCATGCCAGGTCTCGTGAAGCTAGGTCTGGATGACCTCACCAGTGCTCTTAGTACCTCGAATGGTCGTTGCTTGTTCGGCTTCGGTGAGGCCCGTGGTCAGAACCGTGGCACGGAAGCTCTCAAGCGTGCACTCAAAAGTCCGCTTATCGATCAAGGCCGTCTCCTGCACCAGACTAAGACCCTGCTTGTGCACATCGCTGGTGGGGAGACGCTCACGCTCATGGAGGTGGATGCCATCATGAAGCAATTGGGCCGCCATGTGCCAGACCATACGCACATCCTGTTCGGGGTGGCTGTGGACGCTAAACTGGGAGAAACCATTTCCGTCACACTCATCAGTTCCTTGGGCCTCGCTCAGCTGAACACCATTGCTGCGGCTGCGCCGCCTGCCAACATGCTGCCACTGACGGATCGCCCCATGCCCAGCATGGCCGATGCTGTCGCAGCCCCACCGGCTCCTGCGCCTGCACCGAAAGTTCGTGCCCCGGCTTCTCGCCCGACACCCCCTGTCGCTGCAGCTCCAGCCATGTCCCCGGCTGCTCCTGCCACATCGCCAAGCCCAGTTCGCGCCGGTCCTCCGCCTTTCGAAGACTCCATGGACATGTTGTTCAAGGAGGATGAAATCATCTCTCAATCTTCGCTGACCCATTTGGAATCTCAGGGCAGTTATAAGGCCGAAGCGCCTGAGCTTTTCTCTGAAAGTTTCGCTCCTGCTCCCGCTGCTTCGGTTTCGGCCCCCGTGGCTCCTGCCTCGGTGGCAGCTTACACGACTGCTCCAGCCCACAACTCACCTTTCCCACCTGCGCCTGCGGCTGAGATGGTGCCTGAGCAGCCTCCGGTCGCCTACGAGGAAGAGGAGTATTACGAAGAAGAGACGCAAGTGGTGAGCAGCACCTATGAGCCGGAGCCTGAACCTCCTGCTCCCGAGCCAGCCCCAGCCCCGGCTCCTGTTGTGCGCGATCGTCCGCGCATCGAAGACTTTATCCAGGCTGCACCGCCTCCGCCTCCGCAGCCCCAGCAGCCCGTTTCTCGTCCTCCGACATCGCCTTTGGCTGCGGTCGTGGCACGTACCAATCTTCCGCCGGAAGACATGGCTTACGCACCACCGCCTAACATGGTGATGCCGAAGAAGCTGGCAGGTGAAGCTCAATCGGATCTGGGTTTCTCCAACCAAGATCGTGGGCGTTTCAAAGACACGGAGCCCGCGTTGGCCTCTGGGGGTGAAGACCTGGATGTGCCGACATGGATGCGCCTGAAACGGAAGCTGAAGCGCTAGTAAGGCTCTCTCGGAATGGCTTTGCCTGCGCTTGAGCAGCCTGCGGAATGTCGGCGTGAAAATGCGCGCCGATTCGTCGTCAGTTTGTTGCCGGGTACGGCTGTCGTCCTGCTTTTGACGTTCGGTCAATGGGGCTGGGCGGCTATCGTTTTTTGGACGGTTTTCGCCATCATTGGTTATGGCAGCACCATTCCTTCATCGCGGTTGTTCGGGCCGCATGTCACGGAATTACCGGAGCCGCAGACGCAGCAAAATCAGGTCTGGATCACCCTAGACGATGGGCCTGATCCAGTGATCACTCCTCTGCTTCTGGATATCTTGGATCGCCATCAAGCTAAGGCGGGTTTTTTCTTGATAGGAGATCGAGCTCAGAAGCACCCCGATCTCGTGCGGGAGATCGCCAAGCGTGGGCATTTGATTGGCAATCATAGCCAAACCCATCCATCCGCTAATTTTTGGATTTTGCGGCCCAAGCGGATGTGGGCGGAGGTGGCGGGTTGTCAAAAGACGCTCGGTGAGATTTTGGGAACGCCACCGACGTGGTTTCGCCCGCCTGTAGGGCATCACAATCTGTTTCTGTCTCCCCCCTTGCGTGCGCTCGGCCTGACAATGGCCATTTGGAATTGCCGGGGCTTCGATGGCGTGATCCAAGATCCGGCTTTGATTCTGGAGTTAATCGGGAAGCAATTACGTCCCGGCTCCATCATCCTCTTGCATGACGCCGTGCCGAGTGGTCCTGACGTGTTGGAGTCCACTTTGAAGCTGATCCAGGCACGAGGATTGCATCCAGCTTTGCCTGAGATTGCATCCCCCGATACACGCGCCTAGTCTGGCAGACTCTATGAAGCGGACTCTTATCTTTGGCATTCCCCTGGTGGCGATTGGTGTCGCCTTCTGGGCGGTATGGCAGGTCCGCCAATTGCAGACACCTTCGGAAGCGGTCGTGATGATGTTACCCGACGGCATTCCTGCTCTAAATCCTTTTTTACCGACCTCGGAGGCAGAGCGGCAGTTGCTGGACCTTCTGCACGAGCCGCTGGTTCGGTTGGATGGACAGGGAAGGCTCAGCCCGGGGCTTGCCTCCACCTGGGGCTGGCACCAGCGGGTGAGTTGCATCTACGCGTCTTCCCAGGCTTTGCAGGCGGCTCAGAGAAGATTGGCTGAGGTTTCAGAGGAGTTGAGGCAGCTTTGGGGATTGGAGGAGGTGACCACGGAGGGGCAGATCTTGTCTCTACGCTTTGCCAGCCCAGCTAGCGCCCGGGTGGATGATGCCTTGCAAGCCTTGAAAGAAGACCCGCCTCAGCCCTTGGCCTTTTTGCGAGTGGAGGGGTCTTCTCGACCTCTGCTGGAAGAGTTTTTTCAGTCGTCGGGTCGGGCTCTGCGTCTTTGGTTTGATACCAACGGCGCCTGCGAGGTAGTGACTTCTCGTTCACTCTATCAGCTCAGAGAGGCCGCTGCGGCTTTCTTTGCAGAGAAAAAACAAGAGACGCCCAAATTGACCGTCTTCGCTGAGGTGGCTGCTCTGGTGGAGCCCGTGCTGGACTTCGAATTGAATGTCAACCGGGCTACCTGGGCGGATGGTTCACCAGTGACGGCTGCGGACGTGGATGCCACCGTTCAGCATGTGAACCGTGCGGGTTATCCCGTGGCGGGACGGGAGGGATTTCAGCACATTCAGTCCATCGCGGCGCAGGGCAGCCGTGGAGTGCGTGTCACTTATCGGCGCAGTTATGGCGCGGCTTTGGCCAGTTGGGTTGGGTTGCCGATTTTGCCTCAAAAATGGTTAGCCGCCTCGCAAGATGTTGAAGGGCCTCCGCCTGGGGCAGGGGCTTGGCAGATTCAGTCCCAGTCGAGCCGACAGCTTTCCCTAGTGCCGAAGACGGATGCTGAGGCTGCTACCGGAAGTTCGCTGCAGGTAATGGCGGCATCTCCGGCGCTTCAGGCTCGGGTGGCTCTGGCGGCGGGGGCCTTAGACATCGTCTGGCCGGGGAGTGATGGCGCTGAGCTGTATCAGGAATCTCTGCTGACCTTTCAACCTGCGCCGCCTCACAATCGTTTGTTAGCGCTATGCAATGTCCGCTCGTCTCGCCTTTCCGAGTTGCCCGTGCGTGAGGCTTTGTTCTTGGGGTTGAATCGTCACGCTCTGCTTTCAGAAGGCGCAGATGGTGTGGCACGGCTGGCCGAGATGCTGTTTCCGCCGGGTTTGTGGCTTTCACCGGCCCCGGAACCGGCGGCGTATGATCTACAAGCCGCGCGGCAAAAGCTGGAGTCGGCGGGCTGGTTGCCGGATGTTACAGGCGTGGCGAAAAAGGGAGGTCAGGCTCTGAAGTTCAACCTCCTCGTTACGACGGGCAATCCCCAGCGTGAGCGTTTGGGCCGATTGATCGCCGAGCAGTGGGCGGAGTTGGGGGCACAAGTCACGGTGCAGCTCGTGGCTCCAGAGGATTTCGTGGGCGACCATTTAGCGCCAGGGAAGTTCGATGTGGCTCTGGTGGGGTTGGATTATGAATTGGCCTGGGATCAAACGGCGTTTTGGCACAGCGCGCAGATCGAGTCGGGTCTGAATTTCTCTCGGGTGGCCGATGCTCAGCTTGATCTTCTATTGGAAGCTTTGGCAGCGGAGTTTGATGCCAGTCAATTGCCGGCTCGCGCACAAGCGGTGCAAGATCGACTCATGGCTCTCCGCCCCGCGTTACCGTTGATTGGTGATCTCCAGCAGATGGGCCTTCGCAAGAGCCGCTTTCCTCAGCTTGAGAAACCCGATCCGTATCGCCCCATGACCTTGCGCGGTCTTTTGCGGGATAATGGCTCATCCAGCCTGCAAATGCGGCCGCCGGATGAATGATCTTTTCTGAATGAATGCCTCTTTGCCATCCTTCCTGGTTAGCCTCATCCTCGTTTCGGGGGGGATGCTGCTGGGAGTGACGTCAGGGCTGGCGCTGGATCGGCTCACCCATTCCTGGCCGAGTTGGGCGCGACGCAGCTTGGCCGTCCTGGGCACAGGCGTGACCTTGATTCCTCTGGCCGCGTTGATCTGGTCCTTTATTGGCATCTGGACAGGCCAGTGGAGTCTCCCGGTCTCCAGCCTCATGCCGGAGCTCGGTCAGGCGGTCCCGGCCAGCTTCCAGGCGAGGCTGGCAGAGCGGATCTGGTGGTGGTTACCCCCGGTCTTTGCGGTCAGTCTGCCCGTCGCATTGCTGCTCTGGACCACTCGTGTTTACGGCTGGGGAGATGAGCAGGGGCAGGTGCGGCGGGCGGGTCTCGTGGGGCTCTTGCTTTTGCCGGTGGTGGAGGAGGTGTTTCAGATGCCTGGTGCCTTTGCCAGCCTCGTGCCGCTGCTGCATGGTCGGGGAGGGCAGTCGGCGTCGGTATTTCTCGCCCTCTTGCCGCTGATCGTTGGAGGCGCGCTTTGGTGTTGGGCCGTCTGGGCTTGGCCTTGGCAAACCGGTCCCTTTCAGTTGAGCAAGCGGGATCAGGTGAGGGAGGGGGCCGTGGTCATCGGCTTGAGTCCGGCTGAGGTCTGGCGTCGTTACGTGCTGCCGGTCCAGGTTCAGCGGGCTGTCGCCATCCTTTGTTATGTCGTTGCTTGGGGCACCAGCCTATGGGCGGCCTATGGATGCCCGGGCAATGCCGCCCGTGGGCAGGACTTCCACACCGCCTACCGCGCCGCTTTGGCGGACCCTCTCACTCCCCTACAGACGGCGCTCCCGCTCACGCTTTGCGCCTTGTTTTTCTGGTTCTTGGGCCGCATGGTTCATCCGCGCCAGAGTTAAAACCCTCTCGCTTCATTACCCATGGCATCCCTCCTCAGCATCCGTGACCTGAAGATCGAGTTCCGCCGCCATGGAGGACCTCCCGCTCAGGCGGTGAAAGGACTCAGCCTGGAACTCCGGCAGGGCGAGTCCATCGCCATTGTCGGGGAGAGTGGCAGTGGTAAAAGCGCCACCGCCTTGGCCCTAGCACGCTTGCTTCCCGAGCCCCCCGCCAGCATCACGGCGGAGCATCTCAGCATCGCTGGACACGAGGTGCTGAAGATGAGTGAAAAGGAGCTGCGTAAAATCCGCGGCAAGGAGATCGCCTACATCTTCCAAGAGCCCACCACTTCACTGAATCCCGTCCTCACTGTCCGCACCCAGATCGGTGAGGCTCTGGCTCTCCATCGCCCCGAGGTGAAGGATCGCGATGCCGAGATCCTCAGTTGGCTGCGCCTCGTCGGCATCACCGAGCCGGAAAAACGTCTGCGTGCCTACCCGCACGAACTCAGCGGAGGCATGCAGCAGCGTGTGATGATCGCCATGGCCCTGTGCTGCCAGCCCAAGCTGCTCATCGCTGACGAACCCACCACGGCACTGGACGTCACCATTCAGAAACAGATCATGGAACTCCTGGCTGATCTGCGAAAGCGCCTGGACATGAGCCTGATCCTCATCACCCACAACTTTGGCATCATCAAAGACGTGGCGGATCGGGTGGCGGTCATGTTCCGTGGCGAGATCGTCGAAACCGGGCCCACCGCCGAGATTCTCACGAATCCCAAACACCCCTACACCCAGGCTCTCCTGGACTGCGTGCCACGCATGGGGCAAAAACAGCCCCGTCTGCGCACCATCGACTATGCAGCGTTGACACCAAAGGCATGAGATCAAGCCTCGGTCTTGCCCAAAATCGGCTCCAATTCGTCCGCCATGCAGCTCATCGCACCGAATACGGATACACGGATCGCTCTCGAGTGGAAGTATCAGGCCAAGCCGCTCCTCAGCTCCACTGAGGCCCACTTTCACACCGTCCTCGCCAGTCTTTCGGATGGCCGCTGCCACATCTTGTGTAAGCCGCGCCTGGCGGACTTCCTTGATCATGGGCACGACAAGGTTGCCTTCAATAAAATCAGCCAAAAGCATGTGGACTTCCTCGTCTGCCGCACCGGAGACTGGATGCCCATGCTCGCCATTGAGCTGGACGACGCCAGCCACGAGAAAAAAGCCGCGAAAGAGCGGGACATGCTCGTCAATGCCATCTTTGCCCAGGTGGGCATCCCCCTCGTCCGCATCCATTGCAGCGAGGTCCAGCAGGTGGATCAGCTCGTACAAAAGCTCTCCCACGCCTGGCAGCACCGCTGGCAGCTCCTGGAGAAAAACCCCATGCCGTAAGGGAAAACCAAGGCGTAAGCCCAACACACCCTCCTGCTAGGCCAAGCCCGACATCCTCCGGGCCCCACTCCTCCCCAGGCTCTAGAAATCCGACAGGATGCGCCCGGAAGCTGATTCTAGCTGGCCCGAAGCCTTTTCCAGTGACCCTGAAGTCCCTTCCAGTCGGTCAAAAGCTCTGTTCGGTGCCTCGAATGATTCATATTTCTCCCCAACGAGTCTTTTGAACACCTGGAGTCCGATGTCTCCAGGGACGGAGATTCATTCGATCTCCGGTGGATAAAAGCCTGGGTCCAAAAAGCGGGAACCCAGCGCAGGCTTTGGCGTTTTTGCTGGGAGACACGAAGCCGAGGGCTGCGCTCACGGTCTGTGGCCCAAGTGTCTTGGACTCTGTTTCCCCAGTCTTGGAGGGCGAGGTCAGTCGCTTCACAATAAAGCTAAGCTGGCGAGCTCTCGGTAATAGGCACAGGATTCCAGCAACTCCTCATGCCGTCCGTGAGCCAGCACCTCGCCTTGGCGCATGACGTAGATGACATCGGCGCTGACGACGGTGCTGAGGCGGTGGGCGATGACGAGGCAAGTGCGGTCCTGGCGGAGGGTTTCCAGCGCTTGCTGGATGAGTTGCTCGGAGCGGTTATCCACGGCGCTCGTGGCCTCATCCAAGAGCAGAATGGGAGCGTCCTTCAAAAACGCCCGAGCCATGGCGATGCGCTGGCGTTCGCCACCGCTGAGCATGACCCCACGCTCGCCCACCTGGGCATCAAGTCCATTGGGATGCTGCCGAACAAACTCTTCCGCACAAGCGTGACGCAGGGCGAGCCAGAGTTCCTCCTCGGTGGCATCGTGTTTCCCTAGACGCAGGTTTTCCCGAATGGTCCCAGCAAAAAGAAAGGCGTCTTGAGTGACGTAGGCGATGGAGTCGCGCAAGGAGATGCGGCTGTAGGCCGTGATGTCCTTGCCATCCAGGGTGATGCTGCCGGATTGAGGATCGTAAAAACGCGTGAGGAGTTGAAACAGGGTGGATTTGCCCGATCCCGTGGCCCCGACAATGGCGATCGTCTGGCGTGGGTGAACGGTGAGGTGGAGATGTTGGAGAACGGGCTTTTCAGGCTGATAACCGAAACCGATATCCTGGAACTCGATGGCCCCTTGAGCCCGGATGAGGGCCTGGCCGCGTTCAAGATCTTCCTCGCCTTCTTGATCGAGAATCTTGAAGACACGTTCCGCACTGGCGAGTCCCGTGACGAGGGTTTGATTCACCCCATGCAGGCGGGCGATGGGTTCGAAAAAGAAGCCTAACAAGAAGATGAATTTGAAAAGCTCGCCCGTGGTGATTTCCCCCTGGATGGTCCCATAGGCCCCTAGGCTGAGCAGCATGACGAGGCCGAAACTGCCGAAGAAACCCATGAGCGGACTGTAAACCGCCCAGGCGGTCATCAGCCGCTGTTGAGACTGTCTGAGTCGGTGACTGGCTTCATTGAAGTCTTCCTGCTTGGTGTCTTCCGCCGTGTAGCTTTTGATCTGCCGGATGCCCGTGATGGTGTCATGCAGGAGGGAATTCATGTGGCTGCTGGCCTCCCGTGCCAGTTTGGCCCGAGGCGCCACCCAGCGAGCGAACAACCATCCTCCGGCGGCAATGAAAGGAGTGGGGATCATGACGATGAGTGCGAAGGCACTGTTCGTGTAAAACATGACCACTGCGCTGATGATGATCTGAAGGATGGAGGTGAGGCCTTGCTCAATGCCTTCCAGGATCACGCGCTGAGTCGCGGGCACGTCATCGGCCATGCGCGTGAGGATATCCCCCGTGCTTTGTCGATCGAACCAACTCAAAGGCAGGCGGGCGATCTTGCGATGGAGCTGACCCCGCAGGTCGAAAATCATCCGTTGCTCAAAGACACTGTTTACCCGCGTGCGGACGTAGAAGAGAAACTCGCGCAGAAAAAAGGCCCCCACAGCGAGCCCTCCCGCCTTCCAAATGCCCGCGATGTCTTTACTCGGAATGATGTCATCCACAAACCACTGCACCACGCCAGGGAAGACAATGATCAATGAGGTGCCGAACACGGCCAAAACGAACTGCAACAAGGCCATGCGCCAGTGCGCCCGCGCAAACTGAAGCAGGCGGCGCGCGGCAGACAGGGATGAAGAAGGACGATCGGGCATGAAGGGCGAGTACAAAAACCAATGACGACAACAGGGGCAAAAACTCAGACGGTTTGACCCGCCAGATTCGTCATGGAGATTTCGACTTTCGCCGTTTTACCGCCTTTGTTGATACACGATGTTGTCCATCGCTTGCTCCAGCGCCAAGCCTTTGAGGAATGGCTCAAGGTCTGGATTGTTGGCCACTTCAACGACTTGGGGAAGCTGCATGAGTCCGGCGAAGTCTTGCCGCTCGATGGCTTGGCGCACTTTCGGGTCACGGCCCAGTTTGCCCAGTTCAGGGTGATTGAGGGCCTGGGCCATGGAGGGGCTCTTCGCTGCGATTTGCTGCCAGACACGGCCATCGGGCCAGAGAATGAGTAGGCGTGCGAGGTTCGCCGTGGCCTTGAGATCATAGGGGTCCAGCTTTTCCACCCACTGTCCAACGGAGGTGCGGTCCACCTTCTGCGCGAGTTGCTGCACCCAGGCTCCGAAGTCACTGGTGCTGCCTTTTCCACTCTGCTGGACGGAGGCATTCTCCAACCCGTAAACGCTACCGACGAGGCGCAACACTAGAGTGCTCAGCCAGACGATGACCCCCGAAGGAAGTAGGCTCAGCAGTCCCGCCTTCCAGCCTGTGATGTTGGCCAGGAAGGCTAGCAGGCCAAAGCCTGCGACCAGATTGATCACAGCGCGGACGATGAAGAAAGTCAGCAGAGCGGCGGCGCCTGACATGATGAGCAGCGTATCCGTGCTCATATTGGCCCCATAGGCGCCAAAGATCTGGGCCCGATGCTGGAAGACGTAAAGCCCGGCCAGCACGGCGGCCCCGAGGCTGGCCATGGTCAGAATCTGCTTCACAATGCCACGTGCGAAGGCCAACCCCGCTAAGAAGGCGACCACGATCAAGCCCCCTGTCGTCATGCTGCTGCCTGAGAAGGCGCGTTTGACAGATTCGATGATGCCACTGAAGTCCGGCAGGCTAAAGGCAAGGTCATGCATGACGTGGCGCATCAAACGAGGTCGCCGGGCAGCCTGCAAGCCGTTTGTTGAAGTGCCCTTAAGGTAGGAAAGGGCTCTGTGTCTCGCGTGGCAGCGAAGCTTGCGGGCGGTCACTTACCTTTGGGGGGCTTGGACTCGGTCCTCCATAAACTCGGCGGATTGAGTTCCTCCCCCTTCATGAATCTGCCGTCGTAATGACGATGGAGATCATCGTCCGTCCACATTTGGCCGTCAGGTCCAGCACTGCGGATATCCACGCGGTCTTGTGAGACGGTGTGGAAATAAAGCGGACTGCCCCAGCGATCCAAAAGCTGACCGTTGGGATTGAAAGCCCGGTGGGAGTCTGACACAAAACGCAAGTGGCTGCGGTTCTTCCCACGGAGGGCGGCTGCGAATTCTTCATTCGCCCCCATGTGAAAGGGCGAGTCACCTTTGACGAGAAGCATGAGATTTGAAAAGGCATGTGCGAGCATGTCCAGATCCTCCTCTGGGCGTGTCTCGGGAGACGCATAATGCTTCAGGATTTCATCCCCCGGAAGAGTGGTGGCTCGATCTTGTCGAGTTTCCATCACCTTCTGGGTTTGGGCAAAACGCGCAGCATCCTGGTGGGCTCGATACCTGCTGATCCCATCATAGAGCCCCCAAGACAAGGTCACGACAACGGCTAAGATGAGGAGCTTTCGCAGCCGTGACATGGCGAGGGGGGAAGAATGCTAGGAATACAGATGGCAGATCGTTTAAAGCCGTCGCAATCCGTCTTCCGTCATCGGATTGGGGATTTCGACATCCAACTCGTCAATGCGGCGGAGGGTTGCGGCATCCAGAATCAGATCTTTGGCCTTCAGACTCTCATCGAGTTGCTCAACGCTTGTAGCTCCAATGATGGTCGAGCCCACAAAGTTGTGCTGCCTGCTCCAGGCCACCGAGAGGGCAGTGACACTCACCCCGATATCGGCGGCGATCTGTTGCAGGCGTGCGGTTGTGGCGAGGGTGCGCTCGTTGACGAAACGTTTGGCCATGCGCTTCTGGCGTTCCCCGCCATTGACGAGGTAATCGCTAAAGCGGGCCCCCGTGGGGAGAGCACCTTGATTGTATTTGCCTGTCAGCACCCCGCCGCCCAGGGGGGAGTAGGGGAGAAGGCTCACGCCTTCCATCCGGCAGACCTGCGCCAATTCATTTTCGCAGCGGCGATTGATGAGGGAGAAGTTGTTCTGGACGGTGTCAAAGCGAGCCAAATGATGCTTTTCGGAGGCCCAGAGGTTTTTCATCAGACCCCAGCTTGTTTCATTGCTACAACCGATGGCGCGGACTTTTCCCTGCTTCACCAACTCTGTGAGGGCCTCCAGGGTATCTTCTTGGCGCATGCCGTGGTCCGGCCAATGGGTCTGGTAGAGGTCGATGTAGTCCGTTTGCAACCGCCGCAGGCTGTCCTCACAGGCGCGATGAATCTGACGGCGATCCAGAGCTGTGAAGCCTCCTCGAAGGGGTGGGCGAAACCAGCCGTGACCCGGACCCGTGACCTTAGTGGCAACGATGATTTCCTCTCGGCGTTTCGTTTTCAGCCAGCGACCCACGATCGCCTCGGTGTCACCTGCGAGCTCGGCGCTGGGGGGCACAGGGTAAATTTCGGCGGTGTCGAAGAAGTCAATTCCGGCTTCATAAGCCCGATCCATGATTGCAAAAGAGGTCTTTTCATCGGCCTGGAGACCGAAAGTCATGGTCCCCATGCAAATGTCTGTCACTACAATGCCACTGCGTCCGAGTCGTCTGCGTTCCATGATAACAGGGTAAAAAGAAGCGGGGGAGGATCAACTATCAGCCGAATTTACCTGCTTTGTGACAGGAAAACGTCACAAAACGGGCCCATGTGACAGGTTGTGTGACGAACATGTCACACATGATCGCTACGCATTTCCCGCGGATGTTTCAAATGTGACGCGCATGTCACTAAGTAACCGCGTCACATCAACCCTCTTGTCAAAGCTGTCACAGAGCTTCCGTGTCGGCACCGCCCTCCTTACCCTTTTTACCTTGGCTCTGCCGCCTCAGGTTCTGGCCGATAATGCGGCTCTTCTGAAGCTGTTTGAAATCATGAAGGCCAAGGGTTCCATCACCCAAGAGGAATATGATCTCCTCGTGGCCACGGCGAAGGAGGACTCCGCTAAGGATGTGCCATCAGCCAGTCCCGCTCCGGCGGCTGCACCTGCGCCTGCCGTCGCTTCTGTGGAGAGCTACCCGACCGAACAACGCCTCCAGCAGATGGAGGCCCGGATTGCCGAAACGGAGGCAGAAATGAAGGCCTTGGATGCCCATATCGCCGAAAGCCGCAAATCTCTCGCCGAGCTCGACAAACTTTCCGCCGAGAATCCCAAGGACCTGCTGGAAAAGATGTTGGACGGCAAGTGGTATGAAAACTTGAGCTTCCGTGGGTATGCCCAGTTCCGCTACACGGCTGTCTATGGCGACAACGGGGGAGATCTGAGTGTGCCGAATGACCGTTCCGTCAGCGATATGGAATCCTTCATGATCCGCCGTGGTCGGTTGGTGCTGAGTGGAGATGTCACCGACCATCTTTATATCTATGCGCAGACCGATTTTGCGGGTTCCACTGGTAGTGGCGACTACGCGCTACAGATGCGTGATCTTTATGCAGATATCGCTCTGGATGCTGATAAGGAGTTCCGTTTCCGCGTGGGTCAGTCCAAGGTTCCCTTCGGCTTCGTGAACATGCAGTCCAGCCAGAACCGAGCCGCCCTTGAGCGTCCAGACGCCCTTAACTCGGCAGTCGAAGGTGAGCGTGACATCGGTGCCTACTTCTACTGGGCACCGAAAGAAAAGCGCAAGCTCTTCAGCAAACTGGTCAAAGAGGGCCTCAAAGGTTCCGGCGACTATGGGGTCTTTGGCATCGGTGCCTACAATGGCCAGGGTTTGAACCGAGGGGACTTGAACGGCCAGCCTCACTATGTGGCTCGCTTCAGTTACCCTGTGGAGTTTAGTAACAAGCAGATCATGGAGTTTGGTATTCAGGGTTATACCGGAAGCTATGTTTCCCGAGTTTCGAGCATTCCTGGCGTGGGCACGCCAGCGTCTCCGGAGCACGGGAATAAGGATGAACGTGTGGCTCTCTCCTACATTCTGTATCCGCAACCTTTCGGCATCGAGGCCGAATGGAACTGGGGTCGCGGGCCCCAGCTCACGGACGATATGACGGCGATCGAATCCACATCCCTCCAAGGTGGATATGTACAGGCCAGCTACCGCATCAAGGATGGTCAAGCCGCTTGGTTGCCATTCGTTCGCTACAACCACTATGATGGTGGCCGCAAGTTCGGCACCAACTCGCCATGGGATCGCGTAACTGAGCTCGATATCGGTCTGGAGTGGTCACCTCGTCCAGAAATCGAATTGGCACTGATGTATACCCACACCTTCACTCGCACCAACACCTCCACCGCACCTTACAACGATGTGGAAGATGTGGATCGTCTAGGTTTGCAACTCCAGTGGAACTTTTGAGCCGAAGCTTTGTGTAGCAATCTGAACTCCTAAAGTCTTGAAACAAAACGGGGAAACCACACTGGTTTCCCCGTTTTGGTTATTTGAGATGCTCTAACAGAAACCCAAACAAGTCAGGATGCTTCACGGGTGGAGCTCCGATGTAGTTCAGTTCATAGGGAATGCCGACTTCGTTGAGTTTCTTTTCCAAACCGACGCCGAAGTTGGCGGAGTGCGGCGGGTCCTTGGCCTCTTTTCCCATGGCGGGTGCAGAATCATAGAAAAGATAAACGGGAGGATCGTCCGAGGTGGCCAGTTCATAAGGCGAGAACTTCTGGATCCACGGCATCAACTCCTGGCGGCGATTGATGAATTCCTGGTAGCTCGGCAGCAGGAAGGCGTGGTGACCGTAATCATTGTTAGAAATCCAATCGCGCATTTGCTGGGGATCGAGTGAGGTCTGCGGCACGAAGGCAAGCACACAGCTTAGACGTGTGGATTCATGAGCGATAGGATCACTGCTTTGAGGATCAGCCAAGTCGGGGTGGAAGGCCAACCAGAGGCAGTTGAATCCACCCGCAGAGCCGCCGCAGCCTCCGATGCGAGTGGGATCTATCTGCCATTCGTGGGCTTGGCTGCGCACGAATTGTAAGGCCCGGGCACAATCGTCCAGGCAGGTTTTTACAGCCGGGATCTGCTTGTCCGGGCTTGCATCGGGGATGAGGCGATAGTTGATCGATACAACCGAGATACCGGCTTGGAGGCATTGTGGTAGAAAGTCAGGATTGGCTTTATCCCCACTCATCCACCCACCACCGTGGATGAAAAACAATAGTGGGTGAATGCCTTCGCCGGGGGCTTGATAGAAATCCAGCACCTGCTTCGGGTGGCCTCCATAGGCCACGTCGGCGTGAGTGGGCTTTGCCTGCTCGGCCCCGGATGCCAGACGAAAGGTGAAGGCGACTGAGGTCAGCAGGATAAAGAAAGAGCGCATGCCCAAACCAAGCGGAGAAATGCTCGGTAGCAACTGGATGCTCGTGGAGGGGGCCTCTAGGCAGAGAGTGCACTCTGGACATCCCCGCGATGAGGAATGCCTTCCTGAGCGCCCACTTTAAGGGTGGCCAGCGCCCCTGCGGTATTGGCCCAGCGCACGCACTCCAGCAGCGGGGAGCCCTCAGCCAGATGAGTCGTGAAGGCTCCTGCAAAGGTATCTCCTGCACCCACGGTATCGATAGGTTTGACCTTGTGGGTGGCCACTTTTTTCAAGCCCGAGTCGGTGAGTACCAAAGTCGATTTTTCACCTCGGGTAACGACCAGAGTACGCACCCCTTTCTCTTTCAGGCGCTGTTTCCAGGCATCAAGTTCATCGGCGATGTCATCGGCATCGGCACCGAAGATTTGGCGAGCCTCTCCGTTGTTGACGATCAAGACATTGATGGTCACTTCGCCCCAGGGGAAATCGGCTTGAGCCGGAGAAGGATTCAAAACGACAGGCACCTCGCGGCCGTTGGCGAGTTTGATGGCCTCGATTACCGTATCCAGAGGTACTTCCAGCTGTACCAGCAGGGCTTTGGCCACCTCGATGCGAGAGCGTTGCATCTTGAGAGAGGGGGCTGTCAAAGCTGCATTTGCGCCCGGGATAACGATGATCTGATTCTCCCCTTTGGCATCGACGGCGATGAAGGCGCTGCCGGTGCCGCCTTTGACAGTATTCACCGCACTGCAGTTGATCCCCTCACGACGGAGATGATTGCGGTAGTCCCGGCCGTCGGGATCGTCTCCGAGGCATCCAATCAACGTCACCTGAGCCCCGTGGCGAGCTGCAGCCAAGGCTTGATTGGCTCCTTTACCGCCGAAGCGTTTTTCCAGAGAGGTCGCCGAAACGGTCTCACCCGCAGTGGGCAGACTCTTCACGGAAGCGATATGGTCCACATTCAGGGACCCCACGACGACAACGGAGGCTGCAGAGATTCTGGCCATGATAAAGGAAGTTAAAACGTGACGAGACGCCATCAGCCTTGCATTGCAAGCGTAGTCCAGAAATCTTTTTCAGGGGTGAATGCAAGGCCCGACTTCATTTGTGGGCTCTTAGCGGATAGCATTCTCGTTGGAGAGCCGGGAAGGAAAAACGTATTCTAACGAGTGTTTCCTTTATGGAAACACAAGGCCCTTTGAGGGGATATGGGGATTGCTAAATCGCGTTCATTTTGAGCAAATGCCCCGGCTGAGCCCAGGGCCAGTTCCAACCCCCACCCCAAGGCCGCTCTCTGCATACGGATTCCCCTTCCGGATTGTCGGTGCTGTCGTCTCTACCTGTCATTTCTTATGCCAAGCACTCGGCTTACTTCCCTGTCTACAAGTGCCCGCACTCTCTTCCCGAAGATCTCTTCGCTGATGTTCAATGCCACATGGGCGAGCTTAGTCACTCTTGCGACCCCTGCCATAGCTCAGACAGGTTCTTTTGCGGATTGGAATGTGAACGCAGATGGCAATTGGGGGGATGCAAGTCGTTGGACAGGAGCAACACCTTCTTCCACTTACCCTAGCGGTGTCGGAGCAACGGCCAGTGTGGTCCACGACATTGGGGCTACGCGAACGATTTCACTGGTCGATGGCTCGGGCAGTATCGACGTGACGCTCGGCACACTGAGGTTAGGGGACACCAATGCAACTCATGCGTTCGTCCTAGGCTCTGTCAGCAGCGGTGGCAAATTCATCTTCGATAACGGTGGCCTTGGGGCGTTGCTGGATCACAGCGTCAAGACGGGTGGCACTACGACGGATCCGAATAAGAATCCTAACAGTGGAGATCGCATCGATGCTCAAGTTTTGCTCAATGACGACCTGACCATCTTTGCCAACACCAACATTGAATTTAGGAATCTGTGGACGGCTGCTGGCCATGACATCACGCTAACCGGAGCAGGGCGAGTTTACTGGAATGCCAACAATACCAGCACGGCAAAGGGCACTCTCTCGGGCATGGGCAATCTCTACATTTACAATGGCGAGGCTCGTTTTGATGGTATTGCAGGCACGGCGGATTCTAATGTTATTGATGCGCCGGAGATTTATATCGGAGATGGCTTGGTCACGACGGGCAATACGGGTTTCCGCACCTTACCCCGCCTTTATCTGGTCAATACTGAATCCACGCTGACTTCGGATCTCTTCCTCAATGGGGGCATGCTGGTCTCTGACCTTGGTAACCTGACGCCCGTCAATGGCGATGGCATGGTGATCCTGAGTGGTAACTTACAAATCACAGGGGCAGCGGCCACGAATATCATCGATGTCAATGACACCAGCACCTCGGTCGCAGGAACGCCGGAGGTTCATTATGTAACGGGAGTCATCAGTGGCACGGGTGGATTCAGCAAGGTCAATATTGGTAGTCTGAACCTCCAGGCTGACAACACGATCCAGGGTGAGATTTATGTGCAGCGTGCTGGACCCGGAGGGGCGGCTTTGACGGCTAAAGGTGGTCTCACGCTCTCGGGGGCGGACGGTGCCTTCTCTGCGGCTTCAAAATTAATCATGAGCCGCGATGGCAGCTTCTATCTGGATAACTCGAAGGCGGTGAATTTGAACCGTGTTACTGATACCGCAGAAATCATCCTGCGTGGCCAAGGGCGTCTTCGCATGGTGGGAAATGCCAGTGCAGCCACCTCGGAAACCTTGGGGGCGCTGACGGTTGAGACAGGGTCTGGCAAGATCAACTTTGATCTGGATGACACCACACCGCAGTCCACCACACTGACCTTCAGCAGCTTTAATCGTAGCGTGGGTGCCATCGCGCAGTTTCAGGTGCTGGATAACACCCCCGGTGCCTTTGGCTCCTATCTGGGCGGCAATGCCAGACTCAACATCGCGGATCAAGGAGCCTCTGCTGTGCTAAAAGGCGGCGGTGGTGCTAATGGCAGCACGAATCAAACGCTGGTGATCGGTGCCTTTGGAGGGGTCAATAACATCTCCAATCACTTCATGACCTTTGATAAGACGAATCCGACGGAATTGCGTCCGCTCGATTTCGATACGGAGTATCTCAAGAGTTCCACCCTGGTGGATGGCGGTGTGATCCATACCATCAACCCCACCACATTGGGAACGTTGGATCAGAACCTGATGATCAACTACAACGTGGATCGTGATGGCGATGTGAATTGGTATGAAGCTCGTCCGGTGCGGATGACCGCTAACTCGGCCGTCAATTCGCTTCGATTCGGTGTGAATGTGCCCACTGCGGCGAGCAACAGCCAAAACACCAATGAAATCGGCGCGGCCCTGGTGCTCAATCCGGGGGCGGTTCTGTATCTTGGCGATTCCCTGGCTGCTAACACGGGTCTCTCGGGGAATACCGATGGCTCAGGCATGGTCCTCTTCGGAAGGGATGTCACGGGCACGAACCCTGGAAGGAATCAGTTTATCGCGGGCGGTATTTTAGACTTCGGCAGCCGCGAGGCCATCTTCGTCAATGAAAGTGGTAACAGTGCCTTCATTCGTTCCGAAATTCGAGGCACAGGTGGTTTCACCAAAGCGGGTGCACAGACGATCTATCTCGATAACTCGAACAGCTACTCCGGCCCAACTAACATTGCAGAAGGTCTCTTGGTGTTGCGTGATCAACATGCACTGGGGAATTCGAACATCGTCAATATCCAAGGCTCCGGCAGTCTTTATCTTGATCTCGGGACTAATATTGTAAGTTCCGTCTCAGGTGGCGCGGCTCCAGACCTCTATGTGGGGGTTACGGATGCCAGCCGCACGATTCTTTATAGCAATGGCACCAACAATACCTGGGGTGGCAACGTCATCATCGATGCGGTCGATAGCTCAGGTAACTGGGTCTTCGAATCCCGTATTGGCACAAATGCCCTGGCGACCTTGAACATCAATGGTGATATCTATTCCAACGACATCGCCAATCCGATCAATACCGATACGGCCCTGAATGATGCACGACTGCTGACGACCAACGGGACGAGCGCCACGGGAGGTATCATCAACCTCAACGGTCAATTCAAGGATAACATCAATGGTGCTGCAGGTGGAGGCTTGCCCATCAATTCGAATGTGGAAAACCAAGTCCTGCGATTCCAGATCCGTGGCAGTAATGAGCTGGTCGTGAATGCCCGCCAGCAGTGGGACTCGGCAGGGCGTATCTATGTGGAGCAGGGTATCCTGCGTTATGAAGGTGATGGCAACTTCTTCACCGATGGCGCAGCAGCGGCCACCACGACAGGCAATGGCCAGAGTGGTATTCGCATGGGTGGCACAGCGGGCGGCACTAACAATGGCACCGCGAATAACGCCATCATCCTGACCAAACCAGGGCAGGTGCTGAACATCAGTCGCATTGATATCGGCGGCGATGGCAGCAATAATTTTAATGCTCTCGGCAATACAATGCTGGCGGGCACGAACACCTCTGGCACGGTCACTTTCGGTAATGGTGATGAGCGGATTCTTTTCACGCAAGCCAGCTCGACGAACGGTGTGGGCTTTAATCGTGATCTATCCGTTTATGCGGCGGAAGGTGGCACCGTAGATCTGAATTTCTGGCTGGATGACCAGGGGGGCAATGTCTCTTCCTGGTTGACCAAGATTGGCCGTGGGACAGTCAACTACAACAGCCGCAATAGCAGCCAGGCATCGGATGTGGAAGGTGTTTTCCTTTCGGGAGGTTTGCTGAGGCTAACGAATTATACACTCGGAACGGGTGTCCGCTTTGCCACCGGAGCACGCACCATTTTTGGGGGTGGTGGCCTGGAAATGGATGGGACGGCAACGAGCAATCGCACAGAAAACCTCACGGGTGATGTGCGCATCATGGCGGGTGGCACGGATGTGATTGTCAGTTCGGCGGCTGGGCGGACGACGACGCTGAATATTGGCGCCACGACAGCGACCTTTACTCGTGAGTCGGGTGGCACGCTGGCTTTGGTGGAAAATACCAATGGTGGTGTGGCCTCGGTGATCACCCTCAATGGTGCCACTGCGCCTGCGGCCGGATCTTTGATTGCCTACTCCTCATACGGTAGCGGCATAGGCACAGCCTTTGCCACGGACTTTGCAATGAGAGCGGATGCGTTGGGGAATATCACCGGCTTTAGCGGTGCTACCCGTCAGAATGAAGATAATACTTCGCTCTGGACGAACGGTAACGATATCAGTGAAGGAGCTTCAGGCTTTGGCGCAGCAACGACCAATGCTGGTGCAAGCATCAACAGCCTTCATTTCGATGCCAATGTCGCTAGCACTGTGAATGTGGATGCGGGAGGACTGACCATCACCAGTGGTGGCCTTCTCATCAGCTCAGGGATTGATGTGTCTACCTCAACGAAAACAATCACTGGAGGCACCCTTTCTGCCGGCGGCGGAAACGATCTCATCATTCATCATTATGGAGCGGGAACCCTCACCATCGAATCCGCTATTGGAGGCGCTTCTTTGGTGAAAACAGGCACGGGGGACATGGTCTTGACGGCCATGAATACCTACACGGGTAACACTTACTTTAACGGAGGCAGTGTCTCCATCTCCTCCCAGTCTGCTTTGGGTGTAACGCCAGTATCGCTCACAGCAAACAATCTTTACTTCAACGGAGGCACTCTTCACACCTCTGCGGACATGAGCCTGGATGCAAATCGCGGAATTCTGTTCGGCGGTAATGGTGGAGCGATTGATGTGGAGGCTTCCACAACTCTGACGGTCAATGGTCAAATGGCCTCGGAGGCCAGTGTTTTTGGGTATGTCTCGAATGTGGCTGTGGGGCGTTTGGATAAGCTCGGAGCAGGCACATTGGTGCTTACTCAATTTGATAACGCCTACAACGGACTCACCGATATTCGTGAAGGTACATTGATCTGGGCTCCTGGCGTCGAGGGTTCCACCACACGCTCTCCGTTCGGGTCCAACAGTGCTTTCTTGGATGGAACCATTGTCCGTAGTGGTGCTACCTTAGAGATCGCTGCCACGGGAACCTCGACCAACCAAACCACGACGATGCAAGAGTGGTTTACCTTCGAAGGCGGCAGCACGCTGAATGTCTCTCTGCTTGCGGCCAATGATCGTAACCTTGTACTGAACGGTGTGATCAAACTCGATAGCCTGGGGCATATAGGCACGCTGGATGGCATTTCTACTGCAGACACCATTGCTGGCGCAACGACGATCAATGTCGGACGCCGAACCACTCACTTGAATAATGCCGGTGGGTATCTGACGGGCGATGGCGGGATCACCAAAATTGGTGCTGGTGCCCTGGCCTTCCGTGAGAATAACCCTGAGTGGACTGGGCAGCTCATCGTCAATGAAGGGCTTGTGGAAATTTACAGTGCTGGATATGCCCTCGGCACAGGCACGATGCCGATCATCCTGGGGCATAACCTATCTGCCGAACTCGCAGGTGAGGCAGTCAGTGGCAATACGACAGTTCAGCTGTTCTTCCGTGATGAGGGAGGTTACCGAGATGTCTCGACCATCACCCAGGACATCATCGTGCGTGCAGATGAAGGCGCAGGCACCCAGGCGAAGCACATTGGAGCCCGCTACATGGCCGATGTGGATGTAGTCAATTTTGCCGGGAATCTGACACTCAACGATGATGTCACCTTCTTTTACCAAGATGACGTGAGGAACTCCACTGACCAGTTTAATGAAACAAGTTCGAGCACGGCGGCTGCCAACACGCGTAACGATACGCGTTCTTATGGTGCCGCGCTGAATGTGGAAACGATTTTCATCAATTTTGATGGCGACATCATCGGTTCGAAGAGCATCACCACTCGTGTGGATCAAGGTGGGAATGGAAATGCGACCAATGGGAGTATCACCGGTGCCAATGATGACTTTGTGCTGCGGCCTGTGTTTGGTCTCAATGGCGATAACTCGGCTTGGACAGGCTCGCTGACGCTGGGAAATACCAGCAGTGATGTGGACCGCGAGCATCTTGTCCGCTTCGGCCAATCGTCCAGCATCTCATCGGCTAACGATGTGATTATGCATCACAATGCCTCTCTACAGGCGGGTGGTCAAAACATCACCATCGGCAGTTTGATCAATCCCACAGGGGCCGCCACGATCGATAGCTACATTGAAAATGCCGCTACCTCACCAGGGGTGATTACCATCAATCAGCTCACGGACGCCACCGTCGGCATCATCTTCCGTGATGGCATCAATTTTTTCCAGCTTCAGGCGGGTGAAGTGGATGCTTCACTGTCCATTGTGAAGACGGGGGGAGCGATGCTGGAATGGCTGAAAGGAAACAGCTATTCGGGCTCCACCACGATTGATGCTGGCGAACTGAAACTCAGTTACGGGGCAGATGCATCGATGCTCGCAGACTCCGCCTCACTGATCATTCGTGATGGGATGTTGAATCTGGCGGGAACGGTTGCCCATCAAGAGATCGTCAGTGGCACCACCATTGATGGAAATGCCCGCATCATTCGTTCGGCCGGCAGTTCGACGATCCAACTCAATGCGATAAACTACATCAGCGGCACCCTTCACATCAGTGAGGATAACATTGCCACCACAGATACCTTAAACGATCCGACAACAGGCATCATTGGTGTCTGGGCTACGGTGGGTGGAAGTTGGGCGGTGAATGCCACCAATTCCGTTGACGGCGCACTGGTCGGTCTCACGACGTTTTCGGATGTAAATCGCCTCGGCGGAGTGATTCCAGATGGAGCGGCGCTGAATGTTCGTATCATCGAGGCTGGCAGTTCTGGTCCTGTCACGCTTGGCGCAGGAACAACGGTGATCAATACCTTGCTCCAAGGTGCTAGCGGTGGCGCGGGTGTAGAAGCTGCATTCGTGCAGATAGGCGCGACAGAGACGCTCCGAATCGCTTCGGGTGGGATTCTGCTGCCTTCGACCAGTTCAGCACTCACTTTCGGTGGCACGGGTGCTTTGACGGCAGGCGTCAATCTGAACGATGACGCGGTTCTGAATCTCCAGAACGAAAGCGTGACTGAGGCTCTGACGGTGGGAGTCAGCATCACTGACAACGGCACGGGCCAGGTCGGTGTGGCAACGCCTGGAGTTGGAAACGTGATTTTCACTGGCACTAATAGTTACTCCGGACAGACTCAAGTGACGTGGGGGACTTTGTCAGTGGGTGATGGTGGAACAACGGGCACTTTGGGAACAGGGGCCGTCGAAGCCGCGGCAACGGGCACGCTTCGTTTTAATCGTTCAGATTCAGCACTCAGCATTGTTGGACCTGTGAATGGTGCGGGAACGGTCATTCAAACTGGATCAGGAACGACGACGCTGAATAGCTCGACTGTGCTGAATGAGCTGAATTTCATTCTTGCTGGAGGAACGCTAGCGACGGGTGCGGATCAGGCGATCAATACGACTCGACCATTGATCTTCGGTGATACTGTGGCCAGCACATCCGTCGGTTCACTGGATCTGACTCTGGGTAGTGCCACGGTGGGGGGGCTGCAGGTGCAAACCAACACCACGACGGCGAACGAAATACTCATCGGCTCAGGCAAGACCCTTCAGGTGAATGGCAATGTTCTGATCGGTATCAATGTCGCTCCTAGCGGGACTGGAACTCCGGTTTTCCCGAACACTGCGCTGACCGTCTCTGGGGGTGGGCAGTGGGTGGTGAATAGCCTTGGAGGCAGCTTCCAGATTGGCGGTGGAACGGGCAGCGTGAATGCCAACCGCGTGGTGGTTGATTTGTCTGGTTTGGCCAATTTCTCCGTGGATCTAGGCAGCTCCGGCACGTTCCGGCTAGGAGATGCCAATGGCAATTCTTCGGGTTCTGGTAATGCCACTTCCTCTCTGCTGCTGGCTGAGAATACCACCATCACGGCTTCGCTGTTGGGTATCGGTGATCGTCAAGGTGTGGGGGGCAGTAGCAATGCGCTAAGGATGGGAGCAGGCACGACTGTGTTTAATGTGAACACACTTTCGGTTGGTGATCGGGGCCAGCGTGGCACCGGCAGCCTGAACTTTGCCGGGAGCACTGGGACGCTGAAAGTGCGTGCTGCCGATGGGGTTGGCCGAACGGTGATGCACGTCCTGAGTTCCTCGGCGGGCACAGGTTATGATCTTTCAGGCACCGTGAACCTTCTGGGGCACGATGCGGATTTACTACTCAGCACTTTGGAGATCGGTATCCGCACCAATGGTAACGGGTCGGGCATCGGCACGTTCTCTTTTGATCAAGGGACACTGGACGTCACTTCTATCTCCATCGGCAGGAAGACAGGAGGTGCGGGAACGGAGAGCGATTCGGTGGTGGGCACGCTGAACATCGGTGGCGGCACGGTGATTGTTGGGGAGGGCGGCATCGCGATGGCTGAAAATAGCTCGACGGGAACCTCGCCCTCCAGTGGTGTGCTGAATTTCACAGGCGGTGACATTCAGATCGGTGGAGACATCCTTAAAATCGGCACCACAGGGGCGGCTGCCGCTTCAGCGACTCTGAATCTCACGGGCACTGCGGTCCTGGATATGACTGGGCATGCCATCGGCTCAGTTTCGCAGCCTTTGGATTCTTTGATTCTCGATAGCGGCACACTCAAGAACGTGAGCCAGATCAATGGCGGAACGACAGGCCTTATCACGGCGGGTAATGGCGGCACCTTGATCCTGGCCGGCAATAACAACTACAGCGGGGGAACCCAGATCAACACAGGCACCTTGCTGATTGCTAGCGCAGCCACTACCGGTTTCGGAAATGTCGCGGTGAATGCGAATGGGGTCCTTGCAGGTGTCGGCACCGTGCGTGGAGATACGACCATTTCCCTGAATGGAGCTGTCAGTCCGGGTTTGGGCGCTGGCACTGTCGGCACGCTGACCTGGGCTTCGGGGATGGACTTGAGCTTTGAATCCGGTTCCAGCGCGAGCTTCCTGCTCGGCTCGACCTCGGGTGTCAGTGATCAACTTGCCAGCGAAGGGCTGGGCACGCTGACGCTGGATGCAGGCACCACCTTCAATGTGACGGGTTGGGACTCGGCTTATGTGCCCAACGGTGGCGACTCCTGGCAGATCTTGGATTGGGGAACTATCACTGGAAGCTTTGAAGTGGGAACCAACTTCCGCTCATCAGGTTCAGGTGGTGGGGATCTCTTCTTGCCAGACTTAGGAGGCGGTCACTTCTGGGATGTTTCGAACTTTATGAGCGCAGGTGTTATTACCGTGGTGGCCATTCCTGAGCCTGGTCGTGTTTCCTTCCTGCTTGTGGGAGGTTTGTTGTTGATGATGCGCCGTCGGCGTAAGTCGTGAGTCGGTGAACGAAAAGGGGCGGTCCAATGGCCGCCCCTTTGAGTTTAAAGATCAGGTTTGATCAGCTTACTTGGCAGGTGGTTCCACACAAAGCTGCACAATCGCTTCACGCACTCGCGAAGCTTGCTCGGGAGACATGACTAAATACCGGTGGCGGCCTTTGCCATCCTTCGTGGGACGATACCATGTGGCGCCGTTATCTTCCACGGTCACACCGCCACCAGGGGAGAGATCAAAGTAACCGCGATCTGGATAGATGACGTAGAGGACAGCCGTCGGGTCCCATGTCGGACGATCATGGGGAGGTGGATTGTAGAGATAGTAAGCTTCCTTCAGCGGGTGATGTTTCACATACTCAAAGTCCTTCTCGATGCTCACATGCGGATAGGCGGCGGCGACACCGATCTCATAACCACTCCACACGATGGGGGTGGGCCAGTGAACCGCCAGCTTCTGAGCGGCTGGGATGTCTTTGATCACATTGTATTCCAGATGGCGCGTATTCCAGTTCACCGTCTGGAAAGCACCTGCCATGATGGCGAGCACCGTGACTTTCTTTTTGATCAAGTCGCGACCACTGAGCGGTGAATGCTCATCTGCTTGGGAGTCTAGCAGGCGCGAGAAGTTGGTAAAGAAGCCGACCTGAGCCAGGGCCACAGAGTTGTCAGGCTGAGCTGCCAGCAGCTTACGGATCAGACCGACAGCTTCCGGGGCATCCGCACCGCTGAGGAGGTCATGGGGATAACGGAAGCTGCCATCTGCATTCTTTTCATCGGCCAGCAGGTTGAATCTGCCGGGTTCTGGAGTGGCTCCATTTCGCACGACACCGATGGGAGTGTCGGGATAGCCATGGAAGGTGTTGATGGCGTCAACGAAGGCTGCGGCCTGGGGATGATCCTTGGTGATCGTCACTGCAAGCAATTCACAAGCGCCACGCTTTTGCAGGTTGTGAATCATCTCCAGAGCCATCACGTCGTCCACGTCATTACCCATATCGGTATCGAAGATGAGCTTGACGGGAGCGGCTTGAGACCAACTGCCAAGGGCAATCAGAAGCAGGGGGAATAAAGTTCGTTTCATGCAGGGTTGGTTGGGTTGGGTGAGATTTAGCGGGTTCTTTTGGAAGGTGGTGCGGCCATCAGTTCACCGATAATCTTTTGCAAAGCGGAGGGACCGTTTTTGATTTTCACGTAGCGATGCGGGCGCGGCCAATCCCGTGACCATTCGGTGTGACCATCGGAGTCCACGATCACGCGCCCTTTATCCACCACGTCCCAAAGTTCGGGTTGGGGACCTCGCACGGCGAGTAGCACGGTGGCTTGATCATGGCTGGGTTTGCCGTGTTCCAGCGCAGGTTTGCCATGATGCATGCGCAGCTCGAAAGCTCGCCTCACCGGATTATTGGAGGGGGTAGCCTGAAGCTCTGAGCCCGTGATGAGGGCTGCGCCGATTTCATACCCCTGCCACAGGAGCGGACCTCGCCATTCATTGACCACGCTGACAGCCGCCGGTGGGTCGAGCTTGATGTTGGTTTCAGGATTGGCGGTGCGTGGAAAACCGCCGCCCATGATGACGGTGAGCTTCACCTTTTTCATCACCAACTCGGTGCCGGAAAGCGGGCTGAATTCATCGGCCTTAGAATGCCATAGATCTTCCAGATTGCTTAAAGCTCCGACGCTACAAATCACCACGCTGCCGTCAGGTTGCGCAGCTAAAGTCCGGCGGTAGATGGCCAGAGCATCAGGCATCTCGTCATCGGGTTTCGCTTGATGAGGAAATTCATCGCGCAGGGCCGGCGTGTAGCTGCTGGCTCTCCCCCCTGAAATCTTGGCTCCATCTTTGTCTGTGCCGATGGGGATGTTGCCCCGTCCATAGTAGGTGTTGATGGCGGCACATGCGGCGGCAGACGCATTGCCCGGGCATTTGCGATTGGTCACCTCCGCCAAGATTTCAGCTTCACCGCGGTCAGCTAAAGCATGCAGCACGGCTAGGGCTCCGACGTCATCGCAGTCATTCGCCATGTCTGTGTCAAAGATCACTTTGACCGGTTCGGCTGTTGCCAAAGACGCTGACACGCAGAAACTGGTGAGAATGCACAATAAGTTAGGCTTTGGCATGACGATCATTTTCTGGGAGGTTGAGCCGTCAGGTGAACCATCGCTTCCAGCGCACGAGCTCTTTGAGCGGATGTCAGAGTGAGAAAGCGGTCGCGCGGTGTGGAGCTGTTATCTTTTTTGGGAAGGGTGAAACGTGTGAAACCATCGTTTTCCACCGACACCCAACCACCTTTCGAAAGCCCGAAAATATCGCGATCAGGAAACACAGCATAGAGGACGCTGCTTTGATCCCAGCAAGGTCGGTCATGCTCAGGACCACTGTGGAGCAGGTAGGCTTCTTTGACGATGTGATGCGGCACGTAGTCAAAGTCCCGCGCGATGCTCTGGCGTGGATAGGGGAGGGAAACTCCGATTTCATAACCGCTCCAGACAACCGGCACTTCTTGAGGCCAATCACGTGCCACCGTTTGCATGGCAGCAATGCCGTTGATGACGTTGGCTTCCAGGAAATGATTGTTGGCGTCGATCGTTTCAAAAGCGCCAGCCATGATGGATAGCAGCTTCACCTTTTGCCGGATCAGAGTAGGACCGTCGAGAGGAGATACGGTATCGGCTTTAGATCGCAGCAGATTGGCCATGTTGGAAGCGATGCCGACACTGACAAGGCTGACGCTGCCGTCCGGCTGAGCGGCGAGCAATTGTCGGAGCAATGCCACCGCTTCAGGCACATCGTCATTGCTGCGGATGTTGTGGGGATAATTAGCAGAATCGGCGAGCTTCAAATAACGACTCTCCCGTTTTTGCGCCGTTTCGTCTCGGGTGACACCAATGGGCAGATCAGGTCTCCCATAAAAGGTATTTTGAGCGTCCACAAAAGCCGCCGTCTGAGGATTCTGTTTGGAAATGGTGACACCTAGCAAGTGACAGGCTCCACGATCAGCCAGCGAATGCAGCATGGCGAGCGCCAGCACGTCATCCACATCCCCCGTGATGTCGGTATCGAAGATGATGCGAGGGATATCTCCGTGAACGGTGCTGATGGCCAAACAAGCCGCGAGAGTGGATAACCAAGTTTTCATGCTTTTCTCCTCCAGGTGTCCGCCAAGACGGCGGCAACAATGACTGCCCCAGTGACCACGCGTTTCATGGGTTCCGAGGCACCAATCTGCACGAGGCCTGCCTCCAAAGTGGCGATGATGAGCACCCCCAGAAAGCTTTTTACGACGGAGCCGCGACCTCCCATCAAACTGGTCCCGCCGACAACGACCGCGGCAATGGCAGAGAGCTCGAATCCGACACCTGCATTGGGGTCCGCTGAACCGAGGCGAGAGCAGTTGAAGACTGCGGCTAGGCCTGTGAGAAGGCCTAACAGGGAGTGGGCAAGAATGCGGGGGCGATCCACGGGGACGCCCGAGACGAGAGCCGCTTCACGGTTGGCACCGATGGCAATGAGATGTCTGCCGAAAGCCATGTGCGAGAGCATGATTTGTCCGACAGCCACGATGACCAGCGAAATAACAAAGGCGGGTGAGATGACCAGCCCACCAATCGGTGCGCCAAGGGACTCGATGCTTGCACCGATGTATTTCGTTTGTGAATCGGTGGTGAGGAAAGAGAGTCCGCGTGCGATCTCCAGCATGCCCAGGCTGACGATGAAAGAAGGCAAGCGGAGTTTCACACTCACGGCTCCAGTGAGCCATCCCATGAAAGTGCCGGCAGCAAGGCTCACGGCCAGGGCACCGGGAAGCCCCCAGTGCTGATCGGCCATCATGACTCCCACGATGGCACCACAGAATCCCAGCAAGGAGCCGACCGAGAGATCAATGCCGCCCGTGACCATCACCAAGGTCATCCCTGTGGCTACCAAGGCTAAAGCAGGGATACGATTCGCGACCGACCCCAGCGTGGCGGCGCTGAAGAAGCTATCCCGCATGCAACCGAAGAGCACGATCATGCCTGCCCAGACGGCAATCAGAACGAAAAAATCTGCCCAGCGACGGAAGTTCATGGGTGTGAGAGTCACTTGGAAATCACATCCACCGCCGTGGTCTGATCGGCGGGGTTTTCACCACCTTGGAGAACCTTCAGTGCGGCTTCGATGCCATACACTGCGAGTTGATCAGCATGCTGATCTGCGGTGGCGATGACACGACCATCTTCCAACAAGGGTTTGATGGCGCTGATGTTATCGAAACCGACAATGAGCACTTGGCCAGACTTGCCTGCCGATTGGACAGCTGCGGCAGCGCCGAGAGCCATGTTATCATTGGCACAGAGCAGCGCTTTCACGTGGGGATGCGCACTGAGAATCCCGGCCGCGACCGTGTTGGCTTTTTCCATCTCCCACTGACCGCTTTGCGTGGCGACGATGTTCATGCCTGCTGCCTTCATGGCATCCTCAAAGCCAGCCCGGCGTTGCTGGCCATTAAAGGCGGTGGTGACACCTTCAATAATGGCGACTTCATCTCCGGCTTTGAGTTTTTTGGCCAGGACATCTCCCACCTTCTTAGCTCCTTCGCGATTGTCGGGTCCGACGAAGGGGACGTTTAACCCCGCTTGTTTCAGCACGTCGGCATCCAGCTTGTTATCAATGTTAATAACGAGAACTCCCGCTTGTTGAGCACGCTTCAGGGAAGGCACCAGGGCTTTGGAATCCGCCGGGGCGATAATGAGGGCCCTGGCTCCTTGAGCGACCATTTGTTCGACAAGGTTCACCTGCTCGGAAAGGTCGGTTTCGTTTTTGATGCCACTGACCAGAAGCTCATAGTCGGCAGCATGCGCAGCCTGATGCTTCTTGGCTCCCTCTGCCATGTTGCTGAAAAATTCGTTCGCCAGGGATTTCATGACCAAGGCGACCTTGGGTTTACCTGAGCTGGAATCGGAGGTGGAAGCCGGTTTGCAAGCAATGAGGCTGAGGGCCAAAAGGGGCAGCAGGAGACGTGAGGTGAGTTTCATGGCTGGATTAGCGCAAACGTTTGCGCAAAGGAGTTCTTTCGGTCAATCTTATTCTGTTGGAACCTGCCAGCGGCGCGACCGAGGCGCGTTGGATCAGGGTGACAGGGAGAAGAATCTCCTGCTTATGAGAATTCAATGGGGTGCGCGCGAGCTGTTGAAACAGTAGATCCATGGCGGTCTCAGCCATCTTCTCCACAGGCTGTGAGAGGGTGGTCAGCGGCGGATCCACCAACTCTGCCCAGGGCTGCTCGTCGAAGGAGATGAGCGAGACATCATCCGGCACCTTGAGTTTCAGATGGCGCAGAGCCTGCAAGGCTCCGAGGGCGATGAGGTTTCCTAAGGCCATAATGGCCGTGGGCCGTGGGTTTGACTGGCTGAAGAGTTCATGAACAGCCGAACGTCCGGTTTCGATGGCGTAGTCATGACCGATCACGAGCTTGGCATTCACGGGGACTCGGGCTTCTTGGAGCGCCTGTTGATAACCGAGCACGCGTTGCTGATTGGCGGATGAAGCAGGTAACCCTTGGAGACAGACGATATGGCGATGCCCCTGTTCGAGGAAGTGTTGCACGGCTGCCTTGGAGGCTTGTCGGTTATCACTGGTGACACAGGGGCCTGCATAGCCTGTGGGCACGCGATCGAGCAGGACTAAGGGCCAGTTCTCAGATCCCGTCTGGTGAAGGTGATCCCCGCTAATCCCCACCGGTGCGACGACGAGGCCATCCACACGACGGCTGCGCATGAGCTTCACGGATTCCGCTTCGACTTCGACATTCTCCTGGGAGTCCGCCAGTAGCACCGAGTAGCCCTTGGCTCTCGCGAGGTGCTCGATGTGGCGTGCTAATGAAGCAAAGAAGGGGTTGGAGACGTCTGGGATGATCAGGCCGATGGTCTGTGTGGTGCGCAGGCGTAGCCCTCTTGCCACTTCGTTCACGACGATGCCTTGCTGGCGTGCGGCGCGCATCACACGCTCCTGGGTATCTGTGCTGATGCGATAGGCTGCGGCCTTACCACTGAGCACTCGAGAGACGGTGGAGACGGAGAGTCCGGTGGCCTCAGCCAGATGTTTCAGACCGTCTTGGGGGAGGGAAGCCATGATGGGAGCTTACTTCTTCGCGGCTGTTTTTTTCAGGAAGACTTTGCGGTCCCAGTTCTTCGCCAGATCTTCGGGAGTGGTCTCGGATGAGGCTCCGCCCGCAGGCACCTCCAGCTTACTGGTCCAGAGGATGCCATTCAGCAGTAGCTTACGTTGGTTAGGCTCAGACCAGTTGCTGTGCAGGTCACAGCCCGTGAAGCCGAAGCTGCGTCCACCGTTCGGGCGTTCATAAGCCCAGGCCACGGTTTCAGCACGTCCGGCATGGCTTTTGGCATCCTCCGTTTTGCGACTGCTGTCGGGCATGGGGCAGGCCAGGAGGGAAGTGACTCCTGTTTGGGCAAAATGAAGGTTGTAAAGCCACCCATCTTTAAGCAGTTCAAAAGGGACGATACCCTGATTCACTGCATGAGTAGGCACGGCATTAAACTTCACGTCCCAATGACCGCGACAGCCGATGTCACTCTGAAAAGCGGCACCGAACCAATTTTGAAAATCGGTTGCTCGGTCTGCGTGACAATCAATCGCTTGATGGAGAATGACGAAGCCAGTCCCCGCATCCGCAAGAGCTTTCATGCGTGCCCAGCGCTCGGGCGCGAGGAAGGCCAGCTTATCGCCGCCATCCATGTAGATGACTACACTGTGTGCTCCCTCCAGCACAGCCTCATTCTTCGGCCAGCCATCGGCCACCATGACGGGGGCGACCCCCGGCACGCTTTTCAGCCAGTCCGCCATTAAAGAGCAGCCGGCGAAGTATTCGTGCTGCCCAGGTTTGTTACTGGGGGAACCTGCAAGCAGAACGATCTTGGCTTGAGAGGGATCGGTGGGGAGACTTTCCAGCGGCACCTGCTGCTGCTCACCGGTCAATTCCGCTTGGGCCGCGGAGGTGAGAAGAAGGGAGAGGAAAAGGAAAGGGCGCATGACAGAGAGCGTGAATGATGGCTTGGGTATAAAGCAAGCATCAAACGCTGCTAAGGCATGAGCCCTTCCAGAAACTGGGATTAACGCCCGGATAAACGCCGCCAGATGCTGCGCTTGGCAGGTTGCTCTTGCGCTGGCGCAGGTGGTTTACCCTGGCCATCGGCTCGTGCGGGGGGGCGCTGCTGGGGTTTGGATTTCTGCTGCCCGCGTGGGTCGCGTCCGCCGGATTGCGGCCGTCCCTGCTTGTCTGCGGAGGGTTTGCCGCCCTGCTGACGTGGAGGGCCTCCTTGTTGTTCGCCTTGGCCTTTTTGATCCCCTTGACCTCCCTGCGGTTTGCCTCCACGGCCCTGACCCTGAGGGCGGGCGCGAGGATCGCGATAACGCGGTGGTTCTTCTCCACGTGGAGGAGCTGAGGCGGTGTAATCAAAGCCGTCCGCTTTCTTGCGAACCAGACCTCGACCGATGAACTTCTCCAGGGCACGAAGAGAGGCCTGATCCTCAGGGCTGATGAAGCTGATGGCATCACCGATGGCTTGAGCGCGTCCGGTGCGGCCGATGCGATGCACGTAATCCTCGGCATGCATGGGGAAGTCGTAGTTCACCACATGGGAGATGCCATCCACGTCAATGCCACGTGCCGCGATGTCGGTCGCCACGAGCACACGCACTTCTCCGGATTTGAAGTCGGCCAGCGCTTTGAGGCGTTGATTCTGGGAGCGGTTGGCATGCAGGGTAGCGCACTTGACGCCGGTCTGTTCCAGCTTGCGTGCGACTCGGTCAGCCCCGTGCTTGGTGCGGGTGAAGACGAGCACCATGTTCAGGGAGTCATCGCGTAACAAGTGATTCAGTAAGGTGATCTTCAAGTGCGCCGGGACTTCATACACCCACTGAGCGACGGTTTCTGCAGGATTGGACCGGCGGCCGATCTGCACGGTCTTCGGGCGATGCTGAAACTCGTGCGTGAGGGCTTCGATCTCTTTGGAAAGCGTGGCGGAAAAGAGCAGGGTTTGGCGCTTTTTCGGGAGCTGTTTGACGATGCTTTTAATGCTGGGCAGGAAACCCATGTCGAGCATGCGGTCGGCCTCATCGAGCACGAGATTTTGTAGGCCGCTGAAGTCGCCATAGCCCTGGTTCATGAGATCTAGCAAGCGGCCAGGCGTCGCGATGACGATGTGGCAACCGGAACGGAGGGCCTGGATCTGAGGGCGCTCGCCCACGCCGCCGAAGACCTTGGCAATCGTCAGGGGAAGATGCTTGGCATAGGCCAATACATTTTCTTCGATTTGTACGACCAACTCACGGGTGGGAGCTAGGATGAGGACCTGGGTGCCACGCCGCTGGGGCTGCATGGCCAGACGTGTGAGGATAGGGAGCGTGAAGGCGGCTGTCTTGCCTGTGCCGGTCTGGGCGATGCCAATGAGATCGGTGCCCGCGATGATGGGCGGAATGGCGGCGGCTTGGATCGGCGTGGGTTCGGTGTAACCCGCTTCGGCGATGGCTTGGAGAATTTTGGGATCGAGACCCAGTGCTTTGAAAGGCATCGCTGAGGATGCACGGGATTGGGCCAAGTGCGAGTGGTTGTTTTGATCTCCGGGTGGGAGAACCGATGAAAATTGTAACTGGCAAGAGTCGATTTTTTGGCATTCTTGAACCCTGTCGGCTCCGAACCCTTCAGAGATCTTGGTCATGAACACACGCCTTCTGAAATCCGCCTGCCTTGCGTTACTCCTGGGGCCTTTTATCGTCGGTTCCACGATGGGGCAGGACGTCATGGCCTCACCCGAGGCTGAATCCGTAGCGAAGAAGCTGCGCTCGGATATGATCGTTCCCGGGGTCGCTCTGGCTGAGGGGGTCTCCGAGATCACCGGCGTGGCCATCAGCCCGTTGCTGGGCATGAGCGCCATTGGGGCCTGGAAATATTACGACACGGTTCCGGAGATGCGGGATCGTTTGCCTTGGTATTGCCATCCGTATGCCTGGGGCACAGGTTTGGCGATCATTGGCATGTGCTTTTTGAAGGACTTTCTCGGCGCAGCCGCTCCGGCCTTGGTGAAGAAGCCCTTGGATTTTGCCGAACTGTTTGAGGATAAGGCCAGCGCCCTCGTGGCAAGCACAGCGTTTGTGCCCTTGGTGGCCTTGGCGATGTCGCAGATTCAGAGCATCCAGCCGCAGGCCATGGATGGCATGGCGGCTTCAGGTTTGGCCATGCTACCGCTCGGCAGTGCGCTGGGTGCGACCCTGAACACCCCCTGGCTGACGGTGCCTGTCTCCGTCTTCATTTTCATCGCGGTGTGGTTGAGTTCACATGCCATCAACGTGCTGATCGCTTTGTCGCCTTTTGGGATTGTGGATGCCGGCTTGAAGCTGACCAAGCTTGGGCTTCTAGCCATCGTGACGGGGAGTGCGGCCTTGATTCCTTACAGCCCGATTCCTGCGTTGGTGGTATGCTCCATCATCATTCTGGCCGGTCTGCTGATGGCGGGTTGGTCTTTCCGACTCACGCTGTTTGGCACGTTGATGGGCCGCGATTTTCTCCTGAACAAACGTGCCGAGAAAGCCGACCTTGATCAGGGTGTGAAAGGCTTCTTGGCGCGTCGGACTCAGAGCGTGCCTGTGCGCACCTGGGGTAGGCTGGACCACGATGAATCTGGCGCGGTGTGTTTCCATTATCGCCCCTGGCTGGTCCTGCCTGAGAGAAGGCTGCCGCTGGTGGCTGAAGGTGTGGTGATGTGCCGTGGCATGATGCATCCGAGCGTGGCGCATCGTCCTGATGCAGACACACGCTTACGCAGTTCGATCATCCTGCTGCCGCGTTATCGTAAGCTGGAGGAATCCATCGCCACCAAGTTCGGCTGGCAAGAGATCACGGACAGCGCCCTGCTGCGAGGTTTCAAAGCCATTCGCCAGTGGCTGGTGGAGATGCTTTCCCGCAGGGAAGAATCTGGTGGAAGCACGCTCGGCGACCTCGGCATAAGGCGCAAGGCCTCGATCATCTCTTGCTGGTGAATGCTCGTTGATGCAGGCTAATTAAAATCAACCCTGGCCCATGAATCTACCCGACCTCACCGCTTACCTCGATACTCTTTTGCGCATCCGCGAACTGCCGGATTATTCCAATGCGGTAAACGGACTGCAACTGGCCAATCGCAAAGGTGAGGTGACGAAGATCGTGGCTGCGGTGGACGCGACGCTGCCCGTGGTGAAGAAGGCCATCGCGGCGGGGGCAGATCTGCTGATCGTACATCACGGCATGTTTTGGAGTGGGCTCCAACCGTGGACCGGAGCCACGTTTGAGCGCATGAGCTTGGCCTTGGAAAATAACCTCGCCATCTACAGCGCGCATTTGCCTTTGGATGTGCATCCCGACCTCGGAAACAATGCGCAAATTGCAAAGGCTATGCAGTTGGTGCCTAGCGGTGGTTTCTTGGATTATAAGGGGATGTCTGTTGGTGTGACCTGCGAGTCTGCTTTGTCATTGGAGGAAGTGGTGTCGAGATTTACCAGCGCCTTGGATGGTGGTCGAGTGCATGTCTGTGCAGGTGGGCCGAAGATCACGCGCAAGATTGGCATTTCCTCGGGTGGTTCGGGCTCGGAAGTCGCCGCAGCGGCGAAGGCGGGCGTGGATACTTTCATCACGGGGGAAGGCCCGCACTGGAGTTATACCTTGGCTGAAGAGTTGGGCATCAACGTCCTGTATGGGGGACACTATGCGACGGAGACCTTTGGTGTGAAGGCTCTCGCTCAACACCTCCAGGGGCAGTTTGATTTGCCCTGGCAATTTGTGGATCACCCGACTGGGCTTTGATTAAACAACCACGGAACATGCTGAATACACGGAAAGTGTTTTTAGATTTCCGTGTGTTTCGTGTCTTCAGTGGTTGCTCATGATGGCTTTCCTCAATTCAGATTTCTTTAAGCGTGACGTGCTCACCGTCGCCCATGACCTGATTGGTGTGGAGTTGGTCTGGGAGGGATGCTCGGGCGTCATCGTGGAGACGGAGGCTTATGCTGTAGAAAATGACCCCGCTTGTCACACTGCGTCGCGCCCCAGCGCCCGAGAGTTTGTCAGGACCCAGACACCGGGCACGGCTTACGTCTATTTCAACTACGGCATGTATTGGCTCTTCAACCTGCTGGTGAAGGGAGGAGATCGAGATGGCTTGATCTTGATTCGAGCCTTAGATCCGAGGCAAGGCATTGAGGAAATGCAGGAGCGGCGGCAGAAGCAAAAGCTCACCGATCTCTGCTCTGGCCCGGGGAAGCTGGCCGTGGCTATGGGCATCGGTGGCGTGCATCACGGCACGCCGATGACGGGTAAGCAGAGACCTAAACTCTGCGGCTTACGGGCGCGTTCAGAACCCGTCGAGGTCGTGGCGGATGTGCGTGTGGGCATCAGCCAAGCGGTGGATTTCCCCTGGCGATTTCTTGCCCGTGACAACCCGCATGTGAGCGTGAAGCACGGGCGTGTGAAATTGCCGCCCGTTAGATGACGCCGCCGCCGAGGAAGAGGCGAAGGGCTGCGATGAAGGCCACGGCCAAGTTGATGGTTAGGCCGATCTTGCGCTGCGGGAAGGCTCCGAAGATAATGCCGATCAAGCTGCCGAAAAGAGTGACCCACAAGGTCCATCCCAGCAGTGGAATGAGCCCTGGGACGAGCAACACCGCGCACAGCACGCCGATAAGAACAGAGATGGTTTGCATGACGAACGGAAAGTCATGCAAACCGCTCGAACCGCAAAGATAAAATGGGCGCAGTTTTGTAAAGAAGGGCAGGCGTCGCCCTCTGGCTTGAATTAGCAGAAGTGTGCGCCGCTGGTATTTACATGCAGCGAGTAGAGTGACTGGCTGGCGGTGATGAACAAACGGTTACGCTTCGGACCGCCAAAGCAGAGGTTACTGCCGGTTTCGGGGAGCCTGATGAGGCCGATGCGTTGACCTTCGGGAGAGAAAATATGCACACCATCGAATCCACCCCCAGCCCAGCCTGCAGAAGCCCATACATTGCCGTCCACATCGCACCGAACGCCATCGGAACCGCCTTTGCCTGAACGCAGTATCCCTTGGAGAAGTAGCGTGGGAGGAATCGGCTGGACACGCTTATTGGGTTTTTGGCTATCGGGACTAACTGGCGCCGACTTGTCGATCTTCATCGCTGCAAACTCCTTGCCCTCCCCCAGCTTCAAGCTGTCTTTGACATCATAAACCCGGATATTCTTGGCATCGCTCGTGTCCACGATGTAGAGTTTCTTGTAGTCAGGGCTGAAACACAATCCGTTAGGCTTGCCTTCGGCTTCGGTCACCTTTTCGACCTTGCCGCTGGGATCAATGCGATAGACCGCTTCTTTGAGTTGGAGTTCGCCTTTATTCCCCTCGTAGTCTCCCATGCTGCCGTAGCCAGGGTCAGTGAACCACACGCCGCCATCGGGATGCACCACCACGTCATTGGGGGCATTGAGCGGTTTGCCTTCAAACTCGGAGGCCAGCACCGTGACTTGGCCATTGAGTTCATAACGCACCACACGGCGGTTGGCATGTTCGCATGAGATTTGGCGCCCTTGCAGGTCAAAGGTATTGCCGTTGCTATTGCCCGAGTTGTTGCGCATCACGCTCACATGACCGTCCTCAGGCAGGTAACGCATCTGGGCGTTGTTGGGGATGTCACTCCAAACGAGGTAATTACCCGAGCCATTCCAGGCCGGACCCTCAGCCCAGAGCATGCCGGTATGCAGACGGCGGAGGGGGGAGTTGCCTTGGATGTATTTGCCAAAGGAGGGCTCGAGGGCAATCACATCCGGGTCGGGGTAGCGCTCAGGCACTTGCCCCGTCCAATCACGAGCGATGGCGGAGGCGGCGGCGCTGCTGGCAAGTGTGGTCAGGAAAGTGCGGCGGGATGTGTTCATGGTGGGATGCGCGTGGTTGTAGAGACTCAGGAAACGGAGGGCAAGACCGCTTTTGCACGATGAAGTGCTTGGAGTGTCCAGACCACAGGATAGAGTTTCTCGTGATACCACAGTCGAGCGAAGTAAAGACCGATGGGAGAGGGTGGAAACTGAGTGCCTTTTTGAGTGGCGTTGCTGAGCCATTCGACGGCTCGTTGCGCGGGTTCTATCGCTAAGTCTCCCTGTTGCAGTAAAGCATTCAAGGCGACGGCGGTTTCTTCAATGGAGGAGGGGGCGTTTTTGTCTCCTCCCCAGCTTCCATCAGGCTTTTGTGCGGAGATCAAGTAACGACGGCCACTTTGAATCAAGTCTTGGGCCTGGCTGGCCAGAGACGCCGTGCCGCTGAGATAAGCCACGACCTGAGCCGTTCCATAAACAGGATTGTTTTCATCAGGCGTGTGTTCATTGCCGAACCACAGTGGAATCCAAGAACCTTCGGGACTCTGATTTTTACGCAAGTAACTCAAAGCGTGGCGGGTCGCTCGATGAATCTGCAGCTTCAAGGATTCAGGCATCTCCTTCTCCCATAGCCACCACGCCAGAAGCGCATGGGCGGTGAGCTCGGGCGTGCTGCGATCAAAGGGGAGCGTTCCCCAGCCCCGGCAAAAGGTCGGAATACCGCCATCGCGATTTTGCAGATCCAGCAGCCAAGTGATGCCCTTTGCTGCGGCGGCTGCATTGCGGGCGGCATCGTCACCCGTCAGTTTCATCGCAATCAAGGCCCCAGCAGTATCATCCGCATCCGGGACGCCACCGGGGAGGTCGGTCCAGGCCCAACCTCCGGGAGCGGCATTGGTGAAGGGGTGAATCGTTTGATATTGTTGGTTAGACACCCATTCGCGAACGTAAGTGTCTATGCTTCCAAGCGCCTTGCTGGCAAGCGTAGTCCCCCAAGTGGCGAGGTTGGTGTCGATGGGCCAGCTCCCATCGGCTCGCACGGAGCGAAGAAGGAATTCGACAGCGCCAGGGATGCAAGGATGATCTTTCTCCCCGGCGGAGGCGAGGGCCATGGTGACAAAGCTGGTTAGGGGTGTCGCTTCTAGATAACCCCCGCTGGAGGGCTGCAGGGTCTTGAGCATCGGTCGAATCCTTCCCCATGTGGCCGCGCGCAACCAACCCAACGGATTCCACCACGCAGGTGGGGCGTTTTTAAACCGGGCATACCCAATGGCGATCAGGGCCGGGAGGGCGTAGCTCACCACTGGAAGCCCGATGGCACCGAACCATGAGCGCGGCAGGGCTGCCAATTCGAAGGGTAGGGGAAGCACGCGTCGCCACGCGTTTTTCCCCATCGTCCCGCCTATGGTGCAGAGCATGAGGATGGGCACGGAAAAGGTCTTGTCCTTGCCATAACGAGCGATGACGGCCTTGGCGATGTCATCTGGTTGAAGAGAGCCGACCTGCGTGGTGATCCAGGTTTCGCAGGCAAGCATGGCAGGGACACGCTGCGTCGTGTCCGACAGTGAGGAGGCAGTGCGGCGCGTCCCGACCAGAGTGAGCGCACTCCAGCAAAGAAGCGTGGTGGAAAGGTTGCTCTTGCTGATCGCCGTATCGCCCCAACCGCCATCGGCATTTTGGTGAGCGACCAGCCAGGCTGCGCCCGCTTGAATCAAAGTCTCATGCTTCGCTGCATCCACGCCGTGTAGTGCCACGATGGCGGTGGCGGTGGATAAGGCGCTGCTGGATAGCTCGCCCTCCCAATGCCCCGCGGCATTGCGTAGGGCAAGGAGGTGGGCCTCAGTATGGGCCAGCGTTTCGTGAACAGAATGTAACATGCGTATGGCTGATTGTTCGTGCCTGTGGGCTCCGTTCAAGAAGAACCACCATGAGATTTATCCTGCTCCCCGTTCTTTTGATTGCCATGACGGCTGCCGCCGACGAGCCCCGCTGGTACAAAGGCAACACCCACACGCATTCCCTGTGGAGCGATGGCAATGACTTTCCGGAGATGATCTCGGCTTGGTATAAAGATCATGGCTATGACTTCCTTTGCATGTCGGATCACAATACGTTGGCCGAGGGAGATAAATGGGTGGCGGAAGCGACGATCGAAAAGAAAAAAATGACCCTGGGCAAGAAGGTCATCGATAAGTGCAAGGCTCGTTATGGTGACGACTGGCTCGTCACCCGCACGGACGAAAAAGGCGGCCTGGAGGTGAAGTTGAAGACGTTAGAGGAGTATCGCGGCAAATTGGAGGAGCCGGGCAAGTTTCTGCTCGTCCAGGCGGAAGAGGTCACAGGTGGTTTTGCCAAATCACCCATCCATATCAATGCTCTCAACATCACCGAGGCGATTGAGCCGGTGAAAGATCTGGTTTCAATCCGGGAAACCATCCGCAAGAACCTGCAAAATATCGCTGCTCAAGCGGCCAAAACGGGCCGTCCTATCATGGCGCATGTGAATCATCCCAACTTCCGTTGGGGCATCAGTGCTGAGGATTTGGCCCATGTGATTGAGGATAAGTTTTTCGAAGTGTACAATGGTCACCCCATGACTTATCCCGAGGGCGATCCTCTGCGTGCGGATACTTCCACGGATCGCATGTGGGACATCGCCAGCACCATCCGTCTGGTGGAGCTGAAGCAGCCTCCGCTTTACGCTTTGGGCACCGATGACAGTCATCACTATCATGGTGGCACAGCGACTTCTGGACGTGGTTGGGTGATGGTGAAGTCGGATAAGCTCGACCCGAATGCCTTGGTGGAGGCCATGCAGCGGGGTGACTTCTATGCGTCGTGCGGTGTCACCTTGGAGGATGTGAGTTTTGATCCAGCTACGCGCAAACTAACCGTCAAAATCAAAGGAGAACCCGGGGTGAAATACACCACGGAGTTTCGCGGCACTCCGAAAAACTATGATCGTGCAGTGAAAGAAGTGCCTGCCCCTGCGGATGACAACTACCCCGTTCGTCTAAAGCACAGTGAGGATGTGGGTAAGCTGCTGGCCAGCAGCGAGAGCCTGGAATCCAGCTACCAGATGACGGGGGATGAACTGTATGTGCGTGCGATCATCATCTCCGACAAGGTGATGGATAACCCCGCTACCCCGGGGCAACTCCAAAAAGCCTGGACGCAGCCCGTGGGCTGGCAGCCTTAACAGCATACCGTGGGTTGCCTTTGCGGCAGCATCGTGCCATCGTGCATGTCTGATGGGTGCACTGTATGGTTTTTTGGCGATTCCTGGCCGCTCCTTACTGAACTTCCTGGGCTATCTTGGGCAGTTGGGGGCGTTGCTGGGAGAACTGTGGCAGTCTGTCACGAAAGGCACGTTGAGACTGCGTCTGATGGCCGAGCAGATCGTCACGATCGGTTACGGTTCCCAGGCGGTGGTGCTGGTGACCGGGGCATTCACGGGAGCAGTGTTCACGGCGCAGTCGTATTTCAAATTCAAGGACTTTGGCATTGAGTCCACGGTCGGGGGCATTGTGAGTGTTTCCCTCTGTCGTGAATTGGGACCTGTCTTGGCGGGCCTGATGGTCACGGGTCGAGTCGGCGCGTCCATGGCGGCCGAGATTGGCACCATGAAGGTCAGTGAGCAGGTCGATGCCTTACGCGTCATGGGGGCTCATCCGGTGGACTATCTCGTGCTACCGCGCTTTTTGGCCATGATGATCTCCATGCCGCTGCTGATTGCGGAGTGCATCGTGTTTGGTCTGGCGGCTTCCGTGATCGTGGGCACAGGGGTCTTTGAGATTCCCTTCGCCTGGTTCTGGGAGCATGTACGGGATCACACGAACCTCGAAGATCTGAGCTTTGGGATGATCAAGGGGTTTGTGTTCGGTATCCTCATCGTGCTCATTTCCTGTCACCAAGGTCTCATCGCTTCGAATGGAGCTGTTGGTGTCGGATTAGGCACGATTCGTGCCGTGGTGTTTTCCTCGTTGGCCCTGCTGGTGGCTAACTTCTTCCTGACCATGCTTCTGAATTATTTCTTCCCCCTGGGGACTGCTCTGTGACGCCATGCATGTGCCTAGCAATCCAGACGTTCCCTTCATCCGTGTCTCCGGGCTCAAAAAGAGCTTCGGCGAGCAGAAGACTCTACAGGGAGTGGATCTCACCATCAGCCATGGCGAAACGTTGGTGCTGATCGGACCGAGCGGCGAGGGCAAAAGCGTGCTACTGAAGCATATCATCGGCCTGTTGCACCCTGATGAAGGGCATGTGGAATTGGATGGCGTGGATCTTTGCAGCATGAATGAGCGCCAGATGGTTAAGTTCCGGCGGCGCATGGGCTACCTCTTTCAAAATGCGGCGCTGTTTGATAGCCTGACTGTGGCTCAGAACGTGGCGTTTCCTCTGAAAGAAGCGGGTGTCACGAACAAAGACGAGATCGACCAGCAAGTGCATGAAGCTCTGGAGTTGGTCGAACTGGAAGAGCATAAAAATAAAATGCCCATCAACCTCTCGGGGGGGATGCGTAAGCGTGTAGGCATCGCTCGAGCCATCATCTGCCGCCCGGAATGCGTGTTGTATGATGAGCCCACGGCAGGTCTGGATCCGATCGTTACCGATGTGATCGATCAGATGATCATCCGCCTGCAAAAACGTTTTCGTGTGACCAGCATCGTGATCACCCATGACATGAGCAGCGTGTTCAAGATCGCGGATCGTGTCGCCATGCTCAAAAACGGCGTGATCTCTTTCCTCGGCACTCCTGAGGATTTGCGCCAATCCCCTGATCCCGACATTCAAAATTTCATCGCCGGACGCTCCGGTATGTGTGCTTAGACCTGTATGACTAAAGATCGTAAAACCGAAATCCTCGTGGGGTTATTCCTCCTCGTAGGCCTGCTGATGCTGGGCGGCATCATTCTGGAGTTTGGCAGCTTGCGCACGTTGTTTCGGGATACCTATGAGCTTCGTGTGGCTTTCCCCAATGCGGCAGGCATCAAAGAAGGTTCTCCCGTTTTCCTGGGCGGTTCCAAGGTGGGCAAGGTGAAGAAGCATCCTGAGCTGAATGACACCTTCACAGGGGTGGTGATGACGCTGGAGATTTTTGACGATGTGGATATTCCCGTGGACGCTACCTTTGGCATCGGTTCCAAAGGTCTGATGGGAGATGCCCTGGTGGAGATCAAACCCAGTGGCAAACAGACGGATCAGTTTCTCGCCCATGATTATGACAAGATCATCGACGGTAGCCAATCCGGCGGATTGTCCGATCTGCAGGGGCAAGCCGAGGTGGTGGCAAAGAAGGTGGATTTAGTGTTGGATGATATTCGGACCGCGTTGGTGGATGTGAAAGCCGCCATGGGGAAAGTGAATCAAGAGGCGCTCTCAGACACGACCATTCAGGATTTCAAAAAGAGCATGGAGCACCTCAGCAACACCATGACGCGGATCGACACCCAAGTGCTGGGTGACGAGAATACCAAGAACCTGAAGGCCGCTATCCTGGATATCAAGGAGGCGGCAGCGAGCTTTAAAACCTCCGCTAAAAACATCGAGGCAACGACGCAGAAGCTCACCCCGATCGTGGAGAAGCTGGACCCGGTGATCACGAAGGCTGACAGAGCGATGGCTACCGCAGATGAGTCCCTGCAATCCATCAAAAAAGCGGCGGATAGCTTCTCGGTCGCCGCCCGCAATATTACCACGGGGAAAGGCTTGCTCGGGGCCTTGATGAATGACCCAGTGCTCAAGGACGACTTCAAAGATCTAATCGGCAACCTCAAGCGCAACGGGGTGCTGTTTTATCGTAACAATGCCGAGAAAGAGCGCGCGCGTCAGGAGGCTGAGCGGCAAGTGCCCTTGTCACCTCTCCGTCGGTGAGCGTTTTCAGAAAGGCAGCCGCAATTGATGGCTCGACGGAGGCACGAGAGTCGAGACACCGATGCCGATGAGGCGCAGCGGGCTGGTGACGAGGTGATGCCTAGCCAGTAAGAAGCAAGCAATGCGGTAGATCTCGTTCTCTGAGGTCACGGGATCATCCAGGCGAGTCTGACGGGTGAGCGTGGTGAAGTCGCTGTAGCGCACTTTCACCTGCACGGTTAGAGCACCGAGATCATGCTTTGAGAGCGTCTGGGCCACATCCAGCGCCATTTCCTTCAAGGCGGCCTTCAGGGTAGGGCGGTGCTCCGTATCCTCAAGGAAGGTGTTTTCGGCACTGATGCTCTTACGCTCGTCGCTCAGATCCAGAGGCCGATCATCGATTCCAAAAGCCCGGGCTTTCAGCTTTTCGGCAAACGAACCAGCCACCTCGCCCAAGGGAAGTGTGGTGTCTTGGAGATCGCCGATGGTTTTCAAACCCATCGCTTCAAGCCCACGTGCAGTCACGGGGCCAACGCCGTGAATGGTGCCGATGGGCAGCGGCCGAAGAAAGGCGACCCTATCACGATCAAAGATCAGGGTCAGCCCGTCTGGCTTTTGATAATCACTGGCGAGCTTGGCCAGAAATTTGTTCATGCTGATGCCGATGCTGGCGGTCAGTTGGCAGTCGTGCTTGATTCGTTCCTTGATGGTTTCGGCGATGGGATGCAGGGCTTCAATGGCCGTGTCTTGCGGCAGTCGTTCATAGGCCAAAGCGCTGACATCCAGATAGGCTTCATCCACGGAGACTTGTTCGATGAGCGGGGTGAATTCCTTCAAGATGGCCATGATGCGTGCCGACTCCGCTCGATAGACCTCCATGCGAGGTCGCACAAAGATGCCCTGCGGGCAGAGGCGCCCCGCCGTACTCGAGGGCATGGCGGAGCGGACCTTGAATTTCCGCGCCTCATAACTGGCTGCACAAACCACTCCACGCTGATCTGGAGGGGAACCGACAATGACTGGTTTGCCTCGGTATTCTGGATGGTCACGCTGCTCCACGGAGGCGTAAAACGCATCCATGTCCATATGCATGATGACTCTGGGCATGCCTGAGTGAAGAAGAAACGAAACCTATCAGATCCCTGCGTTACAGCCGCGCATCACAAGGGGCAGCAATGCCGTGCCTGCGATGGAGATGAGCAAGGAAGTGAGGCAGCCAACCCAGTTGGAGAAGAAAATCAATATCGGGTTATATCGCAGGGCCTTTCAGGCTCGGCCTTGCGTGTAGGTCAAATCTGAACTGAGCACCGAAGGGGAGCTACGCATGGCCAAGACCTTCGCGCTGGCGACGCCGCTGCGAAGGTCATCAAAGTGGGTTCACACACTCCCTGTGCGGGCCACTTTAAACAGTTGCGCTACCTTTTTGCAAAGCGGACCCAATAGCCGATGGCAACAGCTATCAGGAGGCTGACGAGTACGGACCCGCTAAGCAGCGAGTCCAACGAGCAAGGCATGACAAGGCTTTTGGGGCCGACAAAGAGGATCACCTGTCTGCCTGGGGCGATGCGGTGCCCAAATTCTAACATCACAACCCTATCGGTCTCCCAGACACCCCACCCCACTCCATGTGCCGAAGCCGTCCATTCACAATGAACCCGAGGCGTTGGAAGATAGGCTAGCATCAATGTTTTGGTAAAGGCTGCCCATTAGCGCGTCTTCTTGACCAGCTCCACAAACTTGACCAGCGCCGGGCTCTGGCTGCGACGGAGCCAGGCGAGTTTGTATTGGTATTTCGGCAGGCGACCTTTCATGGGTAGAAACCGAACGCCGGGGGTGGCGAACGAGGCGATTCGGGCAGGAAAAAGAGAGACCCCAAATCCGGCAGCGACATAGTTCAGGACGGTGGCGGCGCGGTCGGTTTCACGGGCGATGCGCGGCTGGAATCCGGCGTTTTCGCAGAGCTTCATGAGCCAGGGATTGAACACGGGCGCATTGGCCTGCGCAGTGAGGTAAAAAGCCTCATCCTTGAGATCCGCCAGCCCGACGGTGGATTGTTTGGCCAGCGGATGATTGGATGGGATGGCGGCCATCAGGTCGTCTTCGGCGACAACTATCATTTCCAAGCCCGGGTCAGGTGACTCCACGGCAAAGCCGATAAAACCGCAGTCGAGATGACCGGAATGGATTCGTTCGCGTTGCGGAGTCGGACCGAGCTCGCTGAGAATCAGATCGACCGATGGATATTGCGCCCGGTAAGTTTGCAACAGGTGCGGCAGCAATGAATGGCTCAGAGTGCCGATGAAGCCAATGCGCAAGGTTCCAGTCTCGCCACGCGCCCGGCGTTGCGCTTCTGCCACGGCATCGCGTGTATCTTCCAGGATCAATCGCACTTTCGAGAGAAAGAGTGTTCCGGCTTCGGTGAGGGCCACACCGTGGGTGCTTCGCTCCAGCAGCTTGACTTCCATTTCGAATTCCAGGTCGGCGATGGTGCGGCTGAGCGCGGATTGAGCGACGTGGAGCTTCTCTGCGGCCCGGCTGTAGTTCAGTTCTTCGGCGACGGTTTGAAAGGAGCGGAGATGACGCAGTTCCATGCGGTGAACGGTTATCTAAAAAATAGATCACGGCAATAGAATCGTTCTATTTCAACTATAACCAATATTGAATCACTCTGACGACGTGATGAATCCACAACGGACGGATCCTAACAACAAACGACTCAGAAAATAACATCATGAAAACTGTGACTTCCCTCTTCACCGCCAGCGTTCTCAGTCTGCTCCCCCTCTTCAACGCAACAGCCCAGGACGCCAGCGCCCGCGAGCTCGACATCATCAACCAGCTCTCCACCCAGCCCGTGGCGTCCACGCTGCCGGTGACGGGTTTCCTCAATGCTCCCGGGAATGAAAAGGTGAAGGATTTTTTCCTGACTCCGGTGAAGGACACCACTGCGCTGAAGGGCAAACGCATCGCTGTTCTGGTCGCCGATGGCTTTGAAGAGATCGAACTTACCGGGCCGGTCTGGTTTTTCCGCTCGCTCGGAGCGCAGGTCGATATCGTGTCACCGAAGTTCGTGGCTCCTCCTGCCCGCTACGGACTCAGCGTCCCGGAAATGGCGAAGACTCACGTGATGGCCATCCAATACTTGCAGCCCGTTGGCTGGATCAAAGTGGATCGCCGTGCGAATGAAATCAAAGTGGACGAATACGATGCCGTTTTCATCCCCGGAGGTGCATGGAACCCGGACAACCTTCGTTACGACAAGGACGTCATCCAGTTCCTCAAAGACTTCAGCCGATCTGGCAAACTCATCGCCGCCATCTGCCACGGCCCCGTTGTGCTGGCTTCTGCGGATTTGCTGAAAGGCAAAAAACTCACGGGCTACTGGAATATCCAGGTCGATCTCACCAACGCGGGTGGCACCGTTTTGGAAGAACCTGTCGTCGTGGACGGCAACATCGTCACCAGCCGCCACCCTATCGATGTGGCTGATTTCTCCATCGCCGTGAAGGATTGGCTGCTGGCCAAATGAGCCTCCCACAAATGAAAGCCACTCATCGTCTGGCTGTGAGGAAAATCGCTTAACACAAACGCTCCTGGCACACCTGATGTTTACTTAACGTCATTTTGCATCAACCAAGTCGCCCCGTCTCATTTCTTCCGCATCATGAAACCGAAACTCTTCACGCCGATCCAGCTCAAAGGCATCACCCTGCGCAACCGCATCGCCATGTCGCCCATGTGCCAATACACTGCGGTGGATGGACTGCCCACCGACTGGCATCCTGCCCACTATCAATCACGTGCCCGTGGCGGAGCGGGGTTGGTGGTGGTGGAGGCCACCGCTGTCAGCCCGGAAGGACGCATCACGCCGGGATGTCTCGGGATCTGGAGCGATGAACATGCTGCCGCGCTGAAACCCATCGCCGATGGCATCAAATCCGGCGGAGCGGTCCCGGGCATTCAGATCGGCCACGCCGGACGCAAGGCTTCCGCCAACCTGCCCTGGGAGGGCGACAACCACATCTCTGCTGACGATCCCCGTGGCTGGGAACCCATCGCGCCAAGCGCGATTGCCTATGGCGGTGATCTTCCCCGCCTCCCTCATGAGATGACCAAGGCGGAGATCGAGCGTGTGAAGGCTGACTTCGTCGCCGCTGCCAAACGCGCCCGCGACATGGGTTTTGAGTTTCTACTTCTACACTTCGCCCACGGGTATCTCGCGCAAAATTTTCTCTCCCGCTGGTCAAACCAACGCACCGATGAATACGGCGGCAGTGCCGAAAACCGCGCCCGCTTCATGATTGAAACCCTCGAAGCCGTCCGCGCTGTCTGGCCTGAACATCTGCCGCTGGCAGCCCGGCTTGGCGTGATCGAGTTCGATGATCGCAACGAGGAAACCTTGGCGGAGTCCATCGCCCTGGCGAAGCGTTTCAAAGAACTCGGTCTCGACTTCCTCGATGTCAGCATGGGTTTCTCCATTCCAGATGCAAAAATTCCCTGGGGGGCTGGACAGCTTCGCGAAATCTCCAAGCGTGTCCTTGCCGAAACCGGCCTGCCCGGCTCCACCTCCTGGAATATCAACAGCCCGGTCCTCGCTGAGGCGATGCTCCAGGAAGGCGCGGGTGACCTCGTCATGATCGGTCGCCCCCTGCTGGGGAATCCCCATTGGCCTTTCGCTGCCGCGCGCGAACTCGGCCTTGAAAATCCCACCTCAGTGCTGCCGCCCTCCTACGCGCACTGGCTGTCCCGCTATCACTTCGCATAAACCGTACCCAACCGGGCAACGTCATTCCCGCAAACAGCAACCATCCTCCAAAAACAAGTCGATGAATACTCAATCCCACCCATTCAGGCGTATCGTGACAGGGCATGATGCCGCAGGACAGGCCATCATTCTCTCCGAAGCGCCCCCCACGCGTTCACAGTTGGTGGGAGGTCCCGGCGGCCCCACTTTTTTTGAAGTGTGGCAGACCCTGGAAACTCCCGCACTCATCCATCCGCAGCCCGAAGAACCGGAGCAGGCCGGACTTGTACTGGCTCCGCCATCGCATGGGACCAGAATTCGCGTGATCGAGTTCCCTCCCGAGGGCGAAGAAATCCGTCAACTCACGGCAGCCGCCGCTCAGGAAAAGTTTCAATCCATGAGCGGAGGTCATGCCGCCACCGCCCAGGCAGGAGCTCCGCATCCCCTAATGCACCGAACTCAAACGGTGGACTATGGCATCGTGCTTGAGGGTGAGATCACACTGGTGGTCGATCACGGAGAAACCACGATCCGGGCGGGGGACATTGTGATTCAAAACGGCACCAACCACGCTTGGGCAAACCGCTCGGGAAAAATCTGCCGCATGGCCTTTGTCCTCATCAGCGGACAATACGCCGCAGAACTCAGCCAACCTCAACTCTGACAAGCCATGCGCAGTCCCCCCATCCATCCGGACACGTTGAGTCCCGAACTCCGCCAGGTGCATGACGAGATCGCCAGCCTAGTTGGTCGCAGTCAGGGCCAAGTGACCATGCTCGATGCCTCTGGCGCCTTGACGGGCCCGTTCTCGCCCATGCTGAGGCACCCCCAGTTCGGCATACCTGCGCTGACCTTTCTTCGCTCGTTAGACCATCACGCCACGCTCGACAAGGCCGTGCGCGAGGTCGCCATCCTCACCGTAGGAGCAGCCTACGGCGCACGTTTTGAACTCTACGCTCACGAGATCATGGCGGCGGCCTTTGGGCTTTCACCGGATGTGATCGCCACCCTGGCGGCAGGAGGCCGCCCCTATGGGTTGTCCCCGCAGCAAGCTGTCGCCCATGACATTGCCCATGCCCTGGTCTCCGGCCATGTGATCCCCGAGTCCACTTATCAGCACGCCACGCGCCTGCTCGGCAGTGATGCCGTGGCGGAACTCTTTTTCCTGATCGGCGGATACAGCCTCATCGCCACTCTGCTGAATGGCTTCGATGTGCCAGCTCCAGAAAGGTCATGAGTCTCTTTTTTAACACCGCTCATTGAACTCGGATAACCCTCAAGAAAATGAAAACACCAAATCAAACCTACCTCTTAATTCACGGGGCCTGGCAGGCTCCCTATGTCTGGAACCAGGTCAGCTCCGATCTACGCCAACAAGGCCATCAAGTCATCGTCGTTGAGCTGCCAGGACACGGCGCTGACCACACCCCTGCGTATGCTCTGAGCCTGGATATTTACCGGGACAAGGTCATCGAAGCAATTGCAAAAGCTGAAGGAGAAGTGATCCTGGTCGGCCACAGCATGGCGGGCATGGTCATCACCCATGTGGCCGAAAGTGTGCCTGATAAAATCAGCAGGCTCGTTTACATCGGGGCCTTCCTTCCGGCCTCAGGGCAATCGCTGACGGATCTGGCCTACTCCGATCCCGATTCAAAACTCGGCCCCGCATTGATCCCATCGACCGACGGTCTGACACTCGATGTCGCCCGCGATCAATTGGTGGACCTTTTCATCAGTGACGGCTCACCCGCCGAGCAGGAACGTGTGCTGGCCAACTATCGGCCCGAACCCGCCATTCCCTTCACCAACCAGGTCACGCTCACCACCGAAGGCGCAGGCTCTGTCGAAAAAGTGTATGTTAAAACACTCAACGACATCGTCATCTCTCCCGGTCTGCAAGAACGCATGATCGCCGCTGCGGGCATCGAAAGAGTCTATGAGCTGGAATCCAGCCACTCACCTTTCCTCTCGCAACCGCAAGAGGTCGTAAAAGTGTTTCTGGAAATCGGAAAACCAGCCAAGCTCATCAGTGCTGGAGTCGTGTAATGCGATGGCTTTTGGCATACCGCTTTCCGAAAGCACAAAGAAAGTCCGGCACAGACGATAACAACAAAAGTGGTGCTTCACGCCGCACTCCGAACATTTATGAAAGCCTTGATCATTGGTGCCACCGGGGCCACGGGAAAAGACCTCGTTGAAGTGCTGTTAAAAGACCCGCATTACACAGAAGTCGTGGCTTTCGTGCGCAGACCCAGCGGGCGGGCGCACCCCAAATATAGCGAGGTCATCACCGATTTTGAGAAGTTGGAGAACGTCGCCAGCTTGATCCGAGGAGACGTTTGGTTTTCGTGCCTCGGAACCACTCGGAAAACAGCGGGTTCCAAGGCCAAACACTGGCACATCGACTATGACCTGCCCGCAAAATTCGCTGAAATCGCCAGACGAAATGGAGTTGTCAGAGCAGTCCTGCTGTCCGCCTATGGCGCATCCAGCACGAGCCGAGTGTTTTATTCCAAACTGAAAGGCACGCTCGACGATCACATTGCCGCTCTTGGCTTTGAACCATGCATCATTTTCAGGCCGGGCTTTTTGATTCGTGAAAACACCGACCGTCCAAGCGAACTCATGATCGCCAAAGCGTTGAAGATTTTGAACGGACTTGGCCTGCTCAAAAAATTCCGCCCATTGCCGACCTCAACCTTGGCTGAAAAGCTGGCCAAAGCGCCCCAAGTTTTCACCTACGGAACCCACATCATCGAATTGGATGATGTCTTCCATGTTTGAAAACCGGTCTAGGTCAAATCCGAACTTAGCACCGAATGGGCGCTGCGCATGGCCAAATCCTTGGCTTGGGCCACGACACGCACGGGGGTGGCGTCGAATTTGTAAGCGTGGCAGCTCGGGCAGGTGACGGCGCGTGTCACCACGATGGAGCCACACCCTTCGCATACTTTGTATTGCTCAGGATGGGTGGTGATTTTTTCGGCTTGTTTCAGCCGCTGGTCCTTAGACTCGTCAGGGGCGCTCATGAATGTTCTTGTTTGCTCATGTTACGTCTCAGCCTCTCAAAGCGCAACGCTGTGCCCTAAGTTTATTTGCGGGGGCGGACCTTAATTTCCACACGGCGGTTCAGGCTCTGCTCCTCAACAGTGCCAGTGGTGGTCACGATGGGCTTACTTTTGCCCATGCCCATGGCCTGGACACGGTCTGTGCCCAGACGCAGGGAATTGCGCAGCCATTCCACCACGGCATTTGCACGGCGCATGCTGAGCTGAAGGTTAAAATCATCCCCGCCGAAGCTGTCGGTATGGCCCTCAATGATGAAAAGGGAATCTGGGTTTTTCTGGATGAGGAAACCCAGCTTCATCAGGCTAAGACGAGCACCTTCAGCTAGCTGATCGCTACCGTATTCAAAGAGGAGGTCCGTCGGCATCAGGATCGGGGCTGTGCTGCCGCCCATCGCCCCGCCTCCACCGAGGAGGTCGTCCAGATTACTGTAACCCTTCACCCGGCTCCCCACACCGTCGCCATCGCCCTGGGCTTTGACCTGGTCCAGCAGCTTCATGTCCACCTCTCCGCCATCGGCGGGGTCGAGCCCGCCGGCGTCGATCAGCATCTGTTTTTCAGACACGGGCTTGGACAGCACATCTCGGCGCATGCTGGCCATCTCAGTGGCGAGATCAGGGGTGGCAATGGCCTGGGGCGCGAGAAGCGCGGCCATGTCGGGCATTTTGCCCCCAGGGGTTTTGCCATCACCCAAGTCACCATTGCGGATGAAGTTGGTCACTTCTTTGACGTTCGGTGTGAGGTCGATCTCCTGGTTTTCAGGGATCATGGCGGCCTTGTCAAAGTTGTCCAAATTCGGCTCAAAGGATTTGATATCCGGCTGATTCCCCGGGGCGATCATCTCGGGAATTTCCTGGATGGCTTTCTGTTCTTGCAGGAGCTTGGGGTCAATCTTGATGCGCTCCGGGACCTTGGCTGCCACCTGTTGTTGGGGGATGCTATGGCCGAGGAAAACACTGATTTTGTCAAAGCTCACATACAGCAGTCCATGGAGTAGGAAGGACAAGATCAGGGCAAACATGATCCACCACTTCAGGCTCCAGTCTTCACGGGAGCGAAAAGAGGAGCGCGGAGTGCTGCTCCAGACGGGGGATTGAGAAACATTGGCCATGAGGGCAGGGAACAGTAACACGCCTTCCGCGTTCAGGAAAATTCAAAGTCAGTTTTGCTTTTTCCTGAGCAAAATGGGTGCCGGGATGAACTTCCAGACGTTCCCATACGTCAGAGAATTCGAATGTCAGTCATTCGCTCCAGCCTTTTTCTTTTGATGCTGCTGCTCGGATTACCTCTCCGGGCAGCCCAGCAGTGCTTGGTTATTGGAGATAGCCTGACGAAGGAATACGAGGTGGAGTTTCCCCTGTTGTTCCCTCAGAACCCCGCTTCCTGGGATTCCCGAAACTGGGCTGAAATCTTGCACGAGCGCCGCAACACTTGGTTCGATCTCGGGAACTTCAGCGGTTACGCGGATAGCCGTGCGACCGGTCACGAATACAACTGGGCGATTCCTGGAGCGACCACAGGCGAGATCAAAAATCTGCTGAGAAACTTCGGGTTCCTGCTGGAAATCAGCAGTCAGATCCGCAGTGGGGCTGAACGGGTGGTCATCTTTGCAGGCGGCAATGATGTGGATAGCTATTATCGACAGATCTACGACGGGCAGTCTCCAACCAGCTTCACCCGCTCGACCCGGGACAACCTGCAATGGCTCGTGGATTACGTGCGGGGGCTCAAATCCTCCCTGCCGATCGTGCTCGTCTCGGTGCCACACCTGGGCTGTGCCCCAGATGTGCAAGCTCAGTGTCCGACGGACCCTGTGAAAACGGCTCGGGTCACAGCGGCGCTGGATGATCTGAATGCGCAACTGGCCACATTCGCCCAAACTCGAGGAATCGCTTTCGTGCCCGGGGTTTATCAACTGACCAAGGACATGATCTCTCTACCGTTTCGTATTGGCGGCATTGAGTTTTATCGGCAAGCCGATGCAGATTCCCGCCCGCGATACGCTTTCTCAGGCGATGGTTTTCATCCAGCGGTGAGTCCCCAGGCAAAAATCGCGCAGATGATCATCGACGCCTTCGTGAGTCGTTATCCCACGACGAAGATAACGGCACTATCGGATCGGGAAATCATCGAGCAAATCCTGGGACTGAATTCAGATTTGCCCTTTCAAGAGTGGATGGCCACGCAGGACGTTCCTGAAAATCAGAGGGGAGTGGAGGATGATCCCGATGGGGATGGTCTGATCAACTTGATCGAGTTCGTTCGTGCGGATGGGAATGCGGCACAAGCAACCTCCGTGGCTTGGCCGACTCCCCGTGTGGACCGCAGCCAGTCTCCCTCTCAAGTGGTCTGGACGGTTCCGATGCGGCCTGAGTCCATAGGGTGGGCTACCGCACGGTTTATGCAATCGAGTGACTTGGTGTCTTGGCAAACCATGAATGCCAGCCAAGTCACAATCAGCAGTGAAGGGGCTCAAACGGTCCGGTTTCCCCTGTCACCACGAACTTTCGTGAGGTTGGAAATTTCACGATGATCGCTATCGGGAGGCCCTCCTCAGTTCGCTGGCTTTGGCACGTAGCTCGGCGGCTTGTTGAGCCAAGGCGGCCGTTTCTGGCTGGGTGGCATAAGCTTCCTCTTTTTTCTTCATGTAGGCAGCTCCGGCGTTGGCGGAAACTTCCATGAGTGCAGCGATTTCAGGCACTTTGCGGCCTTCTTCGGTGATGTGATTTTCGGCTTTTCGATAAGCGTCTTGGGCAGCCTGTTTGCCTGCGGCGTCCTGCTTGCCGATGGCGGTGGTCAGTTGGTTGAAGGCTGCATCTCTTTGCGCTCGTGCTTCAGCGAGGGCGGAGTGAGTCTTGAGTGCTTCTTGGACGCTGCGTGATGCTTCACGTGATTGCTCCAGCAGTGCTTTCAGTTCTGGCACTCGTTCCTCGATCTGAGGGAGCTTTTCATACATTTCGCGCTCCAACTTAAAGGCTTCGCGACTCATTGCTCGGGCTTCGTCTTTCGAGTCGGCTTGAGCCGGGCTGAGACTGAGAAGGAGGAAAAGCAGGGCTGGAAGCAACTTCATAGAGGTTGGGAATGAAGGGTGGTTACTCCTTTAACTACCCCCTTTGTATGCGAAGGTTTCTCCAAGGTCTTTGCTAGGAGGTGGGTCTTGACTTCGTTTGGGGGCTGTATGCCTAACAAATTTTTGATAGCGACCCTGCTGAAGTGCTGTGTTTTCGGCTGTTACGGCCTCCACGCTCAGGAGTTGGCTTTTGAGGGAGCGGCCGGTTTCGGTGCTTTTTCACGAGGGGGTAAGGGCGGTGTCGTGATCGAGGTGAATCGGCTGGATGATGATGTGAAGGCTCCCCAGCCAGGCATGCTGAGGTGGGCCGTTCAGCAGAAAGGACCGCGCATGATCCACTTTACGCAGGCGGGCACCATCCACCTGCTCGATACCTTGGAAATCCGAGAGCCCTTTTTGACCCTGGATGGTCGGGATGCTCCAGGTCAGGGGGTGTGCATTCGTGGGGGAACCTTGGAATTTAAAGATACCCACGATATCATCCTGCGTTCTTTCCGTGTCCGCCTAGGGGATGAAACGACGAAGCGCCGAAATCGTGAGCAAGGGCTGAAGCGGCCGAAGAATTCGAATGGTCTGGATTGTCTTTCTTTCTCACGCTGTCGGGATGTCATTGCCGATCACATCTCGGCTTCATGGTCTTGCGACGAGGTTTTTAGCGTGGTGCATTGTGAAAATGTCACGGTGCAGTGGTGTCTGATTTCTGAACCGTTGACCAATCCCGAACTGCACCCTTACGGCGATAATCATGCCTTTGGTTTCAATGCCAGTGCATCAACGCTGAGTGTTCATCACTGCCTATTTGCTCGATACGTCATGCGCGGACCTCAATTCGAGGCCAATGATCTGCGCAAGGAGGATGCGTATGAGGTCAAGATGGAGGCCGTGAATAACGTGATGTTTGATTATCAGAAATCAGGTTCACGCTACACCACGGGTGTCGAAGATCATCGTGATGCGGCAGCGGGTAAACACTACGCCTTTCAATTCATGGGCAATGTTTATCTGGGTGGAGCGGAACCTCCTGCGATCCAAGCGGTGATGAAGCACGAGGTTCACTCCGGTGTGCGTGTGCATGTGGATGATCCGTCACTCATCCAGCTCAGTGATAGCAAGGGCAGGGAAGGTTTCATCAAGGAGGTGCAGGCTCAGCAGCAATCAGCGCCCTTGTTTGCTTCACCCAGACTTCAGGCAGACCCCGTGTCCACCGTTCTGGAGAGGGTTTTGGCCTCCGTGGGTTGTTCTCATGTATGTGATGCGGTGGATACACGTGTTTTGGCGGCGGTGCGCAATCGTGATTGGCATAAGCCGATCCGGTCGCAGAACGAGGTGGGTGGATGGCCGGACTTGCAGGGAAACTGAGGATCGAGATTTCTCCGGTTTAGCGTCTGTCCTGAGGCCATCCTTGGCGTGCCTCAGATCGTTGCATTCTTGCCGCGATCTTGAGCCTTCCTGGCTGCAGAGGCGATTCGTTCTTGAGGTGAATTTGCCTGGCCGAGAGAGAGATGAAATTTTTTTTGCAGAATCTGCGCAAGTCTTCGGAGTGACCTGCATCTGCGGTGTGAAGGGCGGCCTTTCCGCCCGCCGAATCTCAAAATCGAACTCACACTCTTATGAAACGCAGAATTGCTATCCTGACCATCGCCGCCAGCCTGTTGACCTCGATGGTTTCCACCGCCTCCGCTCAGACTCTTCGGCTGGTCAATCAGATCAATGAGATCATCCCTAGCCAAGCCATGGCGGGACAAACGATCACCGTGAAGATTAGCAACACGGAGGTGAACTTTAACAGCATCATCAAAGATTTCCGTTCTCCGAAGCTTCAAGAAATCATTGCTCGCTTCCCACGCGTTCCTAGTCTGGAGACGAAAATCTTCTTCACCGGCACCCGCTCAGGCACTTTTGTGGAAGGTCTGAATGTCCGCCGTGTCGATGCCAGCACCTACACCGTGCAGGTGCCTACGACCGCACGCACTGGGCCGATGAAGCTCCAGCGCGGAATCGCTAGCAGCACCTCCACGGTTCGCTTTACGCTGGCGACAGTCGGCTTCACCTTTGTGAACCTGAGTCAGTTCAACGTGGTGAGCTTGAAAGTAGACAATGTCGAGCGCTTGGCTCCAGGCCAAACGATTGCCGCTGTGCCGCATACAGCTCCAAATGTGAATGTGCTCGATGTCGGCACGCCTTCCGGTAACCGCACGATTCAAGTGACGATGGGGCGTAACGCTGCAAGTCCAGTCCTGGTTCTGTTTTTCAATGCCCGTCAAGCACAGACGCTGATCAGCGCCAACGAAGGCTTCCGCAATCCGATCCTGCTGAACCCGATGCTGGCTGGTGAGTATTTGGCTTCTTCTCCCAATACTGTGTCCGTGGTCGGCACTAGTCGCACGGTGAGCTGGCAGGCCGTCGAAGTCCAGGCTGGCCCAGGCGGTGCGACGGCTGTGATCCACGGTTTCGACTTCACCTTCAACAGTGCGAATGGAACCACGACCTTCAGGCATTGGATCGGTGACCGCCCGAATGTGGTGGCTCAGGGCACGGTGTCAGAACCTACCGCAGCCCAGTGGGGGGTGAATCCTGCTGCGATCAACCTGAACCTGCGCCGCAGTAATAACACCGCTTACACGACCCTGGTTGTCGATCTGTCCAATGCCCGCTTCAGCGCCACCGATGGGTTGAGCTACGAGATGCAGTAATCGGAGCCCATGTTCCAAAAACCGCCCAATTTCAGACAAAGTCTGGGATTGGGCGGTTGGCTTTTGGTTGGGACGCTTCAGTGAAGAGACTCTGTTGAGACTGGTCGGTTTGTTTTATCTCGCAACACGACGGAATTTTTTTGCCCTCTAGCGCGATTTTAATTTTTAACCAGCGAGTCATGGTGTCGAAGGGGTTTGTTGCCTTCAAAACCGAGATTCTGACGACAGGATAAGACCAGAATTTCTTCTTTTTAAACGCATAGAGCGAGTGAGTTTTCCTAGTGTAAAGTGGGTTTAAAGTCTGAGGTATTCTTGGGTTGAACACCCCGATTTACGAGGGAGAACCTCTTCCTGGCATTCTCCTTGCTTGCGGATTTCTTCCGAAGGTACAAACTACCCGCCCCTCCGACCAGGCGGTTGTCGTCTGGTGGAGGGGTTTTCTGCCCCATGAAACACCCATTCTACGACCAGGATATCCCCAATGAAGGCTCGCTCCACCGCATGGATTTGGAACGCGACGCGTGTGGCGTCGGCTTTGTGGCGAATATTCATGGTAAACGTAGTCGTGACATTTTAGAGATGGCCATCTGCGGCGTCTGCAACGTGCAGCACCGTGGAGCTGTGGACGCTGACCGCGTGACAGGTGACGGCGCAGGCGTGCTGACCCAGATCCCCCACAAAGTGCTGATGCCCGAAGTGGAAAAAATGGGTCACAAGCTGGAGCATGAGATGGATCTGGCCGTGGGCGTGTTTTTCCTGCCGAACGATGAGACCCAGCGTCTGAAGATCCAGCTCGTGGCTGAGGGTATCCTGCGTAACCGCGACATCAAAGTCCTCGGCTGGCGCGATGTGCCGGTGAACCCGAATGAGCTGGGGGAAAAAGCCCGCCGCACCATGCCCTTCATCCAGCACCTCTTCATGGAGCGTCCTGAAGGCATGGATGACAACTCCTTCGAGCGTCAGCTCTACCTTGTGCGTCGTGAGCTGCGTATCAAGGCGAAGGAAGCGAAGCTGGCAGAGTTCTACATCGCCTCGATGTCGCACCGGACGATCGTTTACAAGGCGCTGCTGTTGCCTTCCTCCTTGGAGAAGTTTTACACGGACCTCCAGAGCGATGATTATGAGACCTCTCTGGCGCTCTTCCACCAGCGTTTCTCCACGAATACCTTCCCGACCTGGGCGCTGAGCCATCCTTTCCGCATGCTGGCGCACAACGGGGAAATCAACACCGTGCGTGGCAACCGTAACTGGCTCTCCAGCCGCGCCAGCGACTTCGAGCACGAAGTGTGGGACGGTGAAGAGTGGCTGCTGAAAGATCTGGTGGATGCCAACAGCTCGGACTCCGCCAGCCTCGACCAAGCCCTGGAACTTTTGGTGCTCAGTGGTCGCTCCCTCACTCATGCCATGGGTATGCTGGTGCCGAGCGCTTATGGCATCGATCCGACAACCTCTGCTGACCTGAAGGCTTTCTACGAGTATCACGAGTGCTTTAGCGAGCCTTGGGATGGTCCTGCCGCCATGGTTTTGACCAACGGCCTTAGCGTGGTGGCCAGCCTGGACCGTAACGGTCTGCGCCCAAGCCGCTGGAAGTTGACCGAAGATGGTGTCTTTGCCCTCGGATCTGAAGTGGGCATCATCGCTATTGATGACGCAAAAGTGCTCAAGAAAGGCCGTCTGGCTCCAGGTGAAATGCTGGAGGTTGATATCTTGAAGGGCAAAGTCCGCTTCAATGAAGAGATCAAAACGGCCCTGGCTAGCCGCCAACCCTATGGCGAATGGCTGAGCAGCCGGAAGAATCTGACGGCACAGTCTCCCCAGACTCCCAAGGAAGAACTGGACATCCTTTCACTGTCTCAGCGTCAGGCTGCTTATGGTTGGACGAAGGAAGAGATCGATTTCTCGCTCGTGCCCATGCTGCAGAAAGGTGAGGAAGGCATCTACTCCATGGGGGACGATGCATCTCTCTCCATCTTGAGCACTCGCCCGCGCCTGTTGACGACCTACTTCAAGCAGCTCTTCGCCCAGGTGACTAACCCACCGATCGACCCGATCCGTGAGCGTGCCGTGATGAGCCTGGACGTAGTGCTCGGCTGGCAGCGAAACTGGTTAGGCGAAACGCCTGAGCACGCCAGTGTGGTGCATCTGACCTCGCCGTTCTTGTTTGAGAATGAGCTGTCTGACATCAAAGCTCTGCCTAACTTCCCCCATCGCGTTCTGGATACCACTTGGCCGATCGCTGAAGGCCCTGCTGGGATGAAGAAGGCCCTGGATCGCCTTTGCTATGAGGCTGAGGCGGCCGTGAATGATGAAGTTCGCATCCTGATCCTCAGCGACCGTGCGGTGGACGAAGGTCGTGCGATCATCCCGGCTCTGTTGGCGACTGGTGCGGTGCACCATCACCTAAATCGGAAGCAGGTGCGCATGCGTTTGAGCCTCGTGGTGGATACCGGTGAAGCCCGGGATACTCACCAGATGGCTTGCTTGTTCGGCTTTGGTGCCAGCGCCGTTTGCCCTTACCTGACCTTCGATACCATCCAGGAAGTGCTGGAGAATGACAAGACGGCTCGCAAGCCCGTGCTTGAAGGGGTGGAATATGGCAAGGCTCTGACCAACTTCCGCAAATCTCTGGAAAAGGGTGTGCTGAAGATCATGAGCAAGATGGGGATTTCCGTCCTCAGCAGCTACACGGGTGCGCAGATCTTTGAAGCTGTCGGTATCGGCAGTGATGTCATGACCTATGCCTTCACTGGCACGCCCAGCCAGATTGAGGGGATCGGATTCACCGAAATCGCTGAAGAAGCCCTGGCCCGCCACGCACTCGGTTTTGCCCAGCCTGTGCCAACGCAGGAAGAAGCCGCGAGCAATGTGGACCTCGGTGACCCTGGTTACTACCGCCCACGTCAGAAAGGTGAGATGCACGCCGTCACCGGTCCGGTGATCAAGAACTTCCACACGTTCGTGAAGAGCGGCAGCCCCGAAGACTACAGCAAGTATGTCGAGGCTCAGTTGCAGAACAGCCCTGTGGCATTGAAGGACCTGCTGGACTTTGTGCCGAGCGGTGATGGTCCGATTCCGATTGATGAAGTCGAGCCGATCGAAGACATCCGCGTCCGTTTCACGACGGCAGCCATGTCTCTGGGGGCCATCAGCCCTGAGGCTCACGAAGCTCTGGCCATCGCCATGAACCGTATCGGCGGTAAGTCGGACTCTGGCGAAGGCGGTGAAGATCCAAAGCGCTTTAAGCCGTATGAGAACGGCGACTGGGCGAACTCCAAGATCAAGCAGGTGGCCTCCGGACGTTTCGGCGTCACGGCTGAATACCTGGCCAATGCGTGGGAGCTGGAAATCAAAATGGCTCAGGGAGCCAAGCCGGGTGAAGGTGGTCAGCTGCCAGCCATGAAGGTGAACCGCATGATCGCTCGTCTGCGTAACACCACCCCTGGCGTCATGCTCATCAGCCCGCCTCCGCACCACGATATTTACTCCATCGAGGACTTGGCTCAGCTCATTCATGACTTGAAGGAAGCGAACCCTCGTGCTCGCGTTTGTGTGAAGCTCGTTGCAGAGTCAGGCGTCGGCACGGTGGCCGCTGGTGTGGCTAAGGCCAATGCGGACATCATCCTGGTCTCCGGACATGATGGTGGCACTGGTGCTAGCCCGCTGAGCTCCATCAAGCATGCTGGCCTGCCTTGGGAGCTCGGTTTGGCCGAGACCCAGCAGGTGCTTATGCTCAATGGTCTGCGTGAGCGCGTGACGCTGCGCACGGACGGTGGTTTGCGCAATGGACGTGACATCGCCATCGCCGCGATGCTCGGTGCTGAGGAGTTTAACTTCGGCACCATCGCCCTGATCGCTCTGGGTTGTGTGTATGTGCGTCAGTGCCACTTGAACAACTGCCCGGTCGGCGTTGCGACGACCGATCCGAAGTTCCGCTCCAAGTTCAAAGGCAAGCCTGAGCATGTCGTGAACTTCTTCAATGGGGTTGCCCAAGAAGTGCGTGAGATCATGGCTCAGCTTGGCGTGTCCAAAATGAATGACCTGATTGGACGCCCTGAGTTCCTGCGTCAGCGCGAGGTTCCAGGCCACAAGAAAGCGAACATGATCAACCTCAGTCGCGTGCTGAAGGACGTGGGTAAGGATCTCGGTCAAGACGCACCAAGGATCTGTCTGATGAACCAGAATGACGGTCTCGACCAGCACCCGCTGGATGACCGCCTCATTCAGGATGCTCAATTCGCCATCAGCGATAAGCGCAAGGTCAAGCCGGTCCGCTACAAGATCAAAAACACCTTCCGTAACATCGGCACCAAGCTCAGCGGTGAGATTGCCTTCCATCACGGTAATCATGGTCTGCCTGATGGCAGCGTGGACGTCACCTGTGAGGGTAGTGCTGGCCAGAGCTTTGGCACCTTCCTCTGCGGCGGCGTGAAGCTGACTCTCATCGGTGAAGGCAACGACTACGTCGGTAAGGGCCTTTGCGGGGGTGAGATCATCCTCAAACCAAGCCCGAGACTGAACCCCGCCTGCAAGAGCTGGGAAAACAGCATCATGGGCAACACGGTGATGTATGGAGCTACCAGCGGACGCCTGTTCGCGGCAGGTCGTGCGGGTGAGCGCTTCTGTGTGCGTAACTCAGGAGCGACGGCCGTCGTCGAGGGCATTGGCGACCACGGTTGTGAATACATGACTGGTGGCGTCGTGGCCGTGCTCGGGTCCTTTGGCAAAAACCTCGGCGCCGGTATGAGTGGCGGCGTGGCTTACCTCTTGGATGAGGCAGGCGACTTCGATAAGCTGCACAACCCCGAGATGATCAAAGGTGAAAAGCTCAGCGACCCTGAAGACATCAATCAGCTCAAGAAGTTGATCAGTGATCACCTCGAGAAGACCGAAAGCCTGCGTGCCAAGGACATCTTGGAAAACTGGGCCTCTTTCGAGCCGCTCTTTGTCAAGGTCACCAGCAAAGCCGAGCCTGTGCAAGTGCCCGCTGAAGCCGAGGAAGATTCGGCGGGGCAGCCCCAGCCTCCACTGGTGAAGAATGACTGATCGAGGTCATCCCTTCGCATCGTAAAATCTAAAACCCCGCTTTTCTGGTCGCCAGGAGAGCGGGGTTTTTCTTGCTTCGGCCTGAAGAACCGGCCTGATGCGCGTTTTCTTGGTCTTCTTCGACTCCAGCTCTAATGGGTCAGAGCGTAGAAGATGATGTTGATGCCGAGTGGGTAAGCATACTTCTCGGAGAACTCGCGGAAATACCAGGGGTCGGTGCCTTCCTCCTCCCAGCCATCACCCAGATCCGTGTTATGGCAGATCATCATGACGATGCGTTTTTGATCATCGAAAATGGCCCGATAGTGAGCAGTCTGTGCATCTGGCCGCTCGGCGGTAATTCCTTGAGAACGCCCTGCCATGGCAAAGCCGACGCTGGGGATTTGAGGTTTGACCTTGAGCGGGAAGACCATGTGGAAAATCTCATGCTCCAAAGGGAGCTCAATGGGTTCTCGATCTGGGAAAATTTGCTTCAGGGCGAGGTAAAACGTGTCCCACTCTTCTTCCCCCCAAAAATCGTCCACCATGATGAATCCTCCGTTCAGCATGTACTCACGCATGGTTTTGGCATCATCGTCTGTGAGGCTGATGTGCCCTGGCTCAATCATGTAGATGAAAGGATAATGCCGCATTTGCTCGGCATTGATGTCCACAACGGCACCTTTGGGGCTGACCTGCAGCGAGGTGAGTTGCTGGAGGCGATAGCTGAAGTTCAGATCCGCATCCGGGTAATCGGTGGTCCACTTGCCACCTCTTCGCCGACCCCAACCCCAACTTTCCGAATTGTAGCGCAGCCTAGCGAAAACAAAGACATCGTTAGGCAACTCCTTGCTGACGGGCCATGTCGGGAAATCCATGAACTGACCTCCGCGACCTGCCTCACGAGGGTCTTCAGGCACCGAGCCGTCTTGAATCCCGAAGTTGGTGGGTGAAACCGCCGCTTCATCCGCTGCCAAACCCCAGCCGAGTAGGCCGAGGGCGAAGAAAGCGGGCAGTAGTTTCATGGCGGAGCAAGGGTGGATTTTACTGGACAGCCATTCTCTAGAACAGCAAAACCGCGTCCAATCTTCCTGACTTTCGATGTCTCAGGTTCCCGGTTTGCCTAGAACGGATTCGATAATCGAGTAAGCCTCATAGCGCTCCGAGTCTGGAAAATCATGCTCTGCATCGGGGTGTCGCACCGTGACATGTTCTTCCAAGCTGCGCCCGAACAGGGAGTAAACGGCACGCGCGGCCTCAGTGACTCGGTCCACGCTGTCCCACTTGAAATTGCTATCATGCAGAGGTGCATTCACAAAAAAGCGCCGTGGCGCCAGGCAGGCGACCAGTTCGTAAAAGTCGAAAGGTAGTTCCTGCGGGCGTCCCAGATAATCGCCCATTTTCGGCATGTAGCGTTCCTGTACCCACCCCTTGAGATTGCCTTCTTTGTAGTCGAGCAGGGAATCAAAACCGCAACTGGACACAACCACCTTGAGCCGACTATCCATCACTGCCGTAAAGATGCTGTTATGCCCGCCGAGCGAGTGGCCGATGGTGCCAAATCCGACTTCTTTTTTCACATGAGGCAGACTCTCCAGCAGATCCAGCCCACGCATGTTATCCCAGATGGCTTTCATCGTGCCACTGATGAATCCGAGTGCTTTCAGATCGGGCTGATACTCCGCCAGCAGAGGGTAACTGGGGGCCAGGGTGACAAATCCGCGCTCAGCTAACTCTGACGCATACTGACGGTGGGGTTTCCCACCCAGACCCACGACCACTCGGTGGCCAATGACATTTTCAGTGGGGTGCAGACATAGCACTGCGGGGGCGGGGATGCCTTGGAGAGCGGCTTTGGGAAGGCACAGGTAAGCAGGCACCCAGCCGCTGGGGCTGGACTGATAGCGGATCAGTCTCCTGATGTAGCGGCCACAGTCCACTTCTTCAATGACCTCCACATTGAGCGCACCACGCTGATTCTCGCCCGGAAGTTGACCTGCGACGGATTCAAAAGCGCGAATGGCCTCGCGACGCCGGTGTTCCCATTCCTTAGCTGAGGTTGCCTGCTTTAGAATTCCATCCGCCCCGCGATACTCGAGTAAGTGAGTGCGGCTGAGCCCCCGGAGCTTTGGAACGTTCTCCGCAGCGGCAGAGGCCCGATCAAAACTCATTCCCAAAAAGAAAAGCATAAGAGCACAAGCATGTTTCATGACGAATCAGGATTTCTCAGCATACGTGCAGCTAGAGGCGGACCTTCCTCAGGTTCCGCTGGCATCTCTTGAATTTCGTCGCCCTCATGTCCTCCACCTCGTGGTCCCATCTCCTTCTTTTTGATGGCGTCTGTCATCTATGCGATGGAGCTGTTCAGTTCATCCTCCGGCATGATCAGCAGGACAAAATTCATTTTGCCTCCATTCAGTCTGAGCTAGGCAGCCGCCTCTATCGTGAGCATGGTCTTGATCCCGATACGCCCCAGAGCATGCTCCTCATCACTCCCGACGGAGTCCTCCAAGAGAGCGACGCAGCGCTGGAGATTGCGCGACTGTTGGATTGGCCTTGGTCACTCGCTGGCCTTCTTCGCCTGATCCCTCACTTCTTACGCGATCCTGTTTACCGATTCATCGCCAGCCACCGGTATCAGTGGTTCGGTCGTCATGAACAGTGCATGCTGCCCAAGCCTGAGTGGCGTCAGCGGTTTCTGGGTTAGGTTGTTTTAATCGATCTTTGCGAGATCAGGGTTACCTCTTGGTTGTGTATTGCCTATCGACACCAGCCGGTGGATACGCCGTTGCTTTATTGTTGCGCCAGAGTTCCCTTCACATAGGCACGGCATATCCTGAGGGCAGTTGGAGCAATGATCAAAAGGGGGGAGAGGTGAAATTTGAAACCTGACAATCCGATAATGGAAGGGGTCCCAAAATGAAAAAGGAACGAAATTTCAAATGCTGATCCCCAAATTAAAAGTAAATCAACGTTTTTGCTTCGTGTGGGCTGACAAGAAATAAGAAAAAAAATTATGTCTGAAGCTGGAGGACCTATTTAGTTTGCTTGAATCTGCAATAAGCATTTTTTTATTTTATTTCGTTGCATCACAAAGTGCGAAGGAATAAAAGTTGCGGCTAGAGATTCTCTTCGAGGGTCTGTCTTCTGTTTCTTGGCCGAAACATCAGTCTCTTCTCACTTCTCCCGAACATGAATACTACTGCCTCTTGCCTCCTACTGGCTTTGTTTTCGCCTATGGTGGCTATAGCTCAATTGACTGTTTATAGCGAAATCGCGGGGTTCGACACAGTCACGGTCACAGGAACGGGAGGTGCTGAATCTAAGCTGACTTTCGCGGGAACTGAATTTTTGCAAACAGCGAAATATTCAGGAGTCGCGTCGGCCTTGGCAAGCAACACGATTACAGACGCCTCTGCGGCTTGGACAGATGATGAATTCAACGGTGACAGTGGATCTCACTATGTTGAGATTGTCAGCGTCAATGGTTCAAAAACAGCCGCCGGGGTAGGGGCCACCCGAACGATCATCAGAACTACGTCTAATACGATTACGTTAGAATCTGGTTTACCAGCAGGGCTAGGATCGCCAGTGGAGTTTCGAATTATCAGTCATTGGACTTTGGCAACCATTTTTGGCAGCACTAATACAGCAGGTTTGCAGGGCGGATCCGTGGTTTCTGCAGACCACGTCCAATTGTGGAACGGAACGGGTTACGATAGCTACTATTATCAGACGGCCGGTATTGGAGGCGCAGGTTGGCGAAAAGTGGGGAATCAATCCTTGGATGCCAGCAACACGGTCATCCGCCCCGATCAAAACGTCATCATCAAGCGTGTCGGCGGCGCAAGTGTTTCTCTCGTGCTCAGCGGCTGGGTGAAGACAGGCCCGAGCTCCTTGGACATCGTGCCTGGATTCAATTTTGTGCCGAACCCTTACTCTGTGGCAATGACTCTTGCGAGTTCCGGCTTGTATAACGGAAATGCGGTTACGGGGATCGCTGGAGGCAATGTTTCCTCGGCTGATCAAGTGCTGCTGTGGAATGGGACTCGTTACGAGACCTATTATTATCAAAATGCAGGCATCGGGGGCACGGGTTGGAGAAAGGCGGGAGAGCAATCTGTGGATGCCAGCGGTGCGACCATCTTGCCAGGGAGTGCAGTTATCTTACGTCGCAAGAATCCAGCCGGATTTACCTGGGTCATGCCACAACACTAAGCAGCAATCTGATTATGAAATTCAGGACTCTTCTTTTCATCATTGCGGCTTCGTTCGCGTCCACCGCTCCTGCGGCGACAATCAATTGGTCCGCTAGTGTCAATCACGGCTTCAGCCTGGAAAACCTTGACGCTTTGCCCGTGGGTTCGCTAGTGCGTCTCGGGTGGTTTCGTGATCCGACCAGCGGTCAGCAACTGACAGATTCACAGATCCAAGCGCTCAAAAAGACACCTTTGGAATTGGATAGCCGATTTGTGGAAGCAGGTCGCACGACCATTGGCGCAGGTTTTGACCCTGCCGTGGCTGGCCACTTTGCTGCTGTGAATATCGTCGATACCAGTGAGACGGGCCTTAATTTGGCAGGCAAGCAGATGTACATCTGGGTGCTGAATGCGGCGACTGTAGGTGCGGCAACTGAGCAGGCCATCCTCTATTGGAATATTGCCGACACGACGAGTAATCCCGATGGAATGGCAGACAAGCCCGGAAATTCCTGGCGGTTTCCCACGGAAGCCGCTTATCCAGTCTCTACGACGATCGACATCAACGATCTAACAATCGGTGCAGGCGGACCTTTAGCCTCCGGTGCTCGCCTTGTCGTTGGGAAGTATCCCAATGGAACCTCGCCCACGACAGGGATTTCTAACTTCGGCCTTTCTGCATTGGATCAACCCTTGGACGTGGTCACCCCGTCAATGATCGCGGGTGGTTCTGTTGGAGTTAGATACGACCAAAAGCTTACGGCTGTAGAGGGGTCTCTCGAATATAAATGGTACCTAATCGGTGGAAAGTTGCCAAATGGCCTCTCGATGAACATTGACGGGGAGATTTATGGCTTGCCGACTTTCGCAGGTATTTATGACTTCATTCTCCAAGCCGTGGATGGTGTATCAAGCCCCGTCAGTAGATCCATCACGATTGTGATCGCGAGCACGCCACTCGTGATCACGACCAACTCTGAGCTGTCTGACGCAGGTTTGGACGCCTTTTACTCCGTTCAGTTGATCTCCAAGGGGGGCACAGGACCTTATGAATGGACATTGATCGATGGCACCTTGCCAAACGGCATGACTTTGGATGAAGATGGACTTTTGACGGGTACGCCGACTGCCGCAGGCGTGAATGAGTTCACTATTGAATGCGCTGATGCCGGTGGTCTTAAAGTCGAGCAGACTTTCCGGCTTAACGTTAGGGCTGTTGAAATCGTTTCAAATGCGACCCTCAACAACGCCTTCTTGAATGTGCCGTTTTCTCAAGCTCTCATCGCGCGAGGAGGTAAGGGCGCTTATACGTGGTCTTTGAAGTCAGGTGCACTGCCTGATGGTATGAATCTGAGCTCGCTCGGGGTTCTGAGCTTCACTCCTGGAGCAACAGGAACCTCCAGCTTCACTTTAGAAGTCAAAGATCAGAATGATGCCACAGCCACTCAAACATTCACGTTGAATGTGCTAGGTCTTCTGGCGGTTCCAGAAGTGAACACTCCCTCCTTTGATCCAGTCGATGTCGGAGAAGAATTCTATTATCAGCTCACGGCATCGAACTATGCCAAAAAATTCAGCGCTAAGGGCCTGCCTTCGGGCCTCAAGTTAAATGCTGTTACAGGGGAGATCAGGGGCCGCCCAAAAATCGCAGGTCAGTTTTCGGTGAAAATTACTGCGTCCAATGAAGCAGGGACCGGCCCGATTCTCACCGCAGGGTTACAGGTCGGTGCGCTTCCTGAGGGCGTCGTTGGTACCTTCCTGGGTAGTGTGGCTCACAACATTAGTATGAACGGTAATCTGGGTGGACGCATCGATCTCACGACAACGAAAGTCGGTGGATACACCATCAAACTCACGCAAGGTGGCAAAGTCTCCACCTTTTCGGGAGCGATGACCGTGGTCCGCAATCAGACTCCGAAAATTGAGGCCATTTCAAAAGGAGTTGAGGTCGAGTTGATGTTCGATGTCGCCAATGATTTGCTGACAGGCACAGTTACCAACTTGAGCAACGGTTCGAGTGCGTCGATTGCAGGTTGGAGGCATGTTTGGAACAAGGCGACGAAGCCAGCGAGCACGCGTGAGGGCTATTACAGCATGGGCATCGAAATTGACGACAACACAGCGACCCCTGGAATGCCTGAGGGCAGTGGCTTTGCCAGATGTGTGGTTGGACTTGACGGTAAACTGAAAATCACTGGTAAGACAGCAGATGGTAACGCTGTCACGACCGCTGGTTTTATCGGGCCTAACGGTGAAGCGCTTTTGTATCAAGTTCTCTACGGGAAGCTAGGTTCGTTGGCTGGTCGACTTACCATCGTTGAGGACGAGAACGGATTGTACTACGATAACGTGATCACGGGTATCTTGACGTGGCTGAAACCGCCGACGAAGACTCGCATCTATCCCGCGGGATTTGGGCCATTCTCCATGGATGTCTATGGCAAATATCTCGCACGTGATTCTAACTTCTGGGGGCTTACAGGAATGCCTAATCCGGCAGGATCTGCGGCATTGAAGTTTTTCGGCGGAGGGTTGTCTAGCGCGGCAATCGACCCAAGTGTGGCAGCTTTCACCTTCACGAATGCGGGTAAGGTTGTGATGCCACTTGCAGGAGGTGTGGACAACCCCGGACGAACCAGCTTGGTGATTCCTTTCAGTGCTGCGCCTACCGCAACCAACGGCATGATCAGGGGTAGTTTCAGACTGATCGATGGCCTCCTGGTGAGAAATGTGAAGTATGAAGGTATGATCATCAGGGCTCCAAACAGCACGGACAAGGCCTGTGGTTTCTTCCTCCTTCCTCAAATTCCAACGGGATCTGAGAAGCCTAAAACCAGCCCGATTTTGTCGGGTCAAGTAACGATCACACAGTAAATGCGGACCATGGGCTGGTGGGAATGTCTCATCAGCCTTCACTTCAAGCTGGGCCGGAGTTTCACAGGATGTTCTGAGGCCAGCAACCAATCTCTCCCGAAAATTACTCATGATGACCTCATCCGCCTCGTGTGCTATGGCCATTGGCAGCCTGATGCTCTCCTTCCGCAAGCAAGCGGGAGCTTGGATGATCCTCTGCATTGTGGCGTGTCTTCCACAGCCTGAGGCCAGTGCTGCACCCTCCGCCTTTGGCCCACCGGATGGCCAGGGAGTCTTTGATATTACGGCAACTGTGCCTCCGGGGCATGGCACGGGCTTTTTCGAGATGTCCACGGACGCAAACTTCGGTCTGGAAGTGACCACGAAAGCGGGCGTCCCAGAGACATCTGGATTGGCGGATGGCGCCGCCGCCTTGGCTAAGTTCAGCAATCCGGCCGCTGTGGCTAAGGATGCCTCGGGCAATCTTTTCATCGCGGACAGTGGTAACAATTGCATTCGCATGGTGAGTCCTTCGGGTGTCGTGAGCACCATCGCGGGTTCATCGATCTATGGTTTTGTCGATGGTCTCGGGAGTGTCTCCAGATTTGCCTTTCCTTGCGGCGTGGCGGTGGGGCCGGATGACAATGTTTATGTCTCGGATACCAACAACACCTGTATCCGTAAATTGATCCGCCCAGCAGTTGAAGGTGGTGCTTGGATGGTCACGACCCTGGCCGGCACGAACTCCTCAGGGTTCTTTGATGGCAGTGGCTCTGCAGCGCGCTTCAGTTCACCTCAGGGCTTGGTGGTCGCGGCGGATGGTAGCATATTTGTGGCCGATGCTGGTAACCACCGCATTCGCAAGGTAACCTCGGGCGGCAGTGTGACCACGTATGCAGGGACGGGTTCGGGTGGTGCTTTTGCTGACGGTGCAGCGGCCTCCGAGGCTCGCTTTAATTCTCCTTATGGCGTGGTTCTGGACAGTGCAGGCAATCTTTTTGTGGCTGACCGTTTGAACCATCGAATTCGTAAGGTCACTCCTGGTGGTATTGTGAGCACCTACGCAGGCTCAGGATCTGCAGGTTCCGCCGATGGCACACTCTTGGCTGCGACATTCAATGGCCCTGTCGCCCTCGCGATCGACGCTTTTGACACCTTGTATGTGTCGGATGAAAACAATCACAAAGTCCGTCGGGTGTCGCCAGCTGGTGGTCCTGATGAGGTGACATCGGTTGCTGGCAGTGGTGTCGAGGGGTTTACCAATGATCGGGCCGAATTGGCCGAGTTTAATTTCCCTGCTGGTTTGGTGGTCGCGGATACCGGCGATATTATTCTCGCGGATAGTGAGAACCATTGCCTGCGTAAGATCACTGCGACGGTGGCTGTGGCTGCGGTGGGAAATCCCACTGTTCCTGAAGTCAAAGCGACCATCAATCCCGCGGCTCTTGGAATCCCTCCGGGCACCTATTATTTCCGCTGGAGAGCAGGCGACTGGACGGCTCAAAACGAGGGCCTGAACAAATACATCACGACCGTCGTGCCTGGAGTGGTCACGGCGGCTGCTAATCCTGTGAATGCTGGAGAAGCGACGCTGAATGCGAAGGTTAACCCACGAGGTCTGCCCGTCACTCAGGTGAAGTTTCAATACACCACCGATGAAGATTTCCTAGCCCCATTGGAAGCTTCTGGCTCGCCTCTTCCAGGCAGTGGCAGTGCCGATGAGGATGTCTCATACGTGCTTTCTTATCCGACCAACACTTTGCCTGGCACCGTCTATTATTTTCGGGCAGTCGCCATCAATGATTATGGCACCGCTGTCGCGACGGATATTCTTTCCTTCACCGTGCCCACCACGAAGGTGGTGACTGAAGCGGCCACCAACATCATCCGCACAGGTCTGCTTAGCCACGAAGCAACCTTGAATGCTACGATTGATCCGAAGGGAAGTGCGATGACGGTTTCCTTTGAATATTCAACGGAGCCTTTGTTGTTTGATGCGTGGCAGGTCAGCACGGCCATCCCTTCTCCGAATGCCAGTGGTGCGCGCGGTTTGGCGGTCGATTCGACCGGTCATGCTTACTATTCACGCCGTGAATTGCATCGGATCGATCAGTCTCCATCCGGCCCTAGCATTGGTTCGGGGGCCGCTGGCTTTGTGAACGGTGATTTTACCACCGCTCAGTTTGATAACCCCACGGCAGTTGCGCTTTATAACCCAGACGTAGCGACCAAAATCCTGTATGTCGCGGATGAGTTTAACCATTGCGTCCGCAAGGTGGACCTGATCAATGGAACGGTCACTACCTACGCCGGTTCCGGGATTGCAGGCTACGTTGATGGCGCGGCGGCTTCGGCCCGCTTCCTCTATCCTTCGGGTGTGGCTGTGGATGCTGCGGGTAACGTTTATGTGTCCGATACAGGCAACCATCGGATCCGTAAGATCAGTGTCGGGACAGATACGGTCGTGACCATTGCTGGCACCGGTGTCGCGGGGCTCACGGATGGCCCTGGTGTAGCCGCTCAACTCAGATCCCCCACCGCTCTGACAGCTGCACCTGATGGCACGCTCTACGTGGCGGACACGGGCAATCATCGCATCTGCAAGATCACCACGGGTTATGATGTCACGGGCATCGCTGGTGATGGCACGGCGGGTTTTGCAGACGATACCGATAGCGATCCTACCACCTATTCACGGTTTTCTTCGCCCAGTGGCATCACGTTGGATTCGGCCGGAGTTCTTTTCGTTGCTGACCGTGGCAACCATCGCGTTCGTCGGATCGCTGTGGATGGTACTGTGACAACCATCGCCGGATCTGGCATTGAGGGTAAGATTGACTCTCCGACGACGGGAACGGGTTTGATTCCTGCGAAGGCTACCCGCTTTTCGTCACCGACGGCCCTTGGTGTGGATGGTTCAGGCAATGTGTTCGTCACCGAAGAAGGTTCCAATCAGGATGTGAGGAAAATCTCTCCGATCCCTGTGACGACGGTCACGGTCACCCCTGATTTGATTGCGCATGGTGATCAAGCGGCGAGCAAGGCAACACTCGTCCTCTCGCCTGGAACGACCTATTATTATCGAGCTGTGGGCGACAACCGATTGGACGGGGTGATTCAAGGCGAGATCGAGAGCTTCACCACTTATACCGAGCCTGCCATCAATGTTTATGACGGGGCGACCACGAGTGCTCCCGTCTTAAGTCAGCCTCAGACAACCACCATTGATTTTGGTATCATGGCAATCGCCACGGATACGGTTCGGCAATTCACCATTTCCAATGATGGTGGCTGGCCGCTGACAGTGAGCTCGATTGATGTTCCTGCTGGATACACCTATACCGGAACGATTTCCGTGATTCCTCCAGGTGAATCTCGCACCTTCTCCGTGACGATTACGGCTGCATCTGCGGGCATTTATTCGGGCAACGTCGTGGTCAGTTGTGACGATCCGACACGCCTCAGCTTTGTGTTCCCGATCACGGGTAAGAAGGTCAATCCTCCGATCATTCACTCCGTTGAACTCCAAAACCTGACTCTGACGCCGACGGGTGCAACGCTGGTGGCTGACGTGGATCCGAATGGCGCGGAAACCACCTTTGAGTTTGAGGTTTCACCCGGACCGGATTTTGAAGGCGTGCGGGTGACGACGACGGCTGGATCAACTTCTGGTTATGCCGATGGTACAGGTGTTGCCGCTCAATTTAACAATCCTAAAGGCTTGGTCGCCGATGCTGATGGAAATGTTTACATCGCGGATACGGCCAATCATCGGATCCGTAAAATGACACCCGAAGGAGTGGTCAGCACTGTTGCTGGCACTGGTGATGCGGGTTTTGGTAACGGCCCTGCTCTGGCCGCTCAATTCAATGAACCGATGGGTCTTGCGTTGGGAAGTGACGGCACGATTTATGTCGCCGATAGCAAGAACCATCGTATCCGGGCGATCTCCTCAGGCGGCACCGTGACAACTTATTCCGGCACTGGCGAAGCGAGCTTTACGGATGGTGTTCGTGACGCGGCTCGCTTTTATCATCCCGTGGGATTGGCGATGGATGCAGCGGGCATCCTCTATGTGGCTGATCGCGACAACCATCGTATCCGTAAGGTGGCCTCAGATGGGAGTGTGAGCACGCTAGCGATCTTAGATCCTGCTTCCACACCGACGGGCATTACCGTCAGCGGAGATGGCTCTGTCTATGTCACAGACACGGCTGAGCATGTCGTTTATAAGATTACGAGTATCGGTGCAGTCACCATCTTGGCAGATTTAGGAACTGGTATTCCCGCTGGCATTGTGGTGGACGATGCCTATGAAAAAATCTTTGTGGCCGACCAAGCGGCACACATCGTCCACAAGATCACTCTGGATGGAACCGTGGCCACTTGGGCAGGCACCGGTGTTCAGGGCACGGTCGATAACCTCGGCACCTCAGCTCGGTTTGACACGCCTTATGCCTTGGCACTTCTGAAATCGAGACATGTAGCAGTGGGCCAACTCGGCAATTCGCTCCTTCGCCAAATCACCCCGACAGTAATCAAGGTGCCTGCAGCATCTGTCCTCACGGATCCAGGCGGGATTGTTTCGCTCGAAGTTACCGGTTTGGACCCTGGTATCATCTACTACTACCGTGCCATTGCGGTGAGCGTGGGGGGGCGCACCATCAGCTCCACACCCCATCTTCCGGTGGGGACGGAGTTCACACTTTGGCAGATTGATCACTTCGGTGATGATGCCGCAGATCCCTCCATCGCCGGACCCGGCGCGAATCCTACAGGTGACCACGTCTCGAATCTGTTGAAGTATGCATTGGGCCTTGATCCGAATGTTTACTTGCAGCCCAACGACCCCCGCTTGCCAACGGTCGGCTATGACACCACCGCCCCCGGCTACCTGACCCTCACGGTTCATCCTGATCCTGCCGTAACCAACGTCCGCCTCTTCTTTGAGTCTTCCGCGGATAAGGTCAATTGGTTCGAAAGTGATGTCATCACCACGACTGACATTTCGGGTAATCTGAAGGGAGCTCTGCCTTATGCGCTCCCGCAGAATCCGCCACCGAAACGGTTCCTGCGCCTTGGCGTCCAACTCTTGCTGCCGTGATCTGTAGAATTCCACTCATGAAATGCTCCCCTAACTCGAACTTCTGGTCTGCCCTTGCAGTCCTGACGGCAGGCATTCTTCTGTCGGTTCCTGCTTGGGCTCAAGAAGTGACTCAATCGGTTACGCTCAATCCAGGTTGGAACTCCATATGGTTGGAGGTTGAGCCGACGGGGGCAGACGGTTACCAGAAAGCCCCCGAGGTGGTCTTCAATAACGCGGCGATCGAAATGATTGCCACCCCTAAGCCCCTGTCGAGCACGGCTGAATTCTTCGCGGAAGATCCTGGAACGATCGGCACATTCAATCAGGATGGCTGGCAGCAATGGAATAAAACCGATGCCCCTGGCACGAGCGACCTCACCTTAGTTTTTGGGAATCGACCGTATCTGATCAAAGTGGCTCAAGGCACGGTGCCTTTTTCGATTCCGATCACTGGTAAGGTGCGCTTCTTCCGCCCAACTTGGACGCCTGATCGTTACAATCTGATTGGCTTCGGTTTGCAAGGAACACGCACCTTTAATGATTTCTTCGGTCCGTCTGGAACCAAGCATGCCGTCAGCAAGATCTTCCGCCTGAAAACCAATGGTGATTGGCAACTGGTGAATGGGAGTGACACGATGGTTTCCAATCAAGCGTATTGGGTCTTCTGCAATGGCGCCTCGAATTATATGGGCCCAGTGGCGGTTGATTTTGATTTTTCCAGCTCAGGCCGACTGGATTTTGGTGGTCCTTCAGATGCTCTCGAGGTCGGTCCTAGTGTTCCTCCTGTGGAACTCGATCTCAAAGAAATCGTCTTCACCAACCTCGGAACTACAAGCGCTGTGCCAGAACTCGATCTTGTGGCAGTCACTCCCGGTTTGGGGTCGTTGGCTCTCTTTGTGGTTAACCCATCCTCCACCGGCTTCGGCTACGTGCGGGGCAATCAGGTGGATACATCCGTGGCCGCTGGTTCGAGCGCGTTGGGAGAAACCGTTGCCAGTCAAACCACACGCACTCTGAGTCTTGGTGCTCAGCGTAACTGGACCACGGGTGGTGTTGGCCGCTTGAATCTCTATCGCGTTAAGACCAGTGCCACCGGCGCTTCCTTTTACCTGCCCGTCACAGCGACTCTCAATAACTCAGAATATACGGCGTCCACGACACCTCTTAGTCCAGCAAGCGAAAGAACGGGACTTTGGATCGGTGAGGTCATCGTTGATTCTGCGACCAGCATTGTCGAAAACGGCGCTCCCGTGAAACCCGCGGCGGTTAAAGCTCCCGCGCGCATTATCATTCACTACAATGGCACGACGGCACGTCTGCTTTCTCAAGTGACTTTGATGCAGACCAAGACGGCAGACGCCGATGTCGCCCCCACGCCGGTGCTCGTCGTTGATCCAGCCAGAATTCCTTTCTTTGAAGGGATCAAGGAACGTAACGGCAAACGCGTGGGCGTGAGGATGGAGAGTGTGGCGTATGACATGCCGCGCAAAATGGATGCGACCAGCCAGGCTGCCATTCTCAGTGATCCTGCTTATCCTGGGCTCACAGCTGCCGGCCTTCCGGCCTTCTTGGTGTCTCGCACCGTCCGCCCACCCTCTTTGAAGGAGGTCTATGCTCTGAGCGTGGATCTTGCTGGCACCCTCGGGGCGAGTGGCACTCTCTCTACGATTTCTGGTTCGTTGCATCTGGATCCGTTCCATCGCAGCAACCCCTTCCGTCATCCTTATCATCACGACCATTCCTTCGGTCCCTTCATCTATCGAGATTTGAAGATCGATTTCGATTCCAATCAACCTCTCGGTGATGTTCTCCGCGGAACTTACACTGAGACGATCAAAGGACTCATCAATTCCAATTTGACCCTGACGGGTCGTGTTGAACTCCGGCGTGTCAGCACAGTCGCCACCCTCGAAGGAACCCCTTAGGACTCCCATGATTTCCCCAGCAATCATTTCACATCCAGTTCACAGTGCGATGAGATACCTCCCATTTCGAAACCTTTGGCAAATCCTCGGGGCTGCCCTTTTGCTGGCTGTTTTTGCCGGTGAAGCTTCTGCTGCACCCATCATTGGACAGTCCGGCAATCCGGCTTTCGGCGATGTGCTCATGGGCTCGACGCTGGATCGGACTTTCACCATCACGAATACTGGTGATGCAGTAGCGAATATCAACAGTGTCAACGTCACTGGCTCGGGCTTCGCTTTACAGGGCGCGGCTCCGACTACGGTCGGCGCTTCAGGCGGAACTGCGACTTTTACGGTTCGATTTTCGCCCACCGCCAGACAGGCCTATTCAGGGAGCGTCGTCATTACGAGTCCTGGTTCCACCGGTTCGCCGATTAACATCTCCTTGTCAGGCACAGGTGTGGCTCCTGAAATTGCGGTGAACCAAGGGGCTACCGTTTTGAGTTCGGGCTCGGGCACAACTAATTTTACAACGGTCACCCTCAACGGTGGTCCCAACACGGCCTCTAGCAGCCTCAGTTTCACCATTACCAATAGCGGCACGAGTGATCTCAGTCTCACGGGTAACCCTAACAGAGTTTCTATCGGGGGCTCCCATGCCAGCGATTTCAGTGTGACAACCCAGCCTGCGGCTACGGTGGCTGCGAATGGTGGCACCTCCGCTTTCACAGTGGTGTTTACTCCATCTGCGCGTGGCACTCGAACTGCCACTTTAAGCATCGATAACGATGATCCAGATGGCGGCGAAGACCCCTTCACTATCAATATCAGTGGTATCGGTCAGGCTCCAGAAATTGCTCTGGAGCAGCCGTCGGGCACCGATATTGCCAATAACGGTAGCAGTAACTTCGGCGATGTCGTCGTGGGAGATACGGTTCAACAAACCTTTACCATCCGGAACTCGGGTAACATGAATCTGAATCTCTCGGGCAATCCACGGGTGACAGTGGATGGCACTCACTCGGTTGAGTTTAAGCTGCTGACCTTCCCCTCGGCGATTGTGGCAGGTTCAGGCGGCACCACGACTTTCGTGGTGGAATTCACTCCTGGCGGTCTGGGCACGCGCACTGCGGCCTTGCATATCACCAACGACGACCCGGATGGTTCGGAAACACCTTTCAATATCTCTTTGAGTGGAAACGGCACGGCTCCACCAACGGGCACTGACGGTTTTGGTTATGTCTTCAACAAGATTCCGGCCACGGCCATGACCCTCAAGGAGACAGATCCAGATGTGGTCAATGCCGGCGCATCGCTGCAAGGGGATGATGTCGCTCAAGTCGTCAATTTGGGCTTCAGCTTTTCGTTCTATGAAAACGTCTATACCAACTGTTCCGTCTCGACCAACGGTCTCATCACCTTTGGAGGCTCTTCGACACGTTATACACCTGACCTGACCTTCCCAAATGCGAACGCGCCAGATAACTTGATCGCTCCGTTTTGGACGGACTTGCAGACCAAAGCTGCCAGCAAGATCCTCTACACCACCCGAGGAACGACGCCTAACCGAGTGTTCATTCTCGAATTCCAGAACATGGCGGAATACAACAATGACAGCGCCAATGTTTCTTTCCAGGTTCTGCTTTATGAAGGGAGTAACGCTATCGAGTTCCAATACAAGGCCTTCAGCGGCTTTTCTCCCTCACGGTCGATTGGGGTAGGAATCGAGGACTCGGCCCACATCAATGGCATTGCCGTTCCATTTCCAACCTCTTTCCCGACGGCTTATAAATTTAGCCGTCCTGTCATCGTCAAGGTCGAGAGCAATTACATTCAGCCTGGCAGTGCGACTCCTGTTCCAGTTGGCACGCCCTCTATCGGTCTTAATCCTGGGATTGGAACCACCAAAGAGCCTTATGAATCCACAAAGAGGTTTGAAGCCCCCAGCTACATCTATCTGAGCCGCTCATTTGCTGAGTTACCCGGAGCTGGTGACGTTAACGATCCGAATCCGAACAACATCGCTTGGTATCGTCTCTCCAATGATGGTTATGCCATCAATGGACAGACTGTGCAAGGCGCACGCACCTTTGTGGAGGTGACCCTCAATCGCGATATGACATTCGTCTGGCGATGGGAGCTCGAATATGCGGTCAATATCAAGTTCGCTGGCGTGGGTAACCCAGTGCCAATCGCAGGACGCTCATGGTATAAGGTGAACAGCCCTCTGACAGCTTCGGTGGATACTTTGGTGGATAGTGAGTCCACGGGGGTGCGGCTTAAAACCATCGGCTATCAAACCACCACCTATGGCCCTTCGGGTCCAGGAACTCCGGAGCAAACTTTGTTTGCTGATAATCCAACACTGAGCGTGGGAACCCGCTCCAGCACGAAACCCCTGACCATCGTTGCTCCTCTCGAGATCGATTGGCTCGTGAGTGGTCAGGTGCGCTACCGTTTCAATGCGACCTCCAATGTCAATGGGCAGGCAGATACGCCCTTTGATGGCTTACCCTTTGTGCGGGTTTACAACGGAACCGCCACGCCCGTCACCACCTATGGTAGCGGCAGTACCACCGATGTCTGGATCAATGTCGGAGCAGACCGTCCTAGCAAAGTCGAGGTCGGAGCCTTTTACCGGACGGCTGACGATGCCTTCACCTTGACCGATTTCATGACTCCTCCTGGAGGTGACCTTGCCCCGTTGGGGACGGATATTTCTGGAATGGAAGATTTAACCATTCCAGAACGCCCACCTCTCACTGGTAGCCGAAAGGCCCGCGTTTACACCTTGAGCTGGGGAATGACCACTCGTCCATCGCCGACGGAAATCCGCTGGATTTATCAGCCTACGATCTTCCGTGCCGAAGTTCCCTTGGGCATGCCGTTTGATCCGACACAAACGATTCCGCCTCTGATTCGCACCGTGGCACCATTGACAAATCGTGTTCTCAGTGATGCGGGTCCCGTCGAGACTTCGTTCCAGCCTGTGGGAGACTTCCCAACGGGCAAGAAATCTGCCGGTGCAGCTCTTCGTTGGGACAAGGTGGATCTTAAACTCTACCCAGTTCATCCCTCGTCCAATCGCCTGACATGGATGGACAAGAATGACCAAACCAAGAGCTACAACATTGAAATTGTCAGTGGTTATCCTGGTCAAACAGTCAACCTGACTTCCGAGCGCGAGACAGCGGATGGCACCCGTGAAGGGACGGCTCCTCTTTACGTCACACAGACAACGCTGCCGACCATTGATGTAACTAACCCTGGGGTTGGATTCCCTGGGCAGGCAGGAAACGCTCACTACAATCACTTGTTTGATACCTCCGTGGTACGGCGCCCACCGACGAAGCTGGATCTCAATCAGACCGATGAGTGGAAATTCCAAGAGGTGAGCTATACGGATAACGGCACGGACGGCACGGCTACCGTTGCTGACCCTGGTGTGCCTTTTACTGTGGCGTCTGCTGGCAGAAGCGTTCTGCTTTACAGTTATCGTCCAAATCCTGACGAGATCGCCGACGGTAACCTCAGCCGTGAAAAACTGGCGGTGCGTGTGATTCGCTCGTCATTGATTACCCAACCTCAAATGGTTCAGGCCGATAGCTCCAAGCTGGTTTTAGGGAGGCGTGCCTTGGAATTGGGTGGCGGTTCAACAGCCAATCGTGGAGCCTTCGGCGTCGTTCAGCCCTCAAGCGCGGGCACCGCCAATGTGGATCTAGGCACAAGTTTCCTGATGGATTTCTGGCTGAATCTGAAGGGCCTTCAGGACATCCCCGTGACCCTCACCAATTGCGTCACGAACGGCACGGACACCGTGACTTGCTCGAGCACATCAGGTCTCGTCGCAGGGATGAGCATCAGTGGAGCAACCATTGCCACAGGGACCAAAATCGCTTCCATTACGAATGCGACAACTTTCGTGCTTAGCGAGGCTGCAAATGACTCGGGCACCGGCCTATCCCTCACCGCAGCAGGGAAGCCCGTGACGCTTTTGACCACGAAAAACGACAAGCTTAAAGTGACGCTGGATCCTGAAGGTCCAACCATCACGGTGAGTTACTTTGGAGCTACCGTGACCAAGGCCTATCCGAAGGCGGGTTCATCCTGGCGTCACCATGTCATTCATGTATTTGCCAATCAGGTGCCGAATGGTCCTCAGGCAACCGTGCTGGACTACTACATCGATGGCGTTCGTGATGAGGAAGGTTTCGTCACCACCACGCTGAAGACGCTCACGGATTCGGCTTCGTTTGACGTGACCGACACCTTGACGGCAAATAGTCTGCGATTTGGAGTGGACGCCGATCCGCTCAGTCAATTGCAGATGGACCAATTCCGTCTCTTCACCAATTTCCCGCTTAGCAGTTCGCCTGCTTCTCCTGTGGATCCTTGGCTCTCGACAGCCGACGTTCATCAGCTCCGAGTCATTCGGCGACTGGACACGGGCCTTCGTGGCAGCATGCCTGCTTTGTGGTTTAACTTCGATAAGGATGCCAAGCTGGGAACATCCACCGCTCTGACCAATGCCTTCGCGAACTCAGGGACCATGGCTAATGTCACTGTTGGGCCAGTTGTCGATGACGTTACGGCTGTCTATGCAGGCACTTTGGCCCGCGTGGATATTCAAGAGGTGGCCACTCGCCTGGAAAGCACCCTGGACGATGCTGGTTTTAGCGGCAGCGGCTACATTTTGAATGAGGTGTCCAACTACAACCCAAACATCTACAATCGGGCTGCCGAAGTGGGTGCTTGGGGCACGGTGTATCCGGTCAATGCGAACCAGGTTTTCACCGAGGCTAATAAGCGTCTCGAAATCGCTTACTACGAGAATCCTTATCGGGCTGACCGTTTCTCCCATCCTAACGTGGCATGGCCATACCAAGTGGCTGCCTACACGGAAATGAAATTCCCTGCCTTCGGTCCGCATAAGGACAAGGCCATCTACATTGCCAGCCGGATCGGATCTGAAGGTGTGGACCAACAGGGCCGTGTGCAGCAGATCTTCAGCCTGGACCAATATGCCGATCTGACGATCTACAATCAGCCGAGCCGAACCTTGCCTGGCTTCAACCCCAACGAAGAGCATGCGCTGGTTTCTGCCTCAGGACGTGCGGCGGTGAAGTTGAAGAATCTGGGTGAAGATGGCGCTAACAACCCTGCATTGGCCGCGTTTGCTCTCCAGTCAGACCTCAATGCCAAGAGCTCCCCATACAGCTCGGATCCCTGGGTGCTGATCCAAGTGAATAACTTGGTCAGTGGCGAGCCTGAGATGGCGGCTTATCAGGTGTTCAAGACGCGAGCTGGCACCATCGACTTCCCGCGTCCTTCGGATACCACCGTGACGGCCACTCCTGGCCTTGCTTATGAAGCAGCATCCACTCCTGAGGCTCGCTTCCTGATCACGGACAAGACAAAGAAGTTTAACTTCAAGTATGAATTCAAATACACCGCTTTTGCCGGTGACCTCTTAATCCCCCCGTATCCGCTCAATATCGTCATTGGCAATGTGGCCATGGCGGATGCTCGTGGTAAGAGTATTCAGATCGGTGGTGTGAATCAGCGAACCCTCTGGCGGGATGTGAATAAGAACGCCTGGGTGGTGTCTGGAAACGGCAAGTTCTTCCATCAGTTTTTCTATCCCCTTCGGGCCGACTTCTATCTGCCTACGTCGTCACCTGTCGGCACCCCAGTTGCCTGGGTGCCTGATGCCAGTGGCGGTGTTCGGAATTTCACTGGAGTTGGCTCGACTCTCAACCCGGTGAAAGTGGTTTATGACACCTTCTGGCGTTCGGACTATCCGAAGTTGAAGCGTGGTGAAACCTTGACCTATCAAGGTGGCGAATACTTCGCGGAGACCCCGGGGGCCAATGGTCTGCCAGCGCTGGTTGCCATGAAAGCATCCGAATTGGTCTATGACAGTGCTATGCCGAGCATGGTTATCGGTGACACTACGACCAACCGCTATGCTTTCGCTGACGCCTCAGCTCGTATCATCCGTCCTTTAGATCGTCGTGAAAAAGCATTCACGGTGGCGAACATGGGTTCGGCAGGGTTTACACCTGCGGCCAATACGAAGATCTTCATCGTGGCTGAGCGCTGGTATTTCAAGGAACTGCCAGGCTCCCTCCAGAAGCGCTTCTACTTCGATTCATTGGCGCAAAAGCTCGTCTTCCGCGGTTATCTGAATGACAAGGACAGTGGCAACAAAGACCTCACGGTCGGTCCTGACCCGCTGAATATCGTCGAGCCTAACGTTCTGACTCCTGGGGATTATACGCTCCTGCGTAGCCTCGGCACAACATCAGCTTGGACCAGCGCCATCGATGATATCTATCTGCTCTCACAGAATCCAGATGGAGCAACAGGTGGAAACACATCGGCTACGGCGGCCATTAAAAACCTCCAGGGTTTCAAGAGTAAGCCTTCGGATTACTCGGCCGATTTGATGGAATTCTGGAAAGAAGACTTGTCTGGACCGGCGACTTCGCCATCCCCAGCTTTGGTGCCCCTGGACAGCTTCGGCGTTGGGTCTGCACTGATTCCTAACCAGAATTTGCTGACCAAGGCTCCAACGGGCTCACTTTATATAACCATCGCTGAGAACAATCGTTCTGAGCTGAACGGTGCGCCTGTGAGCCTCCACATCGTAGAGATCATCCCAGATCGTTATCGCGGTGCCATCAAGGTGATCGAAGCAGCCGATGCGTTTAGTGAGAAGGTCTCCCTTCAACACAACGGCGAGTTCGGCGGCAATACAGGTGACCTCTATTACGAGTGGTGGATCCGTGATGCTTCCTCCTTGGACGAAGTGGCCGGGGAAGTCCTGGCTGATGGCACGCTGAAACAGTACGATGCCAACGGAAACACGCTGTGGCAGGAGTATTTGCCAAAAGAGAGGTTAGAAAACAACTCGCTCTCTCTAGCGCAGAAACACTATGGCCTGAACTCGATCGTGTTTGAAGGTCGCCCAGATGTGGTCTTGGCAGACAAGCTCGTGCTCATGCGCTATCGGCACAAAAATGAGTCGAACTGGACCTTGGTGCCCTTCGAAGTCGCGAACCGCGTGGCAGCTTGGCAGCCTGGAACACCTGCGCCGTTCCAATGGGCCGGTGCTGCCAACTCGCCTCAACTCCAGGCGGACGGTAGCAAGCGCTACATTCCGCAATTGGTGATGGGATGGGTGAAACGTGTGCTCGACCGGATTAACCCTTACGAGGCACGTTACACGGACTTCTTCAGCAATGAGAGCCCGGCCACCTATAGCAGTCAGATCCAGATCGCGGGTGCTCCTTATGTGGGCAACGTGGCTCTGAATCCAGACAAGAATGTCATCGAAAATACGGGCTTGATTGAGCTCTACATGACGGTTCTGAATCGTGCTAAGGCTCTGTCCATTGATAATTCCTCCAATGGCGTAGCCAGTGATGGGATCAAACAGGCGATCCTTTTGGCTGCGACTCGCTTGTCCGTTCTTTATGAACTCTTGGCCAGTGAGGCCTACAGCGACGCTCAAGACTCCACCATCAATGCGGGTGAGGACGGGTCGCTCATGGGCATCGCCTCCTACACGCATGCCTTCCAGAATATGGAAGCGGATCTGATGCATGAGGAACTGGCCCTGCTCCGCGGCACGGACTTCCTCAAGAGCTATCCTGTCTATAACCGCTTGTTCTGGAACTATGCCAAGGGATTGGGCGAGGCGGCGTATAACGTGAACTACAACATTTATGACGCCAACTCCGACGGCTTCATCAATGAGAACGATGCCCGCAAGCTTTACCCACAAGGCCACGGCGATGCCTGGGGGCATTACCTGTCAGCGGTGGGGATGCATTACACCTTGCTTCAGCATCCGGGTTTTAGCTGGAAGACACGTTCTGAGCTCTACTCGCTCATGCAGAATGTCTTGGAGGTTGATTACCTCGATGAAAAGTCGTTCGCCAAACTTGCGGCGGCGAAGGCACGCACGGGCCGTGACATTGTGCGCGATACCTATCGCCTGAATTATACTCAGAATCCCGATGGGCAGTGGCAGGGCTACACGGATGGTGCTGACCCAGCGCGTGCTTGGGGTGTCTCGGAGTGGGCGCATCGCGCTGGTCAGGCCGCGTGGTTTGATTGCGCTGTGGCCAACGCCATCCTGCCGGACCAAGCCGCTGGTAACAATCCTGAGAACCTTGATCTTCTTGAACGTTCAGCGGCGGAAGCTGAAATCGGAGAAATCGCCGGTGGTCTTCATGAGATTCAGGTGGCGATGGATGAAGCGAACAATGGCGTCAATCCGCTTGGATTCGATTCCGATGCTCTTACCTTCGACATCGAACTTCAATTCTACGATAACTCTTCCGGGGGAGATCGCCGCTCTCACTTTGAACAAGTGCTGAGTCGTGCGCAAGAGTCTGCAGGGGGAGCGCTGGCCGCTTTGGAATACGCCACACAGGCCGGCAACAAACTGCGTTCATTGGGTGATGATACCGAAGCCCTAATCCAAGAGGCGATGAGCCAGGATCTCGATTTCCGTAATCGGCTGATCGAAATTTTCGGTCGCCCATACGATGGCACGATTGGTTTTGGGAAAGCCTATCCAGAAGGTTATGAAGGCCCGGATACCTTGCTGTTTGCCTATCTCGATAAGACCAAGATCAACCAGATCGTGCCTGCTATTGAGGTGGCCAATAGCAAGACCATCAACTTCAACATGCTGGTCAAGCAGGTCACTGGTGCAGAGATCATGAACAATGCTGAATTGGTGCGTCTTTATAACAAGATGGACAACAATGGTCGCACCCAAGCATTCCAGTCTTTGTCAAGAGATGCGGCCGAGTTTTATCTCGGTAATCAGCTTACCGATCTGAGCCTGACCTACACCACCGCTTCACGATATGGCTTCCAGGCCGATCCGACCTGGGGACAGCGCACCAGCTACGGCACGTTACAGACAGCCTTGCTCGATATGCTCTCAGACGAGATTGAACTCGACTCTGCAGTGGCAACCTACGTGGCCTACCTGGGCACTTTTGAAGAGAAGATCCATCGTCTCCAGAATGAGCTTGAGATCAATGCTCAGAAGGAGCGCAATAAAGATGTCATCGTTGGGATCAGAGCTGGGTTCACCTCGGCCATCGCCGCTATCGACGTGGGTCTTGCGATCGCTAACATCGTCAAGAAACCTGTTCTGATTACTGCTAAGGCCCTTGAAGCGGCCTTGCCGACATCGATCGGTTTCTCCAACGACGTCACTTCGGCTGCACGCGGTGCCGCCGCTGCGGCATCTTATGCCGCTGTCGAGGCCTACAGCTGGGTGGATCAGGCTGCCACCATCGCCAAGACCATCTTGGAACTCGTTCGGGATGAGATCATCGCTCGAAAAGAGCGTGACAACGAGCAGTTGGATTCCATTCGAGAGATGGAAGGTATCATTGAAGATATCGAAGGGCACATGGGCAGTGAACGTCCTTTGCGAAACGCTATTGGCACCGCTTTGCAGAATCTGGAAACCCATCGCCAAGCCTATGTGACGGCGCAGGCTGCTGGTTTCCGACTGCTTCGTGAGCGTGAGGCCTTCAACAAGATCCTCGCCGCCAAGGTGCAGAAAAACCGCTATCAGGACATGATCTTCCGCTTGTCCCGCAATGAGGCGGTCAGCAAGTATCAAACGGCCTTCAATAACGCAGCCCGTTATGCTTGGTTGGCGGCACGTGCGTATGACTACGAGACCAGTCTGGACGTGGGTCATCCTGCGGCTGCGGGCACCCTGCTCGACAAGATTGTGAAGGAGCGTCAGCTCGGCCTTTGGGTGGATGGAGAACCCCAGGTGGCCAATGGTGGTTTGGCTGAAATTCTCGCTCAGCTCAAAGCCAACTTCGGCGTGCTGAAAGGACAGTTGGGCATCAACAATCCGCAGCCAGAGACAGAACAAATCTCTCTTCGTAGTGAGCTGTTCCGCATCATGTCGTATGATCAGGAGGTTTATGATGCCTTCGACACGGCACCGGCTCAACGCACACCTGAACAGGAAGCCTTGGTCACCGAGAATCCTGATGCTCTGGGTAGCCGTGCCCGCTGGCAGGATGCCATCAAAGCCCGGATCGTCCCTGACTTGAATAAACTGCCTGAGTTTATCAGCCATTGCCGTCCCGTGGGCACAGGTGTCCAGCCTGGTATTGTGATCCGCTTCCCAACTTGCATCGAGCCGGGGCGTAACTTCTTCGGCCAGCAATTGGCCGCTGGTGATCACAATTACAGTAGCGCCAACTTTGCCACCAAGATTCAGACCTTCGGGGTGCAGTTGGAGCACTACACAGCTGCTGGGCTTTCCATTTCCCCGCGTGCTTATCTGGTGCCCGTGGGTAATGATTACCTCCGGACATCGACCTCGACCACGCCGGTTACACGCACTTGGAGCATCGTTGAACAGCGCATCCCTGTGCCTTATACCATTAACTTGAGTAACCTGTCTTCACCGAATTACATTCCATCACTCAATGGTGTGGATGGTGTCTTTGGAGAGCGGCGTCGGCATGGTGATTTCCGCATGTATCACGACGACGGTGACGAGGAGACCCTGACGGCAAGCAATCGCCTCATCGGCCGTTCGGTGTGGAATTCGGAGTGGCTACTGATCATCCCCGGGATTGGGCTTCACTACGATGCCAATCTGGGACTCCAGCAGTTCGCAGACTCTGTTTCCGACATTAAGCTCTATTTCCTGACTTATTCCCACACCGGGCAATAAATGAACTCACGGTCTAATTTCCTTCATCAACGCTATCCGATGAGAACCCTATTTGCATTCCTCACCGCCTTCATCTGCGGCTTCCTTGCCACTCCTCAGGTGGTGCAGGCGCAAGGCTTCACTGAATCCGACGCGGTGTTCTTTGGTGAAGTCCGCAAGGCCTCCGGAGGCCAGACGTTTCTCCTGCAGTCAGGGCAATTGAAGATCACGTTCGTCAATCAGACGGACAGTGTGAATCGTGTGACCTTGACGACCGATCTCCGCCCAACAGGAAATGGCGATCACAAACCCTACTCGTATGCACTGAAAGTGCCTCTGGCTTACTTGCCTGAAGCGGGACGTATGCAGGAGTTCTTGTCGATCAATACATTGGCGACCAAGTTCAAGGTGGAACAGATCACCATTGATGGGGTTCCTGCCACTCTCCCAGATGGGAGTTCCGAGTTTTATGTGCTGAATTTTGCCAGCCGTGCCAGCCAATATCGGTTGGATCTTTTGGTGGCCGGAGAGAGCAATAGCACGGCTAACGATGGCATCCCTGACTGGTGGAAAAGGCTGTATGGTCTTCCAATCAACGCCAATGTGGCCAATGAAGATCCCGATGGCGATGGCTGGTCTAACCTTCAAGAATTTCTTCGCGGAGGTGATCCGACCAAAAGCAATCGGAGTCCCCAAATGGTCACCAGTGAGTTTCTTGTGCCTGAGTCGGGTGAGGCAGGGGTCTACATGCAGTTCTTGGATTCAGACACCGCAGACACAGACGTTCATGTCTCTGTATCGGGTCTTCAGGACAGCGGTTTCGCCTTGAAGTTGGATGGCGTGCTGCTTGCTAGCGGTGCAGCCCAGAATCTCTCTTTCGCTGATCTCAAATCGGGTCGCCTTACGGTGACTCATCAGAATCGACTTGCGAATGAGGCGACGGTCTTGGTCCAATGGAATGATGGTGGCGATGACCAGTTCTCAGGAGAAGTCGTCGTTCGTGCACAGACTCCCAGCACGGAAGACGGCGGAGAGTCCTCTCTGTGGTTGGATGGATATGATCTCCCGGCCGCTGGTAGCAAGATCACCAATTGGAAAGATCGTTCCGGCCGCAGCCGCCCTGCGGTGCAGCCTTCGCCGGAGTATCAGCCGGTGGTCGCAGGTCATGCGGCGGATTTCTCGACCAATCGTTCCGCGCACTTGTTCTTCCAGGACATCAGTTTGCCGACCGGAGATCACACAGTGTTAACAGCCTATCAGGCTGCCGCTTCTTCGGATGAAGCCCAAACAGTGCTTTCGAGCAATCGTGGGTTCCTTCAGGTGGCTCCCACTACCCAGGCGATTTCATATCCCGGTGCTCCTGTTTACCAAATGGATGCCCTCGCCGTTCGTGGTTATGAAAATACGGCGGGCAAGGTGACCACTTCGATCTTCCGTCGTCAGTCCAACGTGATGCAAAACATCTATGGTTTGAGCTATGATGGAGAAGTCTCTTCCAGCACGGAGTTAGAGCCGGTTCTCCCGACATTAGGTGCCAAGCGCGTGGCTGTGCCGACAGGGGGCACTCTCACTGAGGCGGGGCTTTTTGGCCGGATTCAAGAGATGCTCATTTTCCCCACCGCCCTGCCCGAACAAAAATTGCGTGGGGTGAACGACTATCTTCAGTCGAAGTGGAGTAGTGCCGTGATTTGGAATTTCAGCACAGAACTGAAAAATGTGACCCTCGCCGTCGGACAGGGAAATTACTCGCGGATCATTCGCGGTGGATTCGGCACGGATAATCTGAGCGGCGGACCAGGCGACGATATCATCTCTGGGGGTGGTGGTGATGATGTTCTTACTGGCGGAGCAGGCAGCGATACGTTCGTGTTCGGTGCCGTGGATGTGGGGCGTGATATCATTACGGATTTCGACCTCGTCAAAGACACCGTCGATGTCTCTGCGCTATTTTGGGGTCTGAGCGGTGATGCCCGTAACTATATCTCTGTGCGGCAAGAGACCGTGACCGTGAATGGCGTGCCTTCCTTGGATAGTGTGCTGACCGTGAAGCGTGTCGATAATTCGTTGCTTGAAATTGTCCTGCGGCAGAAAGTGATTACCACAGCTCAACTGATCCCTCTGATCACGGAAGGCCGTATTCGCATGGGCAAATTGAGCATTCCTACCGAGGTGCAGCTCTCCCTGGCCTCAGCCACCACCCCGGTGGATAAGTCTTTGAATGGCTCCTTTAAAGTCAATGTAACGCGCAGCGGTGTGGGTGTTCCTGCCGCCATGGATGTGCCTGTGGGCTTCTTCCAGGATGGCGCTGAAGGCCGCTTTGTGGTGGAGGGAGCTTCCTCCTCAGAGGGACAACGTTCGGTGGTGAGCTTCGCTCGTGGAGAGACGACGAAGACTTTGACCGTTTATCCGGTTCAGGATCTCGATGTGAGTGGTCAGTCCAGTCTTCAAGTCTCCGTCTTGCCTAACTATAAGTATTCGATCAATGGGACGGCTGTCACCCAGGCCATCACGGACAACACCAAGGTATGGCTGGAGGTTGCTCAACCGAATGCCATCGCCACACCGGCTCAGTCGGGCCGCATCATGATTCATCGCACGGGAAGTTTGGTTAAGAGCTTGGTTGTCGATTTGAAGATCAGCGGCACAGCCGTGAATGGCACGACCATGACCAAGCTGCCCACAAGCGTCACCATCCCTGCGGGTAAGGATTCGTTTGAGATGCAAGTCGTCGCCCGTTCGGCGGGTTTGACGGGAGGCCCGAAAGTGGTGGCCGTTCAAGTGGCACCTCGTGCACGTTATTTGTTGGGCAATCCGCATGAGGGTATCGTTTACATTGGCAACACCGCTCAAGACACCGAAGGCGTCGGCTTTAACCGCTGGTTGGCTTCGGCAGGGATTGGCGCTGACCAGACCTCGGGTCTCATCGGCCTCTCGGTGGCTCCCAATCGCCTGCGCGACTACGTGCTTGCTTACTCGATGGGACTTGATTCGGTCGCGGATCTGAAGCGTCATCACATGCAGTTCAGCATGGTGAATAAACGCCCCGAACTCTCGAACCTGGGACCGCTGGCTGCCGCGGATCTTCATTGGACGGTGCAGGCATCCCCCGACAAAACGTTGTGGAGTGATGTCAGTTCCACCTTCACTCGGGTGCAAGACACCTCAGGCGTGCGCTTGGTCGGTCCAGCCAAAGGAGCGAATGAAAAGAAAAAATACTATCGTCTCAGCATGACCGTGGATTCAGCCCAGGTGCTGGAAACGAACATTTCTAGCTTGGGAGCTACCCGCTACGGGATGCGCGGAAACGCGGCTTGGACCGCGGATGAATCCTCTGGTGATTTGGTCAGTTCGGGAAGTAGCGCGGGGGACATCAGTCTTCTGATGGTAGAGATCCAGACTCCTCGTGCACTCGACTTTGAGATGGCCATCCCAGGTGCTGGAGCTAAAGATTCCCTGGCCTTTTATGTGGACGGTGTGCTACAGACCAAGACGACGGGAGCCTCGACGAGAGTGCAGCGCACCTTCTCCACGCCGGGGACCCGTCTCCTCATGTGGGAATTTACACGCGGCACTGGCAATGCGTTGATTCGAAATCTTGCTCCGTGAGATTTAACGGCCAAGGATAGCGGCTATCATTCGCTAACCGCCCTCCATGCTCTTCCGCTTACCATCCACTTCACGGTTTCGCCTTCAGACCTGCCATTGGCTCATCCTGGCGTTGATGTTCGGGTTGACCGCCTGTGATCAAAAATCGGAGAAAGCCGAAACCGGCAGCGCAAGGGAAGGGGAGCAGGCGCTCGTAAAGGTCGGTTCTATCTCGATTTTCGAGTCGGACCTTGCTCTGCACTTGAAGGAGAAAGGTATCCTTCGTGCCGATGAGGACATTCGGCTGGAGGCCCTTCGTCAGCTCACCTCGCGTGCACAGCTCGTCCAGGCAGCCTTGGATGCGAAGCTGGATCAAGACCCCGTGGTTCGTGCTGAGTTCGCTCGGATTCTTTCCACTCAATACAAAGAGCACGCGCTTTTCCCGCAACTCAAGAGCATCGCTCCGCCTCTGCCTGAGGCACGTTTACGCGAGTTATATCAGGCGAACGAATCCCGCTACAGATCCAATGAAAAACGGCAGGCCGCCGTGCTTTGGTTGAATGCTGGAAAAGACGTAAATCGTCAAAAGCAGTATGAAGAAAAACTTGCGGCAGCACGTGAGTGGTTCTTCAAAAATAGCGATCTCGAAAAACATCCTGAGCAGGGTTTTTCCATGCTCGGTATCGATTATTCAGAGCATCAATCCAGTCGTTACAAGGGCGGTATCGTTGGATGGATGGAGCGTGAGGGTGGCATGGATGGCTGGACGAAAGCCGTTGCAGAAATCGTCTTCTCTCTCAAAAATCCGGGGGATGTCAGCGGAGTGATTGTGAGAGATGAAGGCGTCTTCTTGGTTCGTTACCTTGCCATGGAGCCCGCCGTTCTTCGTCCTTTCGAATCTGTGTCAGATGAGCTTGAAAAAGCCGAGATCAAACGTCTGCGAGATGAAGCCGAGGCTAGTTTTATGAAGGCTTTGGCCGACAAGTATCCGAGTCAAAAGCTCAGTTCGGCTACTCAGGAAAGCCAGTGATAAGAGCCTTGGGAAAGATGGCTGAACCCCGTGAATGCTCCTGGTTTTGATGAAATCAAAATTCGTCAATACATACCAGCTAACAATGAATAGCTTCTCTTAGATGGGCTGTTACTTGAACAGCTTCTTCGCTTCGGTGGTCATGATGGGCAGTGCAGGATGAGCGAGATTGCGGTCCAAGGTGATGAGATAGCAGGGGAATCCGCAATCCACGGGTTGCCCGATGGCTTGCAGGCCATACCGCTCAGCGGCCTCCTGCAATAGAGTCGCCGTCACTGGGGTAATGCCGAGACCATCTGCGGCGGCGGTTTTCATTAAAGCGGCGTCATCGAATTCGGCGACGAGGTGGGGATGAAGTTGAGTGGCTTCAAACCAGCGGTCAAGTTCATGCCGCCAAGCGGTGCGCCCCGAAGGGAGAAGCATAGGGGCCTCATGCAAGGATGACGGAAAGTGGCGGTGAAACTTTTTAGCCAATGCAGGAACTGCGCAGAAATGCACCTGAGGATGCCCCAAGAGACGGCTGTAAGCTCTGACCGCATGAGAACTGGAAGCTGCTTCGTCAGATAAAATAACGTCTAGCCTCCCTGAAGCTAGATCTCCAAGGAGTTCCTGAGAATGTCCCTCTGAACAAGAAAGCTGTAGATTGGGGAAAGCCTGGACCATCGGGTTCATCAACCGCCAAGCCACTAGCTTGGGAAGGGAATCGGTAATCCCGATGTTTAGCCGCAGGGTTCGTGCCTCGCTGTGACTCTGGAGAGACTGGAGTAACTCGGCTCCCAAGGAAAAGATTTCGTCAGAGCGTTCCATGACGAGGCGGCCTGCCGCAGTCAGTTTCAGCCTGCGGCCAGTTCGATCAAAGAGTGACTGGGCGAAGGTTTGCTCCAGAGCCTTGATTTGGGTACTGATGGTGGGCTGCGACAAATGCAGCTTGGTGGCAGCCGCCCGCAAGCTGCCTGCCCGTGCGACCTCCCAGAAAAGCCGCAAGTGGTGATAATTGAGATCCGCAGGATTCACTTGATTAGATTTTATCTAAAAAACGATTCGAAACATCGAAATTGTCAAACAACCTGCCAATAGTAAATTCGTCCTATCTAGACTACCCCTCGACGCATGTCCGCCACCCCCTTTGCCATTTCCATTCCGCTGCTGGCTAGGCTCGCTGCGATCACGGGTTGTGAATTTGATCCCCAACGTGCGGATACGGCTGTTAGAAACGCCATGAGGGTCGATACAGAGCCACTTGCCCTTCTAGCAAGGGCTGCTGCGGAGGTTCACATGCAGGTTTCACCTGCGCGGATGCCCTTGGCGGAACTGTTGTGGCATGCCAATCACGAGGCACCAGTGGTGTTATGGTCTGAACCAGAAAATCGCTGGTTCATCATCACATTTACGGGATGGTTCAGTCTGCGTGTGGCGGATCAAGAACATCTCTTCCAGCACAGCACGCTATCGAGAGCGGAATTAGTGAGGAAGCTGGGGTTAAAGACGGCCAATGATACCGTAGAGGGAGGCATCGTTCACGCAGAACGACTGGCCCAGGGGATGAGTGCCCGTAAACTGATGGGGCAGTCGGACCATGGTAAAGGCCACGGCATTGGGCACGATCATCACCATCCTGAGATCTCGCCTGCAAAGCGTTTTTTGAGACTGCTGAAAGCGGAGCGGCAAGACATCTTCACCCTTTTGGTCTTTTCGTTCTTCTCGGGCATCCTGTATCTGGCTGCACCGCTGGCTGTCGATACGGTGGTCAGTAGCTTAGCTTTCGGCGGACAATCTCAGCCTTACATCCAAGCGCTGGCTTTTGTCGTTTTAGCACTGTTCGCAGCTCTGTCACTACAGGCGATCGTGAGCGGCTTTCAGTATTATGTGTCGGACATCATTCAGCGTCGTATTTTCGTCCGCACGGCTTCGGATCTGTCTTACCGCCTCCCACGAGTCAAAGCGGAGGCCTTGGATGAAGTGCATGCGCCTGAATTGGTGAACCGATTCCTCGATGTGGTCACGGCTCAGAAAAGCACGGCCCTCTTGTTGCTGGATGGGGTGAACCTCGTATTTGGAAGCCTGATCGGGATGGTCTTGCTGGCCTTGTATCATCCGCTGATGCTGGCTTTCGTCGTGGTGCTGCTGGTATTGATTGCCGTCAGCATGTGGCTTCTTGGAAAGGGCGCGGTCAGCACAAGCATTGCGGAGTCTCGTGTGAAGTATGATGTGGTGAACTGGTTTGAGGAGATTGCAGCCTTTCCGTTCGTCTTTAAAGGCCCGGGTGGCTATCAGATGGCCTATGAGCGTGCCAATCAGCTCGCGACTCAATACTTGCAGTGCCGCTCCAAACATTTCCGAGTGGTCATGCGTCAGATCATTGCGTTGCTGGCTCTCTCGGTCTTCGCTGCGGCCATTCTTCTGATTCTCGGGGGCTGGCTGGTCATCAGTCAGCAGATGACTCTAGGTCAGCTTGTAGCGAGTGAGCTCATCATGGCCTCGATCGTCGTAGCCATGGCGAAGATGGGAAAAAAGCTGGAAGCTTGGTATGATGCCATGGCAGCGATGGACAAGCTGGGGCACATTTTCGATCTCGAAACGGAACGGGAAGATGGTGAACAACCGGCTCCGCGAAAAGAGGGGGTAGAGGTAACCGCGAGTTCGCTCTCGTTTGGTTACCATGAACCTTTGTTTCAAGATTTGTCTTTCACGGTGAAGCCAGGCACTCACGCGGTCATCGTGGGGCCCCATGGTTCAGGCACCAGCTCCATGTTGGATCTTTTGTTCGGACTGCGGCGTCCGACGGAGGGGCACGTCAGTATCGACGGGCTCGATCTCAGGAGCTGGTATCTGGAGGCGCTTCGTGAAAGTGTGATGCTACTCCGTCGTGATGAGATCGTGGATGGCACAGTCATTGAGAACCTACGTCTAGGAAGTATGCACGTGGGTTTGGACGAGATTCGTGCGGCTTTGGAGAAGGTCGGTTTGCTCAGTGTTCTCTTGCGACGCCCCGAGGGGCTTAACCTGCGGTTAAAGATCGGCGGGGCTCCTCTCAGCAGCAATCAACGCACTCGCCTCCTTCTAGCTCGCGCTTTAGTGCAGCAGCCACGCCTTCTATTGATTGATGAGCTCTTCGATAGCTTGGACAAGGAGTCCTTTAATTCTCTCACGAAAGCGATTCTCGATCCAGACCTGCCTTGGACTGTGATTTTGGCCACCCGGGACCGTGATGTCACCGCGCAGTGTCAGCAAGTGATCGAGCTACGCCCTAACCATCCAAGAGATGATACGGGTCGGCTCTCTACCCATTCAGCTTCGTAAGCCCAAGCCATGAACCGCTTCACCCGTTCTTCCATTCGGCCCTTGCCTGCTCTGAGCCTTGCTGGGTCTGTTAAGCTGACGCGTCTCTTCAGCCGCCTGCTGCTGACAGGATTCTTTGTGCTCTTAGTCGGACTCTTGTTCCTCCCTTGGCGTCAGTTTACCTCAGGCATGGGGCGCGTCATCGCGTTCGATCCCTTGGATCGCCGTATCAACATCGAAGCCCAGGTTTCAGGCCGCGTGAAACATCTGCATGTGGTCGAGGGGCAGCGTGTGAAAAAAGGCGATCTGATCGCCGAGATTCAAGACAACGATCCCAATTTGTTAGGCAATCTGAAGGCCCAACGTGAAGCCATTCAAAGTCGGCGTGAGTTTGCTGAAAGCAGAGTCGAGTCATTGATATCTCAAATCACCCAACAAGAGTTGGCCAAGTCTCAAGCGATTGATGCCGCCGAACAGCGGGTGATGGCTGCCAAAATCGCTTCCGAAACGGCGATATTGAATTACGAGCGAACCAAAAACCTGTTCGAAAAGAAGCTGGAGTCACAGCGCAATTTTGAACTGGCAACGCTCCAGCGTGATTCTGCCTTGGCAGAACTGAAGTCAGCACAGGCGACATTTAAACGCACGAGCAATGAGTATGATGCCACCATCGCTGCTACCCATGCTTCGAAGGGAACCGCACTCGGTGAGGTAGCCACCGCAGACCGCGACCTCTCTTCCATCGACATCCAGATCAACCAAAACCTTCGACAGGTGGTGGAAGCTCCGCGCGATGGCATCGTCTTACAGGTCTCCGTCACCGACGGCACCTATCTACGTCCCGGATCACTCATTTGCGTGATCATTCCTGAAACTGATAGCCGTTATGTCGAGGTCTGGGTAAACGGTAATGACATGCCTCTCATTCAAACGCGTAAAACAGAAAACGGTGTGGTGACCCCTGGCAGTCAGGTGCGCATCGCGTTTGAAGGCTGGCCCGCCGTGCAAATGATCGGCTGGCCTCAACTTGCCATTGGCACCTTCAATGGAGAGGTCGTCTTTGTGGATGCGACGGATAATGGCTTGGGCAAATTCCGGGTGGTCATTGGCCCCAGTGTCGATGAAGTGGATCGCGGAGATGGGAAGGGAAAGGTCAAGGTCGGCTGGCCGGACAAGGACCGCTGGTTGCGGCAGGGGGCACGAGCCAATGCCTGGGTTCTGCTCAATGAAGTGCCGTTGTGGTTCGAGCTGTGGCGTCAAATCAATGGCTTCCCGCCTCTTCAGCCGAACCAAGGAGAAAAAATTGATCCTACCTTAAAATAATGAGATCTCTGACGCCTCTTGATCGACTGCAAGCGCTTCTCTGCCTGATCCTCTTAACTGCCGTCACGGCCTATGGCGCGAGCCGAGAGAAGGCTCAACCTCTCTTGCTGTCAGAAGTTTTAGCTTCCGTTCAGACTCAGTATCCACCTTACCTAGCGGCCTTGATTGAGCAAGACATCGCCAACGGGCGGGTGCGTCAGGCGCAGGGGGCTTTCGATTTGAATTTAACTGCGGGAGGTAATCTGACCCTGGCGGGCTATTACGATGGTCACACCGGCTACGCCATGCTCGAACAGCCGTTGCCTTTTTGGGGTGGCAGTATCTACGGCGGGTATCGCCTCAGCAGCGGCTATTTGCCCAACTACAATAAAGACCGCACAGGCAGCGATGGGGAGAGTATCTTGGGCTTTAGCATACCGCTGCTGCGAGGCGGAACGATTGATAGTCGTCGAGCCAATCTCTGGAAGGCGCAAATCGATCAGGAATTGGCCGACCCCTTGATCCGACGCCAATACCTGGATTTTGTGAGAGCGGCGAGTGTGAGTTATTACAATTGGCTAGCCGCAGGCCAGCGCCTGGCCTTGCATGAGAGTTTGCTGCAGTTGGCGAAGGATCGCGATAGTGCGATTGCTGAGCAAGTCTCCAAGGGAGCCTCAGCTCCTATCGTGCAGGTGGATAATCAGCGCCTCGTCGTCAGTCGAGAAATCGCTTTGGTGCAGGCGCAACGTCGTTTTGAGGCGGCCTCCATTGAGCTCTCCTTATTTTATCGAACAGCTTCTCAGGCGGAGCCGATTTTAGCCAAGCGTGACCGACTGCCGAAGAGCTTTCCGGCTCATGAAAAGCTGGATGATAACAAACTGACATCCGACATCGCAAAGGCAGCCATCTTTAGGCCGGAGATGCGCCGTATGGAGTTGCTGATCGAGAAGAGCCTCGTGGATCTTAAGCTGGCCAAAAACAACATGCTGCCGCAGTTGAATGCAGGCATTGAGGCTGGACAGTTCATGGGAGAAAACCGCCCGAAGGATCTTGAGCACAATGAGATTCAGGCCAAAATCGAGTTCAAGCTGCCCCTGCAACGACGGGAGGCTCAGGGAAGCATCGCCGCTACTGAGGCACTTTTGCAGCGATTGGAGCAGGATCGCAAGTTCGCAAGGGATCGAATCGCTGCTGATGTGAGGGACAGCTACAGTGCCGTAGCTGCCACCGAGGGTATCCTCATGCAAACCCGTCGAAATATGGAGCTTTCACGCCAACTCGAGGCGGCTGAGCAGGAGCGTTTGAAAGAAGGTGCTACGGACTTGCTCGCCTTGCAGATTCGCGAGCAAGCCGCCTTCGATGCCCAGGTGCTCGAGGTCGAAGCCCAGGCAGAATATTTTCGTGCACTGGCAAACTACAAGGCGGCGGTTGCCGCAGATTTACCTCCATCAGTGAATCGGGGAAGCAAATAAAGTAGGCGTTAGGATCAAGCGTAAGTGCGGGCCAAACAGGCTGCGCATTTACGCTTTTTTTACGCTTACGGCCCCAGCGTTAACTCACAGCTTTGAAGTTTCTGCGGGAGACTTGGAATGCGATGAATCTTCCAAATCTTCTCTCTCCGTGGAGTTCAGCGGCACCTGAAGCCTCTGAACCTCATGACGTATTTCAGGGCATAAACCTAAATTCCCTCTAACCGATGGATACGATTTTCACCGGTCTCATCGCCTTGCTTCTGCTCGTTTACTTAACCGTGGCGATGCTTTACCCCGAAAAATTTTGAGTTCGCTTGCCATGACTTCAAACGATTGGATTCAATTCGTGTTCTTCCTCGGAGCGCTCACGCTGGTCACGAAACCCTTGGGACTCTATCTCATGCAGGTGCTTGAGGCTGACGGCCACACTTGGCTAGATCCGGTGATTCGTCCGCTGGAAAGATTCACCTACCGTTGCCTCGGCATAGACCCAAGACATGAGCATAACTGGAAGCGCTATCTGGCCTCGGTCTTAGCCTTCAGTTTAATCAGCGGTGCTTTCACTTATGCCATTTTGGTGCTGCAACACCAGCTTCCTTTCAATCCTCAGAGCTTGCCGGGACTAACCCACCATCTGGCATTCAATACAGCCGTCAGTTTCACCACCAATACCAATTGGCAAAGCTATGGAGGGGAAAGCACTTTGTCTTACTTCGCTCAGATGGTGGGCTTGACGTTCCAAAACTTCACGTCTGCCGCTGTCGGGATCTGCATCGCCGCTGCCTTGGTCCGAGCGATTGCGCGTTGCGGGCAATCGACTCTGGGAAACTTCTGGGTGGATTTGGTTCGGACTCTTTATTACCTGCTTCTGCCCCTTTGTTTACTGCTGGCTGTTTTCTTGGTGTCACAGGGAATGATCCAGAACTTCGATGCTTACACGAAGGTGAAGACGTTGGAAGGCGCGGATCAAGTCCTCGCTCAAGGGCCTGTCGCTTCACAGGTCGCGATCAAGATGCTTGGCACCAATGGGGGCGGTTTCATGAATGCGAATGCGGCGCATCCTTTTGAGAATCCCACGCCGCTGACAAATTTCATTCAAATGCTGAGCATTTTCGCGATTGGCAGCGGCCTCACTTACTACTGGGGGCGCATGGTCAAGAACCAAGCCCACGGCTGGGCGGTGTGGGCAGCCATGATGATACTCTTTGTGCTGGGGGTCTGGGGCTGTGCGCATTATGAAGCATTAGGAAATCCGATTCATCAGCAGTTAGGCGTCATGGTGAGCGATGGTAACATGGAGGGCAAAGAGGTTCGGTTCGGTGTCTTCAGTTCGTCACTCTTCGCCACGATCACCACGGCGGCATCTTGCGGAGCCGTGAACTCCATGCACAGCTCTTTCACCGCCATCGGTGGATTCATCCCTTTGTTCATGATTGAATTGGGAGAGGTGGTTATCGGTGGGGTGGGCGCAGGTCTTTATGGCATATTCATTTTCGTCATCATGACGGTGTTCATTGCCGGCTTGATGGTCGGCCGCACCCCAGAGTATCTCGGGAAGAAGATTCAGGCCAAGGAAGTCCAACTCGCGATGTTAGCGATGCTAGTGCTCACTCTCAGCATTCTGGGATTTACCTCTGTGGCGAGCGTTAGTGAATGGGGGACGGCTGGGCTGGGGAACGCAGGACCGCATGGCTTGAGCGAAATGCTCTATGCATACAGCTCTGCCGCAGGGAACAACGGCAGCGCCTTCGCCGGCCTCACGGCCAATACGCCTGCTTATAACATCACGTTGGCGATCGCGATGATCATGGGCCGCTTTGGGGTCATCATTCCGATTCTCGCTCTGGCCGGCTCGTTGGCGGAGAAAAAGACGGCACCATCCAGTGCAGGTTCCTTTCCTGTGAATGGAGCTACTTTCACGACTCTACTCATCGGCACCGTGTTGCTGATCGGCGCTTTGAACTTCCTGCCCGCGCTGGCTCTCGGTCCCATCGTTGAGCATTTCCTCACCCTCACGGGCACTTTGTTTTGAAACCTCAAGTCTTGATGCTTTATGTCTCATCAACCAGCTTCTCTGTTCGATCCTGCGATTGTAATACCTGCAGTTAGCGGTGCATTCAAAAAACTAGACCCACGTTTGATGGTCAAAAATCCGGTGATGTTTGTCACAGTGATAGGTGCCATCCTAACCACGTTGAATAGTCTTGGGAATCATGCTGATCGTGGCTTTACGCTGCAACTTAGCCTTTGGTTATGGTTCACTGTCTTGTTTGCAAACTTCGCTGAAGCCATTGCTGAGGGGCGCGGTAAGGCACAGGCGGAAAGCCTGCGACGAGCACGGCGCGACATCACCGCGAGGCTGCTGAAGGATGGTGTCGAGACGCCTGTGCCTGCGTCCAGTCTGGGGCGTGATGATTGCGTGGTCTGTGAAGCCGGAGACGTCATCCCCTCCGACGGAGAGGTGATTGAAGGCATCGCCAGCGTCGATGAGGCAGCGATCACGGGTGAATCGGCACCCGTCATCCGCGAAAGCGGCGGGGACCGCAGCGCCGTGACTGGAGGTACCAAAGTCATCAGCGATCGTATCGTCATTCGTATCACGGCGGAGCGAGGCAGCAGCTTCCTAGACCGCATGATTTCCATGGTGGAAGGGGCCAAGCGGCAGAAGACGCCGAATGAGATTGCGCTGACTATTTTGCTGACTGCCATGACCCTGATTTTCCTCATGGTATGTATTTCTCTCAAGCCTCTGGGTATCTATTCCGGCGTCGAGTTTACCACGCCTGTTTTGGTCACCCTGTTGGTTTGCCTCATTCCTACAACGATTGGTGGATTGCTCAGTGCCATCGGCATCAGTGGTATCGACCGCTTGATCCGGCGGAATGTCATAGCCACTTCGGGCCGCGCTGTTGAAGCCGCTGGGGACATCGATGTCTTATTGCTGGATAAGACAGGCACGATCACGATCGGAAATCGAATGGCCTCAGCCTTCTGTCCGGTACTGGGTGTGATGGAATCCGAGTTGGCCGACGCGGCTCAGCTTGCTTCATTGGCCGACGAAACGCCTGAGGGACGTAGCATTGTCGTGCTCGCGAAGGAGCAGTTCAATTTGCGTGGACGTGAGTTGGCTTCACCCCATGCGACTTTCATCACCTTCACCGCGCAGACGCGGATGAGTGGTGTGGATCTGGACGGGCGTCAGATTCGTAAGGGTGCGGCAGACTCCGTGCGTGCGTATGTGGAGTCTCTTGGCGGTGTTTATCCCGATGAAGTGAGCCGGAGTGTTGAGGCGGCTTCACGGGCGGGGAAGACTCCGCTGGTGGTTGCAGACGGAGCTCGTGTGCTGGGGATCGTCGAATTGAAGGATGTGGTGAAGGGCGGAATCAAAGAGCGCTTCGCACAACTCCGCAAAATGGGCATTCGAACGGTCATGATTACGGGTGATAACCCCATGACGGCTGCGGCCATCGCCGCCGAAGCCGGGGTGGACGATTTCATGGCACAAGCGACCCCCGAAGATAAACTGAATCGCATTCGGGCAGAGCAAGCCGCCGGGCACCTGGTGGCAATGACGGGGGATGGCACCAATGATGCCCCAGCTCTTGCTCAAGCGGACGTCGGTGTGGCCATGAATACAGGCACTCAGGCGGCACGTGAAGCAGGTAATATGGTGGACCTGGATAGCAATCCCACCAAACTCATTGAGATTGTGGAGATCGGGAAGCAATTGCTGATGACTCGAGGGTCGCTGACTACCTTCAGCATTGCCAATGACGTCGCGAAATACTTCGCCATCATCCCCGCCATGCTGATGGCGACTTTCCCCGTCATCGCTCCGCTGAACATCATGCATCTGACGAGCCCGCAGAGCGCTATTTTAAGCGCTGTGGTTTTCAATGCTCTGATCATCGTCGCCCTGATTCCGCTGGCCCTCCGAGGGGTCGCTTATCGTCCCATGGGTGCAGCGGCTATTCTTCAGCGAAATCTTTTCATCTATGGCCTTGGCGGCATGCTGGTGCCGTTTGTCGGGATCAAGGCTCTGGATGTGATCATCACCACACTTCACCTTGTTTAAATCATGAAGACCTTCCTTTACGAGTTGTTTCCTGCTCTACGTGCGACGGGTGTCCTATGTCTTGTGACTTGTGGCGCTTACCCATTGCTTGTGACAGGAGTGGCAGAGGCTTTTTTCAAGTCTCAAGCTCATGGTAGCCTTATCACCGACGGTTCAGGCACGATCAGAGGCTCTTATTGGATCGGCCAATCCTTCACGAGTGAAACCTATTTTCATTCCCGCCCGAGCACGGCCGGGGAAGGTTATGATGCGGCAGCTTCCGGTGGTTCCAATCTAGGGCCGACCTCACAAAAGCTGCACGATCTCATTGAGCAGCGCATCACAGCTTACCGGAGCATCAATGGCCTATTGAAAGATACTGCCGTGCCAGCCGATGCGGTTACCACCTCGGCCAGCGGCTTGGACCCGCATATCAGTGTGGGTAATGCCCAGCTCCAGGCCCCGCGTGTGGCCCAAGCCCGAGGTTTGTCGCTCGACGACGTGCAGAGATGCATCACGGACTGCTCCGAGAAACGCGATCTTGGTTTTTTAGGGGATGCCAGGGTTCATGTCTTGAAGTTAAATTTGGCCTTGGATGACTTAAAACCCGTTCCCCGTCATGAATGAAGAATTACGCCCGGACCCGGATGCTCTGCTCGCTCAGATGCAGAGCGAGGCCCAGGATTCACAGGCTGGGAAACTATTCCTTTTTCTGGGAATGTGTCCCGGGGTGGGAAAGACTTACTCGATGCTGCAGACCGCGCGCCAGCGACAGAAGGAGGGCAGACGGATCTTGGTAGGGGTGGTCGAAACACACGGGCGAGCTGAGACGGCGGCTCTTGTGGAGGGTTTGCCCGTGTTACCGCGTCGGCAGATAGAGCACCGCAGTTTTCTCGTCGAGGAGTTCGATCTGGATGCGGTTTTACGCCAGAAGCCTGAGCTGGTGCTGGTCGATGAACTGGCCCATACGAACGCCCCAGGCTCCAGACATGCCAAGCGTTATCAAGATGTGTTGGAACTCCTTGACGCTGGCATTGATGTTTATACGACCCTGAACGTCCAGCACATCGAGAGCCAGGTGGATATCGTGCGACAGATCACCGGCGTCACGGTTCAGGAGACCGTGCCTGATTCCTTGTTAGACCGAGCGCATGAAATCCAGCTCATCGACTTGAGTGTGGAAAAGTTGCTCGAGCGGCTTTCAGAAGGTCGCGTCTATCTTGGGGAACGTGCGGAACAAGCGATGGAGGGCTTTTTCAAAGCAGGAAACCTTACGGCTCTGCGCGAACTGGCCTTGAGATTCACGGCCGAGCGGGTGGATCGTGATCTCGAAGACATTCGCCGTGCTGGCCGGGTCAACAGCCCTTGGAAAACGAATGCACGCTTGATGGTTGGGGTTGGCCCGAGTCCCTACGCGGAAAGTTTGATCCGATGGACACGCCGTGCAGCGGGACGCCTGAATTGCCCTTGGCTTGTCGTTTGGGTGGAGGGACTTTCACCTCTGGGCGCCGAAGATCAACGGCGTCTGACACGATCTTTGTCTCTAGCGCGTAAACTTGGCGCGGAGGTGATCACCATCACGGGTGAAAACATCGCTCAAGCTCTGCTACGAGTGGCTCGTGAGCGGAACGTGAGTCAGATTGTCGTGGGAAAACCTGAGTCATCCGCCAGTTGGCACAGGTCTCTGGCTCACCAATTGATCTCGGGCAGCGGCGATATGGATGTGTGCGTTGTGAGGCCTTTGGCATCTCATGATCGGCAGGCAATTCAGACACTGCGTGAACCTTTGTCCACGGAACTCATTGGCGAATACAGTTGGGTGTTGGTCAGTGTGTTCACCATTACCAGTCTTTGCTGGGGGATCGTGGGCTTTACAGGTTATATGTTTGTAGCCTTGGTTTTTTTGCTGGCTGTGGTGCTCATGGCCCTACGTGTCAGCCGGGGGCCGGTTCTCGTGATGGCGACACTTTGTGCGCTGTGCTGGAACTTTATTTTCATACCTCCGCAATTCACCCTCGATATCAAAAAGCCGGAGGATTGGATCATGTTCGGCCTGTTTTTCATTGTGGCCTTGAGCATGGGCAGCCTGACGAGCCAACTGCGTGCCCGTGAGATGGCGGAGCGTCGGCGGCTCCGCCAGACGGATGCTTTATTGCGTGTCACTCAAAGTGCCGCTTTGGCCGCAGAACCAGACAAGGGCCTCGCCGCAGCCTTGCAGACGATCAACCAACTTTTGGAGGTGGAGACCTGCCTGCTCGTGCGTGATGATCAACGGGCTTTGCCGAAAACAGCCCGAGTGGCGAGCGCATTCCAGCCAGATGATCGGGAATGGGGCGTGGCTGCATGGAGTTATACCCACAAGCAAGTCGCCGGACGCTCCACGGAGACGCTTCCTGAATCGGCGGCGACGTGGTTCCCTCTACAAACAGCAACGGCCACCATGGGCGTCTTGGGGATCCGACTCGCCAGAGATCGTCGGTTAGACTTCAGCACGCGGCAAATGATGGAGGCCTTTGCCCTTCAGTTAGCGCTGGTTCTGGAAAAGGAGCATTTTATCCAGGCGGTGAGTCAGGCGGAGATGCTGGCGCGGTCTGAAAAGTTACACCGCACATTGCTGGACAGCCTTTCCCATGAACTCAAAACTCCAATCGCTGTTGTCAATGCGGCCGTCGAGGGGATGGAGGGGCTCCACAACCCTTATGTTCAAGAGATTGCCATCGCTTCACAAAGGCTCCAGCGAGTTGTCGATAGCCTTTTGCACATGACCCAGCTTGAGTCTGAGGTCTTGCAACCACACATGGATTGGTGTGACCTCAAGGATGTGGTGGATGCAGCCAAACGAGCCGTCGGCGAAAGCTTGGCCAAGCATCCGTTTCGTCTGAATTTACCCGAGGGCTTCCCCTTGGTTCGACTCGATCATGCTTTGCTGTCTCAAGCTTTGGCTAATGTGCTGCATAATGCGACTGTTTACACATCTGAGGGAACCCCAATCGAGTTGAACGCAACGCTCCAGCAGGAGACGCTGGTTTTAGGGGTGAGGGATCGTGGATCCGGCTTGCCAGCAGGCATGGAGCAAAAGGTGTTTGAAAAATTCGTTCGGGCGGAGGGAGTTCCTGCGGGCGGCACCGGTCTAGGACTGGCCATTGCCCGAGGTTTCATCCACGCTATGAATGGGGAGATAACGGCCCGCAATCATCCCGAAGGCGGCGCAGAGTTCACTCTTCGCTTTCCAAAGGTTCGGGTGTTTCGAGAAGTCCAACCGCCCTCGGGTGATCCTATTTCGAACTTATGACCGCACTCGTCATTGATGATGAAGTCCAAATCAGGCGCTTACTCCGACTGGCGCTTGAGACAAAGGGCTATGCAGTGCGGGAGGCGGAGAGCGGGTTGTTAGGGTTGCAGGAAGCCGTCTTCCACAAACCCGAGGTGATCCTTCTCGATCTTGGTCTGCCAGATATGGATGGCGTCGAAGTCCTGAAACGGCTGCGAGAGTGGAGCTCGATCCCGGTGCTCATCCTTAGCGTGCGTGATTATGAGCAAGCCAAGCTAGCCGCCTTTGATGCCGGCGCCGACGATTATGTGACGAAGCCTTTCAGCACCGCCGAACTGCTGGCTCGATTGGCCGCGATTCAGCGCCGACATGTTGGGGACGAGTCGGCGAATCTTGAAGTCGGCCCGTTGAGTTTGGACCCTGCTCGGCATGAAGCGAGATTGAACGGAGCCTCTCTAAAATTGACCCCCACCGAGTATGCAATGCTGGCGCAACTGGTCCGGCACGCGGGTAAAGTGGTGACGCTGAAGCAACTGCTTCGAGCGGTTTGGGGGCCACAGGCTGAGCAACAAAACCACTACCTCCGAGTCTATGCTAACCATTTGAGGAAGAAGCTGGAGGGCACAGGTTTGGAGATTCAAAACGAACCTGGCATTGGTTATCGGCTGATCACAGGCGATCGTTAGGCCCGAAGCGCAGCCACTTCATCAGGCCGCAGATGACGCCACTGCCCTTTGGGTAAGGTGCTCAAAGCGAGCGAGCCAATCGAGATGCGGATAAGGCGTAGCGTCTCCAGTCCATGAGCCTCCAGCACCCGCCGGATGTGCCGGTTTCGGCCTTCATCCAGGGTGATTTCCAGCCAACAATTCTTTTCTCCCGAGCGGAGAAGGGTCACTTTACGGAGTGACAGTAACTCTCCATCGTGAATGGCACCTCGGCGGAGACGGGCTAGGCGATCATCGTCCAGTAACTCCGAGACTTGCACATGGTAAGTCTTGTCGACATGGGTGCTGGGGTCCGTGATGCGATGGGCCCAGGCATTGTCATTGGTAAAAAGCAACAGCCCCTCGCTAGCTTTGTCCAGGCGGCCTACAGGGGAGAGATGCGGTAAGGGCGCGCCCTGAAAGCACTGGTAAACAGTGTCCCTCCCCGCTTCATCTTGAGCCGTCGTCACCAGTCCACGAGGCTTATTCAGCATCAGATAAATCGGCTCCGCAGCCGTGATAGGTGCTTCTTTGATCTGAATGACGTCTTTGCCCAAAAAGACTGGCTGCTCGGGATTGCGACAAATTCGCCCATTCAAGCTCACCTGGCCTGCGCGGATCAACACGGTGCCTTGGCTTCTGGAGCAGTGACCGAGCTTAGAAAGTGCGCGTGCAAGGCCGGTGCGAGTCATGGCGAGCGGAGCGTCAGCTCTTCAGACAGAAGATGTAAACATAAAAAAGCGGGCTCCAATGGAGCCCGCCTGCGATCAACAAGACAAATTCGGTGATTGAATCAGGCTTGAAGAGCTGCCTGGTCAATATTGACCCGACGACCATCTTTGTCGAAACGCACGCGCCCATCAACGAGGGCGAAAAGGGTGTGATCGCGGCCAATGCCGACGTTCTGGCCAGGAACCCACTTGGTGCCACGCTGGCGGATGATGATGTTACCGGCGATGACGGCTTCACCACCGTATTTTTTCACGCCGAGGCGCTTGGAATTACTGTCGCGACCGTTTTTGACGCTACCTTGACCTTTCTTATGAGCCATGACTTGATCCTCTTGAGGGGTGGGGGTTGGGTGGGATTACGCGTTGATGGAGACGACCTGCACGCGGGTCAGCGGCTGGCGGTGGCCCTTGGTGAGGTGGTAACCCTTACGCTTGCGGAATTTGAAAGCGGTCACTTTCGGAGCTTTGAACTGCTTCAGCACCTTGAACTCGACGGTAGCACCAGCAACGGTAGGAGCTCCGATTTTGATGTCGGAACCTTCACCAGCGGCCAAAACTTGGTCGAAGGCAGCGGTTTCGCCCTCTGCAATCTCCAGCTTCTCCACGTCGAGCTTGTCGCCCACGGAAGCTTTGTATTGTTTGCCACCTGTTTTGAAGATTGCGTATGCCATAAAGTTATCTGCTGAAGTGTTTCGTCCGGGTGCCGGGCCGGATCTCAGAGATCAGAAGTCCGGCATCGGGGGCGGAGATCATGCCACAGTCCAATGCATGGGCAACCGAATTTTTTTGGGATTCTTGATGTGAGAAACAGATTTGTCAGAGGAAAGGGCGAAATGCAGGTCGCGGCGTTGACATTGGGCGGGCTTCTTGAATATTACAGGTCATTCATGGCCTCTGAGTCACGCTTTTCTTTCTGTCGTCTTTCCGCCCTGGTGCTGCTGGCGTTCGGTCTCGTATCCTGCTCCTCTGCGGTGGTTGGTTCTGGCGGGACGATCTCCAAGGTGAAGTATTATTATATGAATCCCGGTCGGCCGGTTAATACTATTGACCCTGCCGTCGATTTTGAGCGTGATTACCACCTCTACGGGGCCATCACCAAGGCTGAAATCACGGAGCGATTTGGGAACTATTACACCATTTTCTGGAAGGTGGATGACCGTAGTCTGCCAGTGAAGGTGCGTTTTGAATACCGTCAGGCCAACACAGGGCTCGAATCGAAGATTCAGGAGCAAGAGGTCACGGACATCGGGCGATCCAACCAAACTCGTTTTCAGGTTACAGGAAGTGAATATAGTTCAGCGGGACGCGTCACATCATGGAAGGTGACGATAATCCGCGGAAATGAGGAGCTGGTCAGTCAGCAGTCTTATCTCTGGAATTAGGTCACTCTGCGCCTTTCATTTTGTTAATCTCTTCATGAGACCCTCCCCTCAGTCCGCCCTTTGGCGCTATGTCAGCCGACAATGCGCGTGTGCGGTCATGCATCTGACGGGATGTTTGAAGCGAATTGATTTCTGACGAACCCCTTTACCGCTCCCCCCGCCGTGATTGCTCCGTCCACCATCCTCGTAGGCCGAATAGGCAAGGTATTTTGGTTGCGGGTAGAAGGACGTGGCACCTTCCAAAATTCCGTCCAGGTGAAAAAAGCTCTCCAGGCGGTGATGGATCATGGTACCAACGATCTCGTCGTGGACTTGGAGCGTTGTCCCATGATGGACTCGACTTTTCTGGGCACCCTGACCGGAGCTGCCCTGAGCGTGCGGGAAAAGCAGCAGGGGTCTTTCAGCGTGCTCAACGCCAATCCACGCAATCTACAATTGCTCTGTGACCTGGGGTTGGACCACATCATGACCGTGGATACCACGGGCGAATCCTGGCCCGAAGAGCGTGAATTGGCCTGTGCGCAGCTCGCCACCTGTGGTGAAAAGGGGGCCAGTTGCAAGATGGAGCAGACCCAGCATGTGCTGGTGGCTCACAAAGTTTTGGCGGATATGAGTGATACCAACCAGGGCCGCTTCCGGGATGTCATTCATTTTTTGGAGAAGGAGCTTGAGGATCAGCCAGAACTGGCCACTTCCTGAGAGGACGCGCTTTGCGGGTGAAACCGAGAGCTCGGCCTCTGGCCTGCTAATCAAGGAATCATGACTACCTTCATCATTATCGTGCTCAGCCTGCTGCTGGCGGCAGCGACTACGGCACTGGTGCTGGTCTTAAAAAAGAAGGATCAAACCATCACAGAACTCCTGCGGGAAGAGCAGGCCATCGTGGAAGAGGAGCGTCGGATGTTCGGGTTTCTCCATGATTTGGGGGAGTCCATCACGCGCGAGGATAGCAATGCTGCCATGTATCGCTTGATTGTCGAGGGCACCATGCGGGTCTTGGAGTGCAGTGGAGGTGCCCTCTACCTCCTTGATCCGGCCGGGAAGTCACTGGTGCCGCGTTTTCACTCCGACCACTGTGCCCCACTCGTGGATTTGCCTGAGCGAATTGCAGCCATGGGCAAGACGAATGGCTCGGCTCTTCTCAGCTTTCTGCGTCTGCACTCCCTCCGTGTCGATGAAGGCATTGCAGGGGGAGTTTTTGCCAGTCAAAAGGCCGAGTTGATCGAAGATCTGCGCAAAGACATCCGGCTGAAGCAGAGCAGTATCTTTCAAAACAACATCACCGCCATGGTGGGCCCCCTGAGTTTTGGCCCTCGGAAGTTAGGAATTTTAGCGGTCACAGCGCCGAAGGGGGCGAGACAATTCCGTGATAACGACTTCGACGTCTTCAAGTCCATTGTGGAGCAGTCTGCCTTTGCCTTAGCCAATGCCATGGCGCATCAGGCGGCGGCGGAGAAAAAACAAATCGAAGCCGAGCTGCGTGCGGCGAGTGAGATCCAGCGGATTTTGCTGCCGGAGAGTGATCCCAGCGTGCCTAGTTACACCATCACCGGGCGGAATATTCCGGCCAAGGTCTTGAGTGGGGACTATTACGATTTCATTCCCTTGGGGGAAGGTCGGCAGGGCGTGGTGATTGCAGACGTTTCTGGTAAAGGAACGGCGGCCGCCATCATTACCGCGATGTGCCGCAGTATCTTACGCAGCAATGCCTCAATCGGTTCCTCACCAGCGGCCGTGCTTGCTGCTGTGAATCGTCAGCTCGCCCCCGACATTCGTGAGGACATGTTTATCAGCATGATTTACTTGGTGATAGATCCCGGGACGGACTCCGTTACGTTTGCCCGTGCCGGGCACACCTTGCCGCTGCTCTGGCGTAAGGCGACCGGTAATGTGGAAAGCCTGCACAGTGGAGGTCTTGCGGTGGGCATCGACAAAGGCGATGTGTTTGAGCGAGTGACCAAAGATAAGTCTTTTCAGATGGAGCCAGGAGATTGTCTCCTGCTCTACACCGATGGTGTCAATGAGGCTCTCGATGCCAAGGGACTGGAATTTGGTGAAGAGCGCATCCACACAAATATCGCCACTTTAGCGCCTCAGGGGCCGCAAGCCCTCGTGGATGGTATCGTGGCAGACGTGGACAAGTTTCTGGGCGGGAAGCGCTCCCATGACGACATCACCTTGATTGCCTTGCAGAAAAAGGCATAGTCTCCGCCCCCACGTCAGGGTCATCCGACGGTGCCATGCATCCACCCGAGCGTGAGGAACGTCTTTTCTCAGCTTTTTAACCCCTACTTTTATCTCCTGCCTTTATGTCTGAGCCGAGTCCAACCCCCGAGACCCAGCCTGAAGTCCTCCCCCCTGAAACTGAGGCTGCGGCTACCGAGCCTACTGCACCGCTGGATCCCATCGAAGCAGCTCAAGCTGAGATTGCCCAATGGAAAGACCTCGCTTACCGCAATGCGGCTGAGCTGGATAACTTCCGCAAACGCGCTGCTCGTGAAGCCCAAGATACCCGTGCGTATGCCAATGCGGACCTCCTCCGCTCTCTTTTCCCCATCTTGGACAATTTCGAAATGGGGCTGGAAGCGGCTCGTGCGGAGTCCGAGAAATCCATGATTTTCATGGGCATGAACATGGTTCACCGCCAGATCTCTGAATTCCTGCGTGAGCAAGGCGTGCAAGAGGTGGAAGCTCTGGGAAAAGCCTTCGATCCCAATCTCCACGACGCCGTGGCCCAAGAACACCAGCCGGGTGCCGCTGAGGGTGTCGTCCTACGGGTGACCCGCCGTGGCTACAAACTAAAAGATCGCCTCCTGCGTGCGGCGAGTGTGGTGGTCTCCGGTGCCCCCACTCCGGCTGAGACAGCCCCTGCTACCTGATCCTTTTGGCCTCATCCCACTCCCCCAATGGCAGAAAAACGCGATTATTATGAAGTGCTGGGCGTCTCTCGGGATGTCTCTGCCGACGAGCTGAAGAAAGCTTACCGTAAATTGGCGGTGAAATATCACCCCGATAAGAACCCCGGAGACAAGAGCGCCGAGGATAAGTTTAAGGAAATCGGTGAAGCTTACGACATCCTCAGTGATGAGCAGAAACGTGCTGCTTACGACCGCTACGGCCACGCCGCCTTCTCGGCTGGCATGGGTGGCGGAGCCGGAGCTGGCGGCGGCTTCCACGATCCCTTTGATATCTTCCGTGAAGTTTTTGGTGGTGGCGGTGGAGGTGGCGGCATTTTTGAAAGCTTCTTCGGAGGTGCTGGCGGTGGCCGTCAGCAGCGTCGAGATGGTCCTCAGCGCGGCAGCGACCTTCGTTACGGCCTGGAAATCACCCTGGAAGATGCAGCCCGCGGCTGCGAGCGGGAGATCGAGTATGAACGCCTGAATTCCTGCAAGACCTGTAGCGGCAGCGGCTCCGCCAGCGGCGGCGGCAAGAAAACCTGCCGCACCTGTGGTGGTGCTGGCCAGGTCATCTCCTCACGTGGGTTTTTCCAGATCCAGCAGACCTGCCCCGATTGCAGCGGTAGTGGCGAGGTGATCAGCGACCCTTGCAAAACTTGCTCCGGCACGGGCCGCTCCAAGGAGCGCACCAAGCTGCGGGTGAAAATCCCCGCCGGCATCGAGGATGGTTCCCGCCTGCGCTCCGGTGGCAATGGCGACTATGGTTCCAAAGGCGGTCCTGCAGGTGACCTCTACATCGTCATCAACGTCAAACCGCACGATATCTTCGAGCGCGAAGGCGATGACCTGCACTGCCAGATGCCACTCAGCTTCACGACAGCAGCGCTAGGCGGCGAAGCCACGGTGCCGACCCTGGAAGGCAAAGCCAACCTCAAAGTCCCCGCGGGCACTCAGAATGGCACCACCTTCCGCCTCCGTGGAAAAGGCCTGAAGGCATTGGGAGAAGATCATCATGGAGATCTTTACGTGCACGTTCAGATCGCCGTGCCCACCAAGCTCACCGCAGAGCAGCGTGGACATCTCGAGGCCTTTGCCAAGTCTTTTGGAGAGACCCCTTCTTCCACGATGGAGGAGAGCTTCTTTGAAAAGGCCAAAAAGTTCTTCAAATAAAGGTTCCGCGCAGACGTAACCCATCCAAGATTCATATTCCAAAACCCCTCAAAACTCAATTCTTATGAGCCAGCCCAAAATCACCGCCTACTTAAAGACCTACTGCGGATGGAGCGAAGGCGTGCGTGCCATCTTCCGCAAATACAACCTCGACTACGAGGAAAAAGATATCATTAAAAACCCGGCCTTCCGCTGGGAAATGGAACAAAAAAGCGGCCAACCCCTGAGCCCTTGTGTCGAAGTCAACGGCACCATGCTTGCGGATATCAGCGGTGAAGAAGTGGAGCGCTGGATGCTCGACAACGGTCTCCTTGTCGCCAATGACACCGCTCCAGATGCTCCGATCAACTCGTCCTGCACGGACGCACAGCATGCCGCCATGGCCGCTGGACAAGTCGGCAAGATCAGTTTCATCAACTGAGCCTCACCCCTGCTCGCCTTATTTAAGTTAAGCCCCGTCTGCCAGTTGACAAGCTCGGCAGGCGGGGCTTTACTCTTTGCCCTGCTCAGTAGGCAGAATGGCGAGGTAGCAAAGTGGTAATGCACTGGTCTGCAAAACCGGTATGCGCGGGTTCAATTCCCGCCCTCGCCTCCATTCTTTCAAGAAGATCAAGCTTGAAAATGTCTTCTGAACTTTCAGATCAATCCAGCAGCGGCTCCACGCGCTCACGGATGAGCTCGATCAGTGTCGGGTCCATGAATTCGTAGTCGTCGGCGATATCGAGTACTTCGATGTCGAGATCGGGGTAGAGATCGGGGAAATGCTCGCGCAGTCGGCGTTTGTGCGTGTGCTCCATCACACAGACGAGATCGGCCCACTGAAGGAGTTTCTCACTGACGCGAATGCGAGCACTGGAACTGGTGCCCGCCGAGCGCACCTGCACACGCGGATCGTTTTGATAGATCGCTTCCGCAGTGGGGCTGCGCCAATGATTGCGAGAGCAGAGAAATAGAAGCTTCAAGCAAGGTTACAGTTCGGTGCTGTGGGCGAGATCTTCTTCCTCGATGGGCTTTTTGACCTTCCGGCTGAGGACCACGAAGAACACAGGCGTGAAGAGGAGGCCGAAGAAGGTGACGCCGAGCATGCCGTAGAAGACAGCAGTGCCGAGAGCCTGACGAATCTCCGCCCCAGGCCCTCTCGCAATGACGAGAGGAAGCACGCCAAGGATGAAGGCGAAACTGGTCATCATGATGGGGCGCAGACGCAGCTTGGTGGCTTCCACAGCCGCAGCCCATTTGTCCATGCCTGCCTCCTGTCTCTGTCGGGCAAACTCGACGATCAAGATCGCGTTTTTAGCCGCTAGACCCACGAGCACGACGAGTCCGATCTGGGTGAAAACGTTGTTATCCATCTGCCGTAACCAGACACCGGTGAGAGCGCTGAGAAGACACATCGGCACGATGAGGATCACCGCCAGAGGCAGGCTCCAGCTTTCATACTGGGCCGACAGCACGAGGAAGACGAACAGCACGCACAGAGGGAAGATGAAGACGATGGTGTTGCCCGAAAGAATCTGTTGATAGGTTAGGTCCGTCCATTCGATCGCGAAGCCGTCGGGCAGCTTCTCTTGAGCCAGGCGCTCGACGGTCTTCACCATCTCTCCAGAGCTCACCGCGCTGGTGGTGTTGCCATTAACATCGGCGCTCACATACATGTTATAGCGGGCCACACGGTCGGGACCGCCGACGCGCTGGATCTTCACCAAAGCTCCTAGAGGGACCATTTCACCCTTTTGGTTACGCGTCTTCAGCTTGAGCACGTCTTCGGGGCGCACCCGATATTGAGGCTCTGCCATGGCGGTCACCTGATAGGTTCGGCCAAAAAGGTTGAAGTCGTTCACATAGGCCGATCCCAGATACACTTGGAGGGTCTCGTTGATATCGGCCAGCGAGATCCCCATGTTCTTGGCGGCTTGACGATCAATATCGAGATAGAACTGCGGCACGTTAGCGCGGAAACCGGAGATGATGGAGTTAAAGCCAGGCTCGTTACGCATGGCTTCCATGATCTGGTTCGTCGCGGCTTGGAGGGAGGCCAGACCGGCGTTGTTGAGGTCTTGAACTTGGAACTTGAATCCCCCAGCATTGCCCAGACCACGCAGAGCGGGCGGGGGCAGCACGATCACGCGCCCGGCTTGAATCTTCGAGAAGCGTTTGCGTGCCTCAGCTACGAGGCCTTCGGCACTTAGCTCAGGGCTGCGGCGTTTTTCATGCTCGTCAAAGATGAGGAAGGCGGCCCCGACGTTGCTTTGATTCGCCTGAAGCACGGACGAGTAACCCGAGATGGCAAAGGTGTGGGCGATGCCAGGCATCTCCCGAGCGATGGCATCCATCTCACGCACGACGGCATCCGTGCGCTCAAAAGATGCGGCATCCGGAAGCTGGACCACGACCATCATGTAACCCATGTCCATGGGGGGAATGAAGCCCGTGGGCGTGATGCGAAAGAGATGTCCGGCGACGCCGACAAGCCCCGCGTAAACCACCAGCACCACCAGGGAGATGCGCACCAGCTTGCCGACGATGGTACCGAAGAGATTGGAAACGCCATTGAAGAAGGCGTTAAACAGCCGGAAGAACCAGCCGAAGAGCAGGTCAATCGTTCGCTGGAGGATATCCGGTTTCGCCCCATGCGGAGGCAGCAGCAGGGTCGTCAGGGCCGGGCTGAGCGTGAGCGAGTTGAAGGCCGAAATGATGGTGGAAGCGGCAATCGTGAGGGCGAACTGCCGGTAGAATTCCCCAGTGATGCCTCCCATGAAAGCCGTGGGCACGAACACTGCCGTGAGCACAAGGGCCACCGCAATGACCGGGCCGGTCACTTCCTTCATCGCGAGTAAGGTGGCCTGTCGTGGCGAGTGACCTTTGGAGATGAAACGCTCAACGTTCTCCACCACCACGATGGCATCATCCACCACAATCCCGATGGCGAGCACCAGACCGAACAGAGAGAGGTTGTTCAGGGAGAAATCGAAGGCCTTCATCACGGCCAAGGTGCCCACGAGAGACACCGGGACGGCCAGCAGCGGGATGAGGGAGGCACGCCAATTTTGCAGGAAGACCACCACCACAAACACCACCAAGATGACGGCTTCGATCAGGGTATGCAGCACGGACTCCATGGACGAACGCACGAAGCGTGTGGGGTCATAGTTGATGCTGTAAGACACCCCAGGAGGGAAGCGCTTGCTGAGTTCTTCCATCTTCGCATAGACGCCATCGGCCGTTTCCAGAGCGTTGGTGCCCGGGAGTTGGAACACACGCAGGGAGACGGCGTTTTGGCCATCGCGATAGCTTTTCACTGCGTAGTCGCGCGCACCAAGCTCGATGCGGGCGACGTCTTTGACGCGGATCACCTGACCATCAGGATTGGTCTTGATCACGATATCACCGAATTCCTCCGCCGAGATGAGTCGGCCTTTAGTCGTCAGGGTGTAATTGAAGCTCGTGCCTTCTGGGGCGGGCATCATGCCGAGTTGCCCGGCCGCCACCTGCACGTTTTGTTCGCGAATGGCGCGGAGCACATCGCCTGCCGTCAGGTCCCGTCCCGCGATCTTGTCGGGATCCAGCCAGATACGCATGGAGAAATCCAGCCCGCCGAGAGTGGAAGCCTCGGCAACCCCAGGCAAGCGGGCGATTTGATTCTGCACCTGGAGCAACACATAGTTCGCCAGATAAATGACATCCCGGGAATCATCTGGGGAGTAGAACTGAATGGCCAGGGTTAGGTCCGGCGATCTCTTTTGGGCGAGAATGCCTAGACGCCGCACATCCTCAGGCAACCGGGGGAGGGCCGCGTTCACCCGGTTCTGCACCAGCACCTGTGCTTGGTTCAGGTCTGTGCCCAGGCGAAAGGTCACCGTGAGCTGCATGCGCCCGTCGTTGGTGCAAGAGGAGGACAGGTAGAGCATGTCCTCCACGCCGTTGATCTCCTGCTCCAGCGGTGTAGCGACGGTATCCGCGATGGTCTGGGCGTTGGCACCTGGGTAAGTCGCGGTCACCACCACTGTCGGTGGCACCACTTCGGGATATTGGTTGATCGGCAGGCCGAAATACGCCAAGCCGCCCAGCAACGTGATGACGATACTGAGAACGCTGGCAAAGATGGGCCGGTCAACGAAGAAACGGGCGATGTTCATGGGGGGGAGGGGAAGATCAAAACGAGGTCGTTGCCAGTGACTCAATTCACTTACCCACCGGGGCGGCCTGGGCCTGCATGGCGGGTTTCATCTCGCGTTCTTCGGTGACGTTGACCTTGGCACCGTTGCGCACCAGGGCCATGCCCTCGATCACCACACGATCGTCTTTGGCGATCCCCGTTTTGATCACTCGCAGGCCATCGTGCATCGGGCCGATTTCCACCGGCACTTGTTTGATGGCATTGTCCTGACCCACCACGAAGACGAAGGGTTTTCCCTGATCACTGCCAATGGCATTGTCATGCACCAGAAGGCCAGAATACTTGCCACTGCCGGGGATGCGCACGCGGGCAAAGAAGCCGGGGGCCATCAGCCCACCAGGGTTGGGGAAAACAGCGCGGGAGCGGATGACTCCCGTGCCGGGGTCCAGACGGTTATCCACAAAGTCAATCACGCCCTTATGCGGATACCCCTGCTCATTGGCCAGGGCCATCTCCGCCGGGATCTGCTCATCCAGGGCACTGGCACGTTGGCCGAGACGGCGCAGCTCGCGGTATTTCAGAGCGCTTTGCTCATCCACATCCAGATAACAATGAATGGGGTCCACGGCGACGATGGTGGTCAGCACCGTGGCGTTGGAGACGTTGCTGCCGCCGCTGATCAGATTTCCCTGTGTTACCAGGACATCTCCGATACGGCCTGTGATGGGGGATTTGAGTTGGGTGAATTCCAGGTCCAGTTTGGCCTGCTCGAGGGTTGCCCTGGCTGAGCGCAGACTGGCTTCGGCCTCGGCCAGGGCCTGGTTACGCTGCTCGATTTCTTCTACGGCGATCGCCTTGGATTCCATCAGGTTCTTGGCGCGTTTGGCTTCCATCTTGGCCAGCTCCAGGCGCACCTCCGCGCGCTCGGCATCCGCTGCGGTGCGGTCCACCACGGCTTGATAGGGGCGGGGATCGATGGTGATGAGCAGGTCCCCCGCTTTCACGTCACTTCCCTCGCGGAAATGGATTTTTTCCAAGTAGCCGGAGACTCGTGCGCGGATCTCCACGGACTCGGGCGCGTCCAGCCGTCCGATGAACTCATCCCACTCGACCAAGTCCGTGCTCAGGGGTTTGGCGACCGTGACAGGAGCAGGCGGCGGGGCGGCATTCGAGGTTTGTTGGGCGCGTTCGCAGGAAGAAAGCGCGGCCAACACCAGGCTGAGAGCGAGGAGGCGGTGCATGGAGGATGATACGGCGTGGGGGGAAGGTGTTTCGCCGTTCGCGTATTGCATACGTTCGGGATTGGCAAAATCCACCATGAGATTTTGAGGTGGCCGCGGGTTAGAATATTCCCGGGCCAAGAAAAAAGGCCGTCGTTCTTCCCGAATGATCAAACTCTGACCCGCCTCTTGCCTCTCCCCGTCAGCGCGTCATCATGCACGCATCTCCAGCATGAAACGCCTCTACCGCCACGCCCAGATCGCCGCCGAAGACTCGCTCCAACTCATGCGGGGTGATGTGCTTGTGGAGGGAGACCGCATCCTCGGTGTGGCCGAGTCCATCACCGGAGTTTCAGACGTGGAAGAGATCGATTGCACGGGACGCATTCTCATGCCGGCCATGTTTGACATCCACGTCCATGCGCGTGAGCCCGGCCAGGAAGACAAGGAAAACATCGCCACCTGTGCCGAGGCCGCCATCAACGGAGGTGTCACCGGGTTCGTCATGATGCCGAACACCAATCCCGCGATTGATAACGCCGGCATCGTCCGCACGGTCTTGGAAAGCGCCCGCCGCACTCGCATCGGTGCTGGCATTTATCTCGCGGGAGCCATCACCAAAGGGCGCAAAGGGGAAGAGCTGGCAGGCATCGCCGGCATGAAGGCTGCGGGAGCCGTTATGCTCACCGATGATGGTTATGCCGTGGATAATCCCCAGGTGCTACGCCGCGCCATGGAGTATGCGCGGGATTTCGATATCCCCCTGGCCAGTCATTGCGAGGTGAAGGAGCTCAGTGGCAAAGGCAGCATGCATGAGGGGAAGGTCAGCTACTCCCTCGGCCTGCGCGGCATCCCCGCCATCAGTGAGGAGATCTGCATCTCCCGGGACATCCGCTTGGCGGAATACACCGGCGTGCACCTGAACATCCAGCACGTGACCACGGCGGAAGGCATGGGCACCATCAAGCGGGCCAAGGACCGCGGCATCCGCGTCACCTGCGAGATCGCCCCACACCACCTCATGTTCAATCACGAGGACATCGGTGACTACGACACCAACTTCAAAATGAATCCCCCCCTCCGCACCCCGGAGGACAATGCGGCTCTTCTCCAGGGGCTGAAAGACGGCTGGTTTGATGTCATCGCCACCGATCACGCCCCGCACACGCCTTTTGAAAAGAATCAGGACTTCGCCAGCGCCCCCTTTGGCATCACTGGGCTGGAGACGGCGCTGCCGAGCCTCTACGACCATTACATCTCCAAGGGAATCCTCGACTGGAGCTTGATCGTGAAACGCTACTCCGCCGAGCCCCGCCGCCTCATGAAGCTGGACCCCGTGCCGGTGAAGGAGGGCGGCATCGCCGAGTTCATCCTATTCAACCCCAGCCGTAGCACCACCTTCACGCCGGAGTTCATGAAGTCGAAGAGCCGCAACACTCCTTTTATCAATCAGACCCTCCAGGGCCTTGTGGAGCGGGTGATCTATCGCGGGCAGGAACTCCTGGTGAGGTAAATCCAGAGCGGTAATCTGTAACGCCCCATCCTCTCTTGGGTCCACCACCTGCCGACTTGGGGTTTACCCCTATTGCTCCAGTTCCTTCTTCAAACCGGACTTCGGCGGCTGGAGCAGACCTCCACTGGCGGCGCTGCCAGTGTCTGGGGGCAGATCAGGGAGGGTTATTTGGGGGGCGGCGGGTCCGGTTGGAGGCTCGGGCGGCAGCGCTTTTTTGACCGTCGCGGGGGCCGGGCCTGCGGCTGGGATGGCGGGCTTCACTTGCGCTGCGGGTTTCGCCGGAGCGGTGGTTTTACCGGTTTTTAACCAGAAGGCATCCCCGGAAAGGTGGGCCAGCAGGCCGCCCAGAAGCATGGAACCGCCCAGGAAGACGGCGGCACGCAGCCAGAAGGGCACGAAACCCTCCGGCGGCAGCAGCACCTCCTTCGGATGCACGGTCGGTGGGGCATCGGCAGCGGTCTTGGCCCAGTCGTTGGGCTGGCCTTTCTCCATCACGGAGGTATCTCGGAAGAGCACTTCGGCGAAGCCGATGGTGGGCTTCTCCGCAGGCGGGGTGTAACCCTGGGTCAGGGCCATGAGCGGGCCTGTGGCCTCGGCAGATGCGGCGGGGCTCTCGCCAGCTCCGGCAGAGATGGAGCGGGTGCGCGGCGGGGTGGCCTTGGGCTTGGGCTCGACCACGGGAGTGGGCTCTGGCTTCGGGGGGACAGCGGGCTTTACCGCCTCGTGATGCTGGAGCAGGCGGGTGTATCGACCGAGGAAGTCTGCCCGGCTGGGCGAGGCGTTTTTGCCCGAGATCTCATCGTCAAAAAGTCGGGATAGAGCCTCCCGCTCGCGCAGGTGTCCCACGGGCTCCGAGGTGGGGCCGGGCACAGGTGTCAGTCCGGTGAGGAAGCGCCCCACGGCGGAGAGCCAGGCGGAGGTCCAGGGACTCTGACCGGCGAGCTGTGCTGGCGGTGTGAGCACGGCGGGGTCCACACCGCGCCCGGCCATGGCGGCCAGGGTGGGATGAGCCCGCAGCAGCATGGAGAAAGCAGGCCATTCATTGAGGGGCGTCAGCAGCAGTTTGGCCGTTCGGTGGTCCTCGCGGGGGAATCCGGTGAGAATGAAGATGTCCTCCAGGCGCAGCTTACGCACCTGCAGTCCAGATTTCTCCAGGCCATCCAGCGCGCCGTGCAGGCTGGCCAGCACGAGGTAGGTCTCATGCACACTCAGTGTGTGGCGCTCCCGCAGCAGATCCGCCAGGCTCACGCCCTCAGGCACGTCCTCGGCGAGGCAGGTGATGTCCTCCGCCTCTTGTAGCATGACCACGGGGATGAGACCGGCGAAGTCACGGCTTTTGGCCAGTTGCAGCACTTTTTCATCCAGAGGCTTCACCTGGGCACCAACGAGGCGCGGCGGTGGGATCTGCTCGACGAGCACGGTGCGGCCGGTTTTCGTCAGCACGCCACGCATGGAGTAGGGGCTGCTCATGTCCAGGCGCTGGCTCTGGATGCGAACGAGATTCACCACCCCACGGGCCACCTCCTGATAACTGGCGAAGTGGCTGGCCAAAAGCGCCCGCGGTTTATGCGCCGAGGGGATCTCACCGCTGAGCTGAGCGGGGATGAGCTTGTGCAGGGTGCCCTTTAACTCCCGCATCGCCGCCACGGTGCCGCGATCCGCGACCAGCAGGCAAGTCTCCAGCAACTCCGTGAAATCGGGCCCGGACACCATCTGATCCGCCGCGGGGCCGGTGACTCCACGCTCCTGGAAAAAACCGCGCAGAAGCCGGGCAGGTTTCTCAAAGGGGGGCTTCAGCGCCGGTTTCTTCGTCGCGGCCAGGAGGCGGTAGTCGGCCACGATCACGTGGATCTGCTGCGGGGCGCTCTGCACCACCCTCAGGCTGGTAAGCACATCCTCCGCCACAGCATCCGCCCGCTCCACCAGGGCCTGCACAGCCTCCAGCGCCCGGCAGGCCACCATGACTGCCAACCAGCCGGGGATATCCGCCTGCCGACTGAGGTAGGCTCGCAGAGGCTCGCCGTCGACGCTGCCCGTGATGTAAAAAGGATTGCCCTCGTCCTCACCGAAATCCCCCAGCCGAGCTAACAGGGGATGACCTTGGGCCTGAATCGTGCGGCAGGCTTCCTCGAAAGCGGGCTTGTCGGCCAAGGGTTCCAGCAGCACGTGACAATGCACAAACTCCTGGCGCTCGATGTCAAAAGCCAACACAGCGACCTGATTCACATCACGAATCAGTTCGATATTATTTCCGTCCGCGTCCTGGACGATTTGATAGTGCCTGAAGAGACTGGGTTCCGGCATGGGACAGCGTGAGGGAGAAAGGATGGTGCCAAGTGTCCGCCCTGAGTGCAGGTTTTCAAGAGCGGAGTCTGTTTTAATGCATTGGTTTTAAATATAAACACTTCTTGCAGGTCTGGCGCGCCTTCTCTGCCACACACATGCGGCGGCTCCAAAAGTAAGAAATAAGACTTTGGATGGCTCGGGCACGCCATGGGGAATTTGCGGCGTGGAATTGGGATCGACCGGTTTCAGCCCCGCTTGATCATACTGCGCCTGAGTTTCTAAAACGACGGCTCCAGAGACTGCTGAGACCATCTGATGTTGGGCGGCTTCTTGGGCGAGGAGTTGGGTGTCTTTGCCACTCTGGTAGTCGGTCAGGACTTGCTGAAAGACGGCGAGGCGGGCGAGGTGGTCCCACACGGGGTGAGCTTCGGCCGCCGTGGGGGCACTCGACTGCCAAGAGAAAGTCCATTGAGAGTCCTGCTTCCTGCCGAGGGCTGTCTGGAGAATTTTTTCCAAGCTGGCCATGTCAAGGCATCGCCCATGAGTGTGGAGTTGCACGTGGCGATAAAGCTTCTCAAGAAGGCGGTTGGGGCCCGGCTCTAAAGCGATCGCATGGATTTCAGGCACTCGGCTGGAGCGTTCTAAGATTTGTTCCAGACTGGTGGTTTCAGTAAAGCTGAACGGCTGCGGTCCATGCAGCCAGATGACGGAGACGGGATCCGCATGTTCGCGTGCTGAGATGAGCGCTTGAGCCAAAGCGGGAGCGTTGTCGCGGCCACCGACAAAGAGGTTAGAGAAATCGGAGGCAGTGACCTCCTTGACGGAGATTTCCCGGAAGCCTGTATCGTTCGGCAGGATGATGTGCATCGGTTGGTATTCGGAGAATTTGGAAATCACCTTTCCCAGGTCGCTTGCCCACGGATGGAGAGAGGCTGAACTGTCCACGACCCAGATGGTTTTAGCCACAGGCCGGGCCGGTTTGGGTTGCCAACGAGCCACCACGAAAGGAGGCTTGGTTTTCTCATAAGGGTCTTGGGTCCAGACAACCGGGTAAGGCGGTGTGGAGGTATGAAAAGCGAGCTGGGTGATCTGCGCGTCGGGCACATCTTGTCGCCACGTGTGAGTGGCTCCCTCCTGCACCATTGCACCGGGCAAGCTGCTGTCGAACGGCGTCGAACTCTGCACCCACAGGGTATGTTTGATCTGGGTCGAAACAGCGAAGTTGCGCTCAACGAACAGCGGCGAATGCAGGTTGCCACCTTCGGAGAGCGGAGCGGTGATCCCCAGCCGGATCTTCATGATCCCTTGCGCAGGAACGGGAAAACACTGGGTCGTCACCCGATCAGGCCCGACCATATTGACCAAGACTGGATCACGCTGAGCCTGGACCACGGCTTGATAGGCGGCTTTCACTTTGGCCTTGGCGGCGAAGGCAGCTTCACGGGGTTCGCCATTCACCCACAGGGTCAGGCGAGATACAAAGGCATCGGGTGGCAGAAGGATTTGACAGCGTGCCTCTTGGTTTCGAGTCTGTTGATTGGAGAATTCAATCGTCCATTCTCCATAGGCCAAGCCCGAGGGGGCATCCAGGTGCCAGTCCAAGCGCGAACTATGCAGCGAAAGCCCCTTCAGGCGCGCTCCCACTTGATCGCTGCCTTGGTCACTATCCCATTGGAATTCGTCCGCCCACCCTTCCTCATCGCGTCTTCCAGGCAGAAATAGATTTTGGCGGTCTGGAGATTTCTCTGAAAACTGGCGACCATAAACACGAAAGTAAAGATCCCTGGCCAATTCGGGGCCGATGGAGGAACCCTGCCAAGAATTATTGCCCCCGAAAGCCCGCCCGCTGAGCAGCCAGAGTCCAGGGCTGGGAATTTGGAGGGATCGGCCATAAGCAAGTTCTCGCAGTAGTGCTTCATCTCCCCAGGCCCGTAAGGCCTGCGCGCGAGCTCCCTTTTGCTCCAGGGATTCGCTCTCAGAACTGCCCGTCAAGCGAGCGTGAAAAATCGCCAAAGGAGTTTCGATGGCAACGAAGAACACCAGGGCCAGGCCAGCTCCTATCCACGCGAGCGGTCTCGTTTGCTCAGGGGATGGTGGCAAACAACGCCGCGCCTTCCACAGTGCCAACCAACCCAAGAGTGGCCCCAGCGTGGCAAAGGGTAAAATGGTTAGGAGGGGCTCACGATGAAAAAAAAAGATGCTGAACACAGAGAACAAAGCCGCAAAGTGGCTAAGAAGTGCTAAACAACAGGTATAGATGGATCCGCTCACCCACGCTGCGCCTAACAATAGCCGATGCCAAGGTGAGGTGGGTTTTTCAGGATGGTGGGAGCGAAGCCAGGCAAGACCGCAGGCGAGAGGGACGGTAAACGTCAGCAGCAAGTGACCCCAGGTGGGTAAAGGATCGAAGAAGGTGGATCGGCAACTGCGTGACAGCAGTTCCACAATAATCGCCAAACAGGGCCAAAAGACCCCAAAAATCAGCAGCCATACGGAGCGCTTACGGGGTGGCGTCGGCATCGGCGCTGGCGGGCTGGTTTCTTCCATACCGGTCTGTCATGTGAATGAAAAAGATGTTCAATCGGGATCCTCGAAAAAAGAAAGAAAGCCTGGGTGATCTTTCTTAATGCAACCGTGACGGTTTATTCGCATCGGCATGCCTTTTCAACTTGCCGCAGACCTAAGTGCTGCCGCATTGTCCGGGCCTTATGCTGAATCTCCTTCGCCTTTCCTTCCTGCCACAATCCACTGATTTCGGGTTGCTCATCCTCCGCTGTGCTTTGGGATTTCCGATGATGCTGTTGCACGGGTGGATGAAGTTTGAAAACTTCAACACCATGGCCCCGAAGTTCCTGCCTCTCTTCGGTCTGCCTTCCAATGTGAGCTTGGGGTTGGCGATCTTTGCCGAGTTGGTCTGCTCGGGTCTTCTGGTGCTGGGGTTGTTCACCCGCTTCGCCGCACTCAATCTGGCCATTACGATGAGCGTGGCCTTTTTCATGGTTCACAAAGGTGCTTTCACAGGTCCCCAATCCGGTGAACTGGCGTATGTCTATCTCGCGGGTTTCGCGACGCTCTTTCTCACCGGCGGCGGCAAGTTTTCCGTCGATGGGAAATGAGTGAGGATGGCCTCAAGAAAGCGCAGAAGACTCAGAGAAGATGAGATGGAAAGGTTGCGCTGCGAAGACAGGCAAATGCTGCAGATTAACCCTATCCCCTTGCGCCTTTTTGCGGCTGAAAATCTCCCTGCATGACCACAGTCGCTCAGCTCACTGATTTTTCGGATCGGCTTTCGCCCATGGTGGTGAAGGAGCTGCGGCAGGGGCTGCGCACGCGGTTGTTCGGTGGCGTGATGCTGGCTTTGCACGCGCTGCTGGTGCTCATCACGCTCATGACAGCCTCGTCGACTGGTGGGCAGGCGCGTGGGCTGATGGATGGTCTGGTGAGCTTTACGCTTTGCTTGATCTTTCCGCTCTGCGGATTCTCAGCCCTGGCGGGGGAGATGCAGGCCAATACTATGGATATGCTGGTGCTGACCCGGCTTTCCACATGGCGGATCGTATTTGGAAAATGGGCGGCCATCATCGTCCAATCCCTGCTGGTGACGATCAGTGTGGTGCCCTATCTGGTGGCACGCTATGTTTTTGGGGGATCGGAGCTGGGCGCGGATTTGGTATCGCTCTTTCAGCAGTGGATGATCAGCATCGTGCTGACGGCTGCCGTGGTAGCTCTTTCGACGCAGAAGCATTTTTGGTTACGCGCATTGATCCTTGGGTTGCCGCTAGTGATCACTGTGTTTGGTTCGTTCGCTCAGATCATCATCGGCATCATGGGGCGGGCGACTTTCTCCTCGGGAGTGCAGCCGCAGTTTTTAGGCTATGTCTCGGCGGTGGCGGTGACGGCTTGGCTCGTCTTTGCCCTCTTGAGTTTCGGGGCTTCACGCATCGCCCCAGCCTCCTCGATGCTACCCGTGAGGAAGCGACTGGTGAATCTGGCGGCGTTGATCGTGCTGTCAGGTCTGGCTTGGTGGGTGGACCCGGTCGGACTGGTGGGGGTGATGATGATGGTGCTGGTAGTGGCTTCTCTGGATGCCATGACGGATGACGTGAATAATATCCCCTCGCTGTATCTGCCGTTTTACCAGCGGGGTTTCGTCGGCCGACTGGTGAGTTGGTTTCTCGCACCAGGCTGGATGCACGGGTTTCTGTATTCGCTGTTGCTGTTTGGTGTGTGCTCAGGCTTGCTTCTATGGCTGCGGGGTGGGGGGGATGCGGCGAGGTTATGGTTGTTGGGGGGCTGTCTATGGCAGATGGCTTTATTCGGTCATATCCTGGCGATTCAACGCCGGGGGGAATATCTGGGAGCTTTTTTTGCCGGGCTTTGCATTCAGCTTCTATTGACGTTCTTGACGGTCCTGGTGGTGAATGTGTCGAAGTTTAAAACGGACCTCGAATGGGTTGCGTGTGTGATGCCCTGGAATGCCTTTGGTGCTCCTTCGAAACCCTTCGTGGGTCAGTGGTCTTACTTTCAGGTGGGGGTGATGCTCAGCACGCTCTGGCCCATTTTTTTGACGCTTCCGGCTCTGCTGGCTTTTCTCCGCACGCGCACCGCCCGTAGGCAGGCGCGGCAGTTCGCTCTCTCCTCCCATGAATAGCATGCCCGTGCCTCTCCTGCGTGACTTTAGCGACCGCCTCAGTCCGATGCTGGTGAAGGAACTGCGGCATGGTCTGCGCACGCGGATTTTTACCTCCATGCTGATCGTATTCCAGCTCGGCATGATCTTGCTGATCAGCACGGTGATGATGGGGGCACCGATGGAGGTGGTGGGCACCTTGTTCTGGAGCCTCAGCCTGCTGGCGCTTCTGGGGGCTTTCCCTCTGCGTGGGTTCAATGCGCTGACGAGTGAAGTGCAAGGTGGGACGCTGGACATGCTGCGGCTCACGAGCATCCCAGCTTTCCGCATTGTGTGGGGAAAGTGGCTGGCCCTTTTCTGCCAGGTGTTGCTGCTAGCGGCTTCCTTGCTGCCTTACATGGTGGCGCGTTATCAGTTTGGCGGGGTGGAGGTGGCGCAGGAAGCCTTGGCTCTGGCGATGGCGGTGCTGATCTCGGCGATTGCCACGGCGGCCTATGTGGCCCTTTCCTCTCAGCGCTCTCTGGTTCTGCGCCTCTTTCTCGCCGCAGGAGTCATCGGGCTACTGATGCCCGCGACGGGGGTGATCTTTGCCACGACTTACAGCACCTCTGGTGGGCAGCTCATGCAGGCGGTGCTCGGGCTCTCGGGACTGGAGATCGCTGGCCTTTTGATCGGCGGCATGGTGCTGACAGCGTATGCCGTTTTCACCTTGTTAGCGCTGGCGGCCTCCCGCATTGCGTCGATTTCAGAAAATCACAGTACTTGGAAGCGGCTGGTGCATCTCGCCATGATCAGCCTGCTGGTGCTGATCAGCGCAGCCTTGGTATTCCATTCAGAGGCGGTGGCTGCCATGTGGGCTCTGGTCCCGACTTTGATCCTCACGCTGTTCATCGGCATGGATGTGATGACGGAGGACATGCCTCCTTTTGCCACCGTGATAAAAAAAGAAGCGGAGTGGAGGAGATTTCCCCGTTTCTTGGCCCGCTTGTTTTATCCGGGCTGGGCCAGTGGTGTGTATTTTTACGGGCTGTTGATGACGGCAGTGTTGAGCGTCTTCGGCCTGCATATGTATCAGCATAAGTGGCACGCGCCTTCGGAACAAATTTTCATGTTCATCTGCGTCGCCGCCGTTCCTGTGGTGCCGGTATGCGTGCCCCTGAATAAGGACAACCGAATCGCTCAATGGTGCCGGGTGCAGATCTTCCTGGGCATCATCGGTGTGTTGATCAGCATCTTCGGTGACTTGGCAGCTTTGGGCACACTGACGCCTTTGACAGGTCTGATGGCGAGTTTTGCGAACTATGTGGAGAGGGGGAGCACATTGGCGGTCTCGGCAGCCATCGGCGGTGTCTGGCTGATCGTTGCCATGGCCCACGCTAGGATGGAAGGCTTGCATTACCCCTATCTGGAGAGTGTGGTCGATAGCCTTCGTCTGGAGGAAAATGCTTCACCTTCATCCACAGCTTCCCCAATCGCTCCTGCCCCCCCGGTATCATGAGGGCGACCCTGAATACAGATGAATGGCGGGCGCTGTTAATTCAGGCGCGAGAATGGGCGCGGGTGCTGAAGCTGCCGTTCCGCCGCCAACGCTGGCGCGGGCAAAGTGGCGAGTTCCAGGGCACGGGTGTGGGCAGTAGCTTGGACTTTCAAGATCACCGCGCTTACATTCCTGGAGATGATCCCCGCCAGATCAATTGGCAGGCCTATGCCCGCACGGGCACTTACACCATGAAGCTGTATCGGGAAGAGGTGCGTCCTCTGGTTGATCTTGTGGTGGATGTCTCCCCTTCCATGGCGGCCTTTCCTGCCAAAGGCCAACGGGTGCAGGAACTGGTGGCCTATGCTCTAGAGGCCAGCCTGCAAGCTGGGGCTGCAGTCCGCTGTTTCTGTATTAACGGAGCCGACCATCGGCACGTGGAACTGGAGGCGATGCTGGCGGGGCGTTGGCAGGAAGAGTGGGTTGGATTAACCAAAAGCAAGGCGGAGATGCCTCCAGCCTTGTCGCGGGTTCCATGGCGGGCTGGAGCGCTGCGTCTGTGCATCAGTGATCTACTTTTTCCTACCGAACCCGAGCACCTCCTGCTGCCGCTAAGTCAGAACAAGGGTCGCGGGATCGTGTTCGCCCCTGCTGCGGCTGAGGAGGCAAACCCTGACTGGGATGGTAACTATGAGTTCGAGGATGCGGAGACCACCACGCTGCATGAGCGCCGGGTGGAGCCGGATCTGCTTCAACGTTATTTGCAGGCTTACACTCGGCACTTCGAACTCTGGAAAGGCGCGGCGATCAAGCATGGGGTGGCTCTTGCGCCGGTCTCTGCGGAAGGGGATTTTCTCACAGCGTTACGCCGAGAAGGCATGCCCAGCGGAGCGGTCGAGACCGCTTGAAATCGGGATAAATGCCTGATGGCCACACAAGAATCTTACAGGATCGACGGTGGTAGTTCGGCGCGGATGTTTATGTTCGGGATCACTATGGCACCGCTCATTGTCATTGATGATCACCCCTCTGTATTAAATTTGATTTCCTCCGTCTGCCGCGCTGAAGGGCATTCGGTGATGGCTTTCGATAACGGAACCGACGGGCTCGATGCGATCCGGGAGTTTTTCCCGTCTGTCGTGCTCGTGGATCGTGAGCTCGGAAGCGTGGACGGTTTGGACATTGTCCGGGAAGTGCGGGAAATCTCGCCCAGCACACGCTGCGTGATGGTGACGGCATGCTCGGAAACCCGTGATGTCGTTCATGCGATGCGCCGGGGAGTTTACAACTACATCACCAAACCGTTTGAAGCCCAGGCCATCTTGGACGCGGTCCACGAGGCACTCACGGAACCTCAAGAGATCCCCCTGGTGAAGCAAAAGCTCGTCATCGTCTATCCAAAGCAGGCGGCCTAAAGACTGACGTTGGAGAAGGAGCGCATCATTCCTTAACGGTGCGTGGACGGTCGGTGTAGAAAGTCATTTGCAGACTCAGGTTTTCCTTCGGACCCACAGGAATAGCAACGAGTGGCAGCGGCACTTTATAGGGGAAGCCGGGGCGGGCTGGGAACTCACGGTCAAAGGCTACCATGGGGCCGCGGAAAATGAGATCCGGCCACTCGCGATAGGGGCCACTGAGGGCCTCATGCACATACTCGACATGACTGCTGATGGGCGTGATGACGAAACCCGCGACTTTAGCCCCTTGCGCTTCGGCGAGGGTCTTCATGGGCTCAAATTCATCCCGCTTGATGGGGATCCACACCGAGGGAACATCCACATACCACGCGGTAAACCATGGCGCGTCGGCAAAGAGGATTTCTCCTGGATCGAGCAGTTTGTTCAACAGCGACACATTGGCGGGGACATAAGGGGGCCAATGTGGGTAGATACGGTTGCGCATCGTCATGCCCAGCTTGATTTGGGCGGGCAGGACATTCAACAGGGGCAGTGAGCTGATGCCCACGGCCATGAAGGCGTATCCCAGGCGCCCCCAGGTTCCCCCAGCCATGGGATTCAGCCGAGCCCAGAGCACCGCCAGCATGGCGGCACCGTAAATGCTGAGTGCAGGCACTAACGTGAGGTAAAGTTGGTTATCATCCAGTCTCCCTTCTGGAAGGCCGATGAAGCCCATGCCGAGGGCGGTGGCCAGGAGCAAAGCGCCGAGAGCGCGTTTGACGGCGTTCGTCTCAGCCCGCCGGAAGCGATGCATGAGGGCGAGGAAGAAACAGACCGCAGGAAAGCTGTAACCGAATTGCGTGCCCAACTCGCCGAACTGGGTCTGCCAATTCAGCAGCAGCTTGCGCAGCATCTCGGTCACCTGCACTGGCGGCATGCCCAGGGAAAATTGGCGTTGGAGTGCCGTGGCATCCAGATTCAGCAGATGGGTCTGAAAGATCGCCTTCGCACCTCCCAGGGGATCACCGCAGGCCTGTTGAATCCACCAACCCCAACCGGTCAGAGCCAAGATCGGGATTAATGCCACCCTTATGGAGAGGGAGCGCTTTTCGGGTAGCGCCAAAACGACGGCGAGGACCAAGCCGAGCACGAGCCAGATAGCCAGCCAGTGGGTGAGCGCCATGAGGGCAGCGACCATGCCCAGCAGAAAGAGCGTTCCCCCGGAGGAACGGTCCTGGTGAGCGGCTAGGGAGGCGGACACCAGCAGGCGCACCGCCAGAGCCATGAGAGGCATCAGCAAGGCGACCGCGCTGCCGCTGACGGCCAATTCCCAGAGCGGTTCACATACCAGCAGAACGGCCACCGTCACTCCAGCGATGGTGTCATCGAACAGCTTCCGGGCTGAACCGTGAGTCCAAAAAAGAGTCAGTAACAGACCTGCGGCTCCGATGCAGGCCACGGCCCTATCCAGCAAGAAAATGGCGCCATTTTTACCAGGTTCATAAGTCTGATGGCGATGCAAGAGCTTGAAGACCGGAGCCAAGAGCAGAGGCTGAAGTGGCGGCTGAGTAATGTCCGGCATAGCGGCCGGGGCAGGGGACCTGCCCGCCTGCGTGAGCACGGCCCAGGCATAGGGGCGGATGACTTTGGTCTGGAAGGGGTTTCCTCGCGCCATCTCTCGGGCCATCTGTGCCTGCTCCATGCCGGTGGCGCTGCTGAGGCCTCGAAAGGTGATGAAGACATGCGTGAGGGCCATGCCGATGGCGAGGGCATAGAACGCCAACCGAAACAGCGGATTGCTGGAAGTAGGCGATGGGTTCGGCATGGTCCGGCAAAGATAGCCTTGGTTAAGGTGAGTTGGCAATCCTGCCCCGCAAACAAAAATCCCTGATCCACGTGGGTGGACCAGGGATGCTGAGTGGAATGAGAAGCGGTGAGGCGGATCAGGAGTACGAGGACTCCACGCGCTTAGCCACATCGCGGTAGCCGTAGTCGGCGTTGTAGATTTCCTTCAGGGCTTCCAGATACTGCTCGGCTTTGCCCATCTTCTCGCTGACCAGGGCCAGTTCATAGAGGATCTCTTTCTTGGTGTTGTCCATGATGGCCAACTCCTTGGAGGCATCCAGGAAGGCGCTTTGAGCCAAGTCGTTCATGTTCTTTTTCTCGAAGCAACGACCCAGCAGCAGCATCGCCTTGATGCGGATGTTGGGGTTGCTCTTCGCCTGCTGAAGCTCAGGGATGGCTTCAGTGAACATGGCGGCATTGAAGTAAGCCTGACCCAGGTCATAACGCAGGGCCTTGTCAGTGGGGTTGCGCTCCACCCTGGCGCGGCACTCATCAATGACGGAAGAGGCCCGCTGACGACGGATTTCAGCGAGTTGAGCCCGTTTCTCTTCAATGTCAGGTGCTCCTGGATTGGACTCAATCTCGGTCTCCATCTGCTGGATCTGTCTTTCCTGCGCCTTGTCACGCACCATCTCGGTGCGGCGTTGCAGGGCCACATCCCCAGGATTCAGGGTCAGCGCGTAGTCGTAGAACATCAGGGCGCTGTCGATCTGATCCAGCTCTTCATAGAGTTGCGCCATGCTCTTCACCGAGTTGATGTTCGTCTGGTCCTGGTTGTAGAGATTGATGAAGTGAGCCAGCAGCGATTCCGTCTGCTCCTGTGTGCGGCCCTGCTTGTTGAGCATTTCCAGCAGGTTGGCTTCGTCGGAGTTCTTTTTGACCTTGTTAAAGTCACCATCCGAGCCCCAGCCCTGACGCAGAATGGAGGAGCGCGCGGCTGCATCCTTCTCCCCCTTCATGGCGTTGAGGTCGCGTGGGTCAAGCTTGACGATGGCACGATAGACTTCCCCCGCCTTCTCCGGCTCATCGTGGGCCATGTAGTGATTGGCCAGGTTGTGCATCAGCTTGGTGTTATCCGGCTGACCCATGCGGATGGTTTCCAGCGCAAAGGCGGCTAGCTGCGGGAATTGCAGCTTCATCGCGATATCGTAAAGCTGCTGATTGGCCGAGACGTTGAAAGGGTCCTTTTGGAAAACGTTCTCTTCCAGATCGGCGATGGCTTCCCATGGATCCTTCTTGGAGCCACCTTTGAAGAGGCCGCCGCCGAAGCTAAATTTACGCCCGCCTCCTACCGATTCCCCCTCAGCACGGCGCAAGATCATGCGGCCATCCAAGAAGCCGGGCTCTTCTTTGACAATCGGCAGCACGAGGCTGACCGCATATTCCCAGTTCTTCTGTTCAACGGCGAGCAGGCCCTTTTTCCACAGGTTCTGGTGCTTGGGTTGCAGTTCAGTTTCCTTGACGATCATGATGCTATTTACGAGGCGGGGGGTTGACTGGGGTGTCCTTGCTGGCAGGCGCTTCCTTGGTGGAAACCATTTCCGTCAGAGTCTGCCACTCTTCCTGCACGCCATGACTGAAGCCCTTCATGCTGAATCCGTGCTCAAAGAGCACCATCCAGCAGAACGAAGCAGCCAGGAAAGCAAGAAGCCAGAGTATTTTAGAGAGCAGACGCATGTCCGGAGAAAAATTGAGATTACAAATAAACTGCCCTCAGCGTCCAGCACAGAGTTTTTTGTTTCGAAAACCCACACTTGCATCCCTGGGGCGGGCTGCGGCAGCATGCGGGCATGACTCCTCTCCACCACCTGCGCGCCGGTATCATCGGCACCGGCTTCATCGGCCCCGTCCATATTGAGGCCCTAAAACGCCTTGGCGTCCAGGTCACCGCCATCTGCGCCTCCACCTCCAGCGCCCGTAAAACCGCCGAACAGTGGGGAATTGACGAAGTTTATGGAGATTATGACCACGAGGCCATGTTTGCCAGCCCTAACGTGGACGTGGTGCACATCACCTCCCCTAACAATGTCCATGTCGAGCAATCCCTGGCTGCCCTGGACATGGGCAAGCACGTGATTTGTGAAAAACCACTCGGCATGACCAGTGAAGAAACCGCCCGCGTGGTGGCAGCGGTGAAAAAGGGCGGGAAAAAAGGCCCCGTCTTTGCTGTGAACTACATGTGCCGTTTTTTCCCTGCGGTGCTTCAGATGCGTGCCCTGGTGGAGCGAGGAGACCTGGGCCAGATCATCCATGTGCAGGGTCACTTTTTCCAGGACTGGCTGCTGCATCAGACCGACTTCAACTGGCGTGTGCTGGCGAAGGAAGGTGGAAAACTGCGCGCCGTGGGGGACATCGGCACCCACTGGATCGATGCCGTCAGTTTCATCTTGGGGGCCAAAGCGCAGAGCGTGTTTGCCCACATCGAGACCTTTCACAAAACCCGCCTTCGCCCGAAAGGCCAAGTGCAGACCTTTGCCAAAGTGGACCCCAAAAAGATGGAGCCCTACAAGGTGGATACCGAGGACTTTGGCAGCGTGCTGCTGAAGTTTGGCAATTCCAAACATGGTTATGCCAACGGCGTGCATGCCAATGCCAGCATCTCCCAGGTGGCTGCCGGATGGAAGTGCAGCCTCGCGCTCGGCATCTATGGCACTAAGGGCAGTGTGCAGTGGGATCTTCAGCAGCCGAATGAAATCATCGTCGGTCGGCGCGATCAGCCTAACCAAATCTTGCAGCGTGCCACTCCGGGCTTCGATGTGGATGTGGCGAATTTTACCGACTACCCCGGCGGTCACCCCGAGGGCTTTAGTGATGCCCATAAGATGCACTACCGCGCCGTGTATGAGCACATCGCCAGTGGCAAAAAGATCCCGGCTCTTTTCGCCACCGCCGAAGACGGACATCACGAGGTGAAACTGTGCGAGGCCATCCTGCAAAGCAGCAAGACCCAAGGCTGGGCTAAGATTTAATCGATTCCGACGGCTTATGAAACTCGGCTTCGTATCCAATATTCTCCTCGAACTCTCCCTCAGCGATGTCCTTTCCTTCGCGGCTCATGAGGGCTTTGCCTCGGTCGAGATCTGCTGCTGGCCCGTTGGCAAGGCGGATCGCAAGTATGCCGGTGTGACACACCTAGACGTCACCACCCTCACCCAAGCTCAGGCGGATGATACCCGCTCGCTGTGTCAGGATCACGGTGTCAGCATGAGTGCCTTGGGTTATTACCCGAACATCCTCGATCCGAATCCCGGGGTGTCCAAAGCTGCCGTAGCTCACTTTAAAAAGGTGATCAAAGCCGCTCCGATGGTGGGCTTGGACACCGTCACCGGTTTCATTGGCAAAGATTGGACCAAGACCGTGGATGATAACTGGCCTCGCTTTCTGAAAGTGTGGAGGCCCATCCTCCAATACGCTGCCGACCATGGCGTGCGTATTGCCATCGAAAATTGTCCCATGCTCTTCACCCAGGATGAATGGCCTGGGGGTAAGAACCTCATGACCACACCCGCCATCTGGCGCCGGGCCTTTCATGATCTAGACATGCCTAACTTAGGATTGAACTATGATCCCTCTCATTTCGTGCTTCAAGGCATGGACCCCATCAGCCCGTTGGCCGAGTTCAAAGATCGCCTGTTCCATCTGCATGCCAAGGACATGACCATCGATCACAAAGCCCTCAATGAAGTGGGCCGTTTTGATTTCACCAAGAACTGGCACCTGCCGCGCATCCCCGGCTACGGCGAGGTCAATTGGGTTGCTTTCATGGCCGAGCTCACTCGTATTGGTTACGAAGGCCCCGTGTGCATTGAGGTCGAGGACGAAACTTTCGGCAAACACCTTGATGGCCGCATGAAAGCCCTCAAAGTCAGTCGCAACGTGCTCGCGCCGTATTTTGGGTGATGAAGTGAGAAATTTACCCCTGCTCCAATCCCTTCCCATAGGCCATCTGAGCACGCAGCAGATCATGCAGGGTGACTACGCCTAGCAGGGTGTCTTTTTCATCCGTTAACACCACGATGCCTGCATTGGACTCTAGAAGGCGGGTCTGAATATTGACGATGCTTTCGCGTGGATCGCTGCTAATAGCGGGCTCAAGGTCCACTGGTGTATTGGTTAGCAATGCATGCTCCATCTCACGCCGCGTGAGAATCCCACTGAGACGCCCTTCCTGCATCACGGGAAAATTAGCAAAAGGATGTTGGTCGAAGGCGGCCTTCAAAGTCGTGGCGGAGAGATCCGAGATGACAACCGGGTGAAAGTTGGCAATCGCTGAAACGGGTAGTTGCTGCCATGTCTCCAAATCCCTGGGGGGAATGATGCGTTCCAGATGATGTCCGTCTTGCTCCAGAATGGCTTCATAAAAATTGCTTCGCTCAAGGCGGCGACTGATGGATTGACTGACCAGCACACCGAGCATGAGCGGGAGCACGAGGGAAAACTCATGCGTCATCTCGAAGACGATGAGAATTCCCGTTACAGGTGCACGCACCACAGCTCCCAAGCAGGCACACATACCTACCACGGCGAGCACCAAAAGATCGCCACCCTCCAAGGGAACGACTAGGCTTGCGACACCAGCGGCGGCGAGGCCCGCCATCCCTCCGAAGAACAACGTGGGGGAAAAAATGCCGCCACAACCCCCACAGCCATAACAAAGAATAGTTGCGGCAAGTTTTGCCACCAAAAGTAAGAATGCTATCTGCCAGCCAAGATGGCCTGAAAGTGCATCCGAAAGATCTCGATATCCCAATGAGAAGACTCCCAGATGCCCTGTGTATCTCCATACCAAGATGCCGATCACCCAGGTCAATAGTGCTCCGATAACAGGCAGGCACCAGCCTGGCACGCGTCTCTGTTGACGACTCCATTGACGCAGACCTAAACTGGATTTCTGAAACAGTAATCCCGTCAGTGCTGCGCAAGCCGCCGCCCAAGGTGTAACGACATAAACCACCCAGCTCACAGATTCTCCAGGGATATCCATGTTAAAGGCAGGCTCTGCACCGAGTAATCCATGAGCCACAAGGGCTCCCACTACGGAGGCCATGAGGATGTTGCCCAGAAAACGGCTGTTGAGATCGCCAATGATTTCTTCCAACACAAAAGTCACCGCAGCTAAAGGAGTATTGAAAGCCGCTGCCAGACCTGCGGCTGCCCCAGCGGCCGCAGGCATTCGATGTTTTATTTTCGCGACTCCGAGCCGTTCGGCGATCGTCGAACCGAGCACCCCAGCCAACTGTACGGAGGGCCCCTCCCTCCCAAGGCTCATGCCGCCACCGATACTCGTGACGCCTGCGATGAATTTCACCAACATGATGCGCGGCGACGTCCAGCCAAACTCTTTCCAAAAGGCCAGCTTAAGCTGGGGAATGCCGCTGCCAGCCGCTTCAGGGCAGATCTTCACGAGCCAACCCGAGAGCAAAGCTACCCCTAACATCAAAACTAGCGTTCGCCACATGAAGGTCTCTGGGGCGAGTTCCGCCCACGCTTCAAAGGTATGCAAATAGAGTTCATGAATCCCTGTGTGAAACGCCACTGCAATACCTCCTCCGGCGAGGCCATAAAGGACTGTTGCCAGATACAAGCGAGTGCGAGGTGGCAAATGAGCCAGCAGTCGAGCAAAGTTCATCTTTTACCCCAAGCACAACCTGCCCCTGAGTCCACCATGGATTATGTGCGTATTCCCCCGATGAGCTAAAACGGCCCCCTCATCCTCATCTCAAATTAAAGGAGGGTGTTGGTCTTGAATGCACAAACCCGTCCAGACCAAACGCGGGATTCGTTAGGCCATAGGGGAGTTGACTGGAAAATCTGTCAAGGACACTACATGCGCTCTGTGGTCTGGATGCCGAGCAGGCCCAGGCCAGTCTTCAATACGCGACTGGTGGCTTCACAAAGCGTGAGACGGGTGTTACGCACCGTGCCCTGGCTATTGAGCACGTGGCAGGCTTCATAGAAGCTGTGGTAGGTATTGGCCAACTCATAGAGATAGGTAGCCAGGGTATTCGGACGGTGATCGACCAGCACGTCATGAGTTGCCTCAGCGAACTGGGCCAGCTTCACCGCCAGAGCGATCTCCGCAGGTTCGGTCAGGACGACATCTGCCGTCAGGGTGACATCGCTGCCCTCTAGCTTGCGGAAGATGGAGCGAGTGCGCACATAAGCGTTGATGAGATACGGCGCGGTATTGCCCTGAAGGGAAAGCATCTTATCCCAGCTAAACTTGTAATCGGTGAGACGATTCTGGCTCAGTTCCGCATACTTCACAGCACCGCTACCGATGATGTGAGCGATCTCGTCTTTCTCACTATCGGTTAGGCCTTGATCCTTTTCATCCGCAGCAGCGCGAGCACGCTCGATGGCTTCATCAATGACTTCCAGCAGACCGACGGTTTCGCCGCTGCGGGTTTTGAACATCTTGCCATCAGGTCCCAGAATGCTGCCGAAAGCGATGTGCGTCATCGCGGTCGTGTGGCCCATGCGATGAGCCGTAGCGAAGACCTGACGGAAGTGAAGCTGCTGCGGAGCACCGACGACATACCAGATCTCATCGGCCTTCCATTCTTTGACGCGGTAATCAATGGTGGCGAGGTCCGTGGTGGCATACAGGAAACCACCATCGCTCTTGCGAATGATCGCGGGTGTGGGTTTCCAGCCATCGCCTTCTTTGACCAGGAAAGGATCGTCCTTCGGATCGCACTGACCATCGCTGAAGATGACCGTGGCCCCTTCACTGATAGTGGCGATGTCGCGTGCTAGCAGATCCTCGACGAGAGGTGCCAGCGCATCGTTGTAAAAGCTCTCGCCCAGGTAGTGATCAAACTGGATGTCCAGGGTGCCATACACTTTCTCGAGCTGCTCCAGCGTCAGGCGCACGCACTCCTTCCAGATGCCGAGGTTTTCCTCGTCACCCTGCTGGAGCTTCACCAGTTCACCCTTGCACAGCACCAGCACGGATTCGTCTTCCTTGGTCTTGGCATTGATGAGCTTGTAGGTGCGCACCAGTTCATGGATGGGGTCCTTCTTCAGCGCTTTATGATCCAGTTCGGTCTTCCAACCGTGGATGATCATACCAAACTGCGTGCCCCAGTCCCCCACGTGATTGTCGGTGATGACCTTGTGCCCGACGAAACGTGCGACACGGGCGAGGCAATCACCAATGAAGGTGCTGCGGATGTGACCCACATGCATGGGTTTGGCGATGTTTGGTGCGCTGAAATCCACGACGATGGTCTGCGGCTGCGTGACCTGGATGACATCGCACTGAGCGCCCTGCACCACAGCCTGGATCTTCGTGCTCAGGGCCGCAGGGCTGATGCGGAAATTCAGGAAACCGGGGCCGGCGATGCTGACGTCACTGCACAAGTCCTCGGCGGAAAAGGCAGCCTTGATCTGCTCCGCCAGTGCACGTGGATTGGTCTTCAGTTGCTTAGCCAGGATCATGGCCGCATTGCTCTGGTAATCGCCAAATCGAGTATCCGAAGCCAGCTCAACGGTGACCTTAAAGCCCTCGGGCAGGGCGATACCTGCGCTGGTGAAGGCGGCTTGAAGACGATCAGTGAGAACAGAGCGAAACATGGGGTGGCGAAGATAGCCACATCCGAGAAAAGTCGAATGGGGATTGCAATAGCCACTCAGAGTCACTCGCCGAGTAGTTTTGTTTGCGAAGGATGATCTAGATCGAGTGCTCTACTTCTGACAGGGCTAGATCGATCTTCATCCATGTCATAGAGCGGCGGCCAGCACCTGCTCCTTCAGACCCGGGATCTGCTCCAGAGCTTGCGCGGGGGAGAGGCGCATGCCGGGGACGTGCAACCCCTCTTTGGCCACCGTGGTAATCAGGGCCTCCAGGGCCTCGGTGAAGGAGCGGATGGCAAAGGATTCGTCGGCTGGGTCAAAGTGCAGGCCATTCACCAGCGCCACATGCTCATAGCGCTGCATCCACTCCGGGGCACGATGATGGGAGTAACGCTCCAGCACGAGGCGCAGGAGAGACTCGGCGGCGCGCTCCTCGGCGTCTCTCAGGATCTGAAAGGTGAGGCAGCGGACCACATCTGCAGCAGCGGCCACGAGGCCGGGCTCCAAACCAGCGGTGCAGAGCTGGCGGTGGCGGTGCTCGAAGTGGAAGCCGAGGTCCACCTGACACTGCTGGGCGGGACTGAGGTGCCGCTGAGACTCACACAGCATGGCGATCTCCAATCCCCAGGCGGGCGGCAGGCTGAAGCGGCTGATGGTGTCGAGATCACCGGCAAACTCCCCCGAGAGGGGATACCGGAAACTCTCCAGGTGTTGCAGCAGCGGCTTCGCGCCGAGCACGTCCTGAAAGGCCTGAATGAGGGGGAAGATGAGCAGACGGGTGACGCGGCCGTAGAGCCGATCCGCCACACGGCTGTAGTAGCCTTTGGCAAAGCTGTAGCCCAGACGCGGATGAGCGATGGGGAAGGTCAGCTTCGAGAGAATGGAGGAGCTGTAGTTCAGGATGTCCGTGTCGTGACTGATGACGATGCGGCTGCGGCCTGCTGCGCGCAGGTAGGTGAGGCCCATCCAGATGTTGGCCCCTTTCCCCGTATAAGTGCCATCGAGGCCGGCCTCCTTCAGACGGTGATGGGCGGCCTGAAGAGCGGGGCCGTCATTCCACAGCAGGTGCACTTTTTTACCCCCGGTAGCCTCCCGGCATAGGTCCAGGGCAGCAGGCACCTGATCCTCCGTCATGCCATTCATACTCAGAACCAGCTCATTCAGGTAGGGAACCTGGGAGACCTGCTCCAGGATGGCCGGTAGGGCGGGCCGCTGAGTCTCGGCAAAGAGCGCGGGCAGCAGTAGCGCTACGGGTTGATCTTGAGTGAGGTCCACCAGCTCAGCATCCCGAGCCGTGGTATCTGGAGTCGCCAGATGATGGAGAGTAGGGAGTCGTGCGTGCTGGTAAAAATCCGCCATCCTTCAGTGTGTCTGTCCTATGCGCAACGGAACGGGCTTGTCGTATCGTCTCGGGGGGTTGAGAAAAAAGGTAAAAAGAGAAGCGCAGAGAAGAGACTAGAAGCGCGAAAAATCCAAATCAAATATCCGCGGCAGGGTCCTGAGGCACCTTTTCCTGCTCTTTTTTGGTGGCTTTAGAGGGCTCCGCCTCCGCCTCCTCGTCCACGAGCGGACCAGTGATGGGGTCATCCGGCGTATCCGCCGCCTCATACTCGATTTCGATCTCTCGGCGCCAGCGGCGGGAGATCCAGGGGCGGAAGAGACCGTAGAGCAGGTAGCTCACGAAGAGCACGGAGGGCATCCACTGCCAGTTCCGCACGGCAAAGGCCACCACGATGATGGAGATGAGCACCCAGATGGGGGAGCGGCGGGTGCGCCAGTTAATGGACTTGAAGCTGGGATACTCCAGGTCACTCATCATGAGGAACGACAGCAGCACCATCAGCACCGCCAAACCGTATTTCCAGTGGCCGATCTCCTTGTTCCCCTCGTTCAGCCACAGCATCAGCAGAGTGAGAGAAGCCGTCACGCCCGCCGCCGCCGGGATGGGGCAGCCGCGGAAGTGCTTGCTGTTGGTCTTCTCATCGCTGGCGGCGATGCAGTTGAACCGCGCCAGCCGCATGGCACCGCAGACGAGGTAGGTGCAGGCGATCAGCCAGCCGAGACCAGCAGGTTTCTCGATGCTGGAGAGCACGATGTCATGCACCAGCAGAGCCGGGGCCACCCCGAAGGAGACGATATCTGCGATGGAATCCAACTCCCGACCAAACGGGGACTCCTGCCCCCCCAGGCGCGCCACGCGGCCATCCAGCACGTCAAAGAGACAGGCCGCCAAAATGGCAATGATGGCCCAGTAGTAATGCTCGGTGATCGCTCCCTCCCGCCCCTTAAAGATCTGCAAAATCGCGACGAAACCCGACAGGATATTGCCTGCGGTCATCATCGTGGGCAGCACATAGATGCGGGGTTCTCGCTCGATCATAAGTATGAATCGAAGATTGTAATGCAGACGCGCCCTTTGCCCACCTGAACTTTCCAGTTTCGTCACTTGTCACACGGGGTGGAGGATGTGCATCTCCTACTCGCATGATTGTTGCTGGCATGCTGCCTCATTCCGCAGATCCTCGAGAATCTGCGTTCAGGGGGAGTGTGGGCTACTCTCCCTGATTCCTGGAACGCACGTTATTGCGATATTCGGAATTCATTCTCCCATCCGCATGACTTCACCAGAGATCAATCGGCTCATGGACATTCGGGCGGAGGATCTCGGTATCTTTGCCGAGGGTCTCGGCGAAGCGGGCGCTGAACCAAGCCTGGGAGGCCTCTTCACCGTGCACCATGAGCAGCTTCTTCGGCTTCACCTTTTCCACGTAGTCGGCGATTTGCTCACGGGTGGCGTGGGCGCTGAGGTCAAAGCTTTCGATCCGGGCCTGGAGTTCCACCGGAGGCAGGTCAGGTGCCAGCTTCACCTTTTCTCCGGACTTGGCTACGCGCAGGCGATAGCCGGGAGATTCGGGATCGGTATAGCCGACGAAGGCCACGGCGTTGCGGGGGTTATCAATGAACCGGGCGGCGAATTGGTTGGAGGTGGTGCCCTCCGTCATCATGCCACTGGAGAGGGCGTAGATGGTCTTCGGCTCATACTCCACCTGGCCACGGCCACCACGGCGACGGCGCGGTGGAACGAGCATGTCCACGTCTTCCAGAAGGCGGAAGCCCTGATAATTCCGACGGGTGCGGTCCGTGTAGTGATCGTAAAGCACGGTCACCTTCGTGCCGAGGCCACCGATGCGCAGGGGCATCTCTGGGATCAGGCCTTCCTCATGCAGTTCATGCATCATCAGCATCACTTCCTGGGTTTTGCCCAGGGCGAAGACGGGGATGAGCACGGAGCCATTGGCATCGTAGGTATCTCGAATCAGGGCGGCGAGGCGCTCCTTTTCAGCCTTGCGGGAGTAGTCGGCAGGGCGTGCGTAGGTGCCACGGGTGGTCTCGACGACCAGCACATCAATGTCCTTCGTGGGGAAGTCCGCTGCACGTGCGATGGTCTGGTTTTCAAAATTCACGTCTCCCGTATAGAAAAGCGAGTTGCCGTTCTGTCGGATCATGATGCCGGCGGACCCCATGATGTGCCCGGCATCGTGAAAGCTGGCTCTCAGGTCGGTGTTTGGCAGTTCAAAGGGGCGGTCCAGATCCCGGTAGATATACTGGGCCCGGTTTTCATCCAGCTCCTTGTGGGTGAAAAGCGGGTATTCGTGGATGCTCTGCTCCTCACGCTGGGCGGTCATCACATTCACCGAGTTGTGCAGCATGGCGCTGGTGATCTCCCCCGTGGGCTCCGTCATGAAGACCGGCGTATTCGGCTGTTTACGCATCAGCACGGGAAGGGAGCCGATGTGATCATGGTGGGCGTGGGTGATGAGGATGGAGTCCGCCGTATCATGGGGCAGGGGGCCGAAATCTGGCAAGGCCTCAAAACCTACCTCCTTCGGGTGCATCCCTGAATCCAGGACCACACGGTTTTTGCCAGACTCGAGCAGGTAGCTATTAGCCCCGATCTCGCGGCGGCGGGTAAGATTACGAAAACGCATGTGTCAGAATGAAAAAGAAGCGGAGGCGAAAGATGAACCTAGGGGCTTGTGACGAAACTGCAAGCTCTCAAGAAACGGGGTCCGTTGCTGAACTGGATGTCCCGGAGTCAGCCACCGGTGCGGGGGCTGGCGAGTCGCTGCCCGGCTCAGAGCGGATCTCTGCCTTGGTCTCAAGGGGAGCCTTCGGCTCCGTGGGGGTGTCGGCTGGAGTGGGCGGCTTCACGTGTTTGCGCTTCTGCGGGTGGAAAAACCACGCCATAGCGGCTGCATCGGTCAGCAGAAAAAACGGCACGCAGGGAGGGCACCAGATCAGCAGGCCCTGAAACAGCAAGATGCTCAGCACAAAACCAGCGAAGCTCAGAGCTAGCCACGCCGGGAAGACACGATCCCGCTCCAGCCGCAGCATCAGCGCCAGGGCCCCGCCACCCAGCACCAGCCACACCGCCCATTGCATTGGCAGCGCCAGCACGGTGATCCGTGGCAGTGCCAGGGCCAGCGCCAGTGCATCCGCATGCAGTTGCGTCAATGACGGCGGCGCACCTGCAGCCTGCGTTGGGCCGATGACCAGCACTCGTGCTTTTTCCAGCCGGGCCTCGTCCACCTCGGAGACACCATCCGCCAGATCTCCGACCATCAGGTCCAGAGCATTGATGCGCGGCACCTGGCTCGGGGAAGGCACCCGCAGTTCTCCCGTTACCTCCAGCGGTAAGAAGACACCCCCCAGCAGATGTGCACCCGCGCCCGGGCCTAACCGCAGCCGGTGTCCGTTGCCATACGGAGTCAGCGTGCAGTGGGCCAGCACCTGAGCCAGCACCGTCGGCAGCAGCCGCTCCTGATCTCTCAGCGCATAGGGCAGCAGCCAATCCTGCCCCTGAGCACGCCCACTCAGCAGTCCCAGCTCACTCGTGCCTCGTGCGACCGGATCCGGTGCCGTCACCAGCGCGGAGAGCTGTGGAGCCAGCCGGATGTCTCCCACCACCTGCTGAAAGGGCGGGATGGCCTCCTCCAGATTTCCCAGGAAAGCCGGGGCCTCCGTTAGGGCAGAGCCCTCCTCCACCCTCCGAGTCTCCACACCCAGCACCACACTGGGAAAACCCACCAGCATCTCTCCCACCGCCCCAGCAAACTCCGGTGTTGGCCGCCCCCAATTCAAGGGGGTGGGGATCACCAGCACCTCGGGTTCATACTCCCGCAGCGCCTTCAGCAGCATCTGCCAGTCCAGCGGTGGAGGTGGCCAGCCAGCATACTCCTCACGCTGCTCTTCCCGCATCTCCACCAGCATCACCTCCTCATGCGATGAATTCACACTCGGTTGGAAAGAATCACGGGAGTTGGCCAGCAGGAAATCCAAAAACCCTTCATTCACCTGTTTAAAGGTCCCCTGCTGCTGAAGATGATCCAGCGCCCAGCCCAGAGCGGCGAGGAAAGGGAAGATCAAAATAAAACGACGGGGCATGAGGCGAAACAAAAGAGAAACAAGGCGGAGCAGGTCAAGTCAGCCAAGCGACCCAACAGCATAGCCCAGGGGGGAGAGGTGGAAACCTTCCGCCCACCTTGAGCGAAGGAAGACGCTCTGCCAAGAAATCAAAACGAGACTCGCGTCAATTCCTAAACCTCCCCTTGCGCTGGGGGAGAATCATGCCAGAATGGTTATCCCATATTTACTACCCCTTAGTGTAACGGTAACATTACAGATTCTGACTCTGTCGTTCATGGTTCGAATCCATGAGGGGTAGCCACTCAAGAAGCCTCGCCAATGGCGAGGCTTTTTCGTGTCTGGGGTATAGCGAGTCGATGTTTCTTTGCCGAAGAATGGTGTTGTTGGGTCAGGCCTTGAGTGTCTCATAGATGGGGATGAAGTTTTATGATGACCTTGCTCTCCCTCCAAACCTCCGCCATTCAGGATATTCCTTCCCAAGACACGAGTTCCTGGTGGGATAAACCCTGGAGTACGGGTTTCTACAAACAGCCTGTTTTGGAATCCCTTTGGTTAGGTTATGAAGGGCTCAAAGGCGATCAACAGGCGGATCGACGCTACCATGGCGGCTCTGAGAAAGCGGTCTGTGTTTACCCCAGCGAGCACTACCCTTACTGGTTGGAAAAGCTCGGGCTGCAAGACATGCCCCCGGGGGCCTTTGGCGAAAATTTCACCTCGGTGGGACTCGTCGAGACGGATGTCTGCATTGGCGATACTTACGAGATCGGCGAAGCTCGCGTGCAGGTCTCTCAACCTCGCCAACCCTGCTGGAAGTTGGCTCGGCGCTGGCAGGTGAAGGACCTCACCGCGCAGGTGGAGCGCACGGGTTACACAGGTTTTTATTTCCGCGTGCTGAAACACGGTCAGGTGCAAGCGGGGGAAACCTTCACGCTTTGTGAGCGACCCTTTCCCGAGTGGACCATCGCTCTCGCCAATGAGATTATGCATCATCGGCGCTCCGACAAAGACGCCGCCCGCGACTTGGCCTCCTGTCCCCTGCTCTCCTCCAGTTGGAAGGACTCGCTCTGGGCTCGTGGTCAACTTTCCGCCAAAGAGCAAGAAGCAGCCCGCACGCTACGCACCGGACTGTAGGGTGGGTTTGTCCGGCTAGGGATATGTTTCTCTGGCGCAACCTCGTTGCCGGATTACCCGCCTTTCGATGGACGTTGTTAGGCCAAGCAACGCCCAATGACATTCAACGTCGTCATCAAGGCGGGTTATTCTGCAACAGAGTTGAATAAGGTTGCGGTTTCGCCCGCAGAACAAACCCGCCCTTGTATGTTGAGGGCAAGAGATCGCTGCCCAACGATTCCTTATCAGCCCCTTTGCCTGGAGGGAGTTGAGTAGAGATCGGAGCCGAGGGGTGACAGCCCCTTTCTCGCGTCCCTCCAGGACGCCTGATCCATGTATGCACACACTCGCTTCGTAGATACGGGGGTTGCGCTCGTGCCTCGCTCCACCGCCCGGCTAATCTCTTGCGTCCTTCCAGGACGACGGGGATGGTCCGCTTTCAGGAGGCTCGCCCGACCTCATGACCGAAGACAGTTCCGCCCCTTCCGAGAAGCATGGCAAGCCCCTCCCTAGCCGAACAAACCCGCCCTACGGCAGAGTCACCTCACCGCTCCTCCACCCAGCCGGGAGCGGGGTAGCTGCCGAGGACTTTCACTTTGGCACCTTGTTGAGTCAGATCCTGGATCACCTCGCACAGCGCAGGCTCTTCATGGTGACCGCTGATCTCCAGGAAGAAGCGGGCTTGCTCACCGGTGAGATCTCCGGGCACGGGGCGATTTTCGATCTGGCGCACATTCACATTCCGGCTGGCGAAGACCTGCAGCACCTCCAGGAGAGCGCCTACGCGGTCGCGTGCATGCACCATGAGCATGGTGTTGTCATGCCCCGTCGGAGCACCGCTGCGGCGACCGAGGATGATGAAGCGTGCGCGGGTGGCATTCTCACTGGGAGAGGTGGAGAGCACTCGGAGATGATGAAGCTCGGCACTCAGAGGTGTGCCCAAGGCCGCCGCCCCAGGTTCATTCTCCGCATGCGTGGCGGCGAGGCTGGAGGAAGCAGACTCCACCAGAGCGGCCTGAGGGAAGCTCTGGCCTAACCAAGAACGACACTGCGCCAGCATCTGCGGGTGGCCATAAATGACCTTCACCGACGCGGCATCGCCACGAGCCATCACGACCGTCTGCACCTTCCACAGGATCTCGGCGTAGATCTGGAGATCCGAATCCACCAGATGATCCAGGGTGTGATGCACGGCGCCTTCGGTGGAGTGCTCGATCGGCAGCACCCCATAGTCCACACCTTGGCTGGCCACACGCGAGAAGACACCTTCTGTGCTGGCTTCAGCCGCATAAGAGACGCTGTTGCCAAATTTATTGATGGCCACCTGATGCGTCCAGGAACCCGCAGGTCCGAGATAGGCGATGCTCAGGCTGTTTTCCAGCGCCAGAGCCGCACTCATGATCTCACGGAAGATCGCGCGAATGGCCTTCTCCGTCAGCAGTCCCTGCTGAGCAGAATTCAGTTCACAGAGCTTGCGCAGCAGCTTTTCTTCCCGGCCGGGGACGTAGATATCCAGCCCGTCTTTCTTTTTGATCTCACCGATCACATGGACGAGTTCGGCGCGTTCGTTGAGGAGGCGGATGAGCTGTTGATCGATGGCATCGATCTTGATACGGACGTCGTCGAGGGACATTGAAGAAAGGCGGGGCTACGCGGAGGCTGAAGGTTCCACCGGAGCCAGAGAGAGCTGAGTTTCCTCCGGCACGGCGGCCCCTGGTTGTTCATCCTCCGGCGTCGGCAATTTCACGCGGCGGAGCTCTGAAGCATTGGGCAGCTCATCCAGAGTTTTGACATTGAAGTGATCCAGGAAGGCATCGGTGGTGCCGTAGAGCAGCGGGCGGCCTGGGAGATCGGCGCGGCCTTCGATCTTCACCAGACCGCGATCCACAAGCTGCTGCACCATGGCATCCACACTGACGCCGCGCACCGCCTCGACACCGGCTTTGGTGATCGGCTGACGATAGGCAATGATGGCGAGTGTTTCCAGCGCAGGCTGGCTGAGGCGCTGCACCTTTTTGCCGGGGTAAAGCGCCCGGCACCATTCGGCATACTCGCCCTTGGCACAGAGGCGCCAGCCATTGGCCCGCTCCACGAGGGTGAAGGCGCGGCCATCGGCATCGTAATGCGCCACGAGTTGGTCAATCGCTTCGCGCACGCTGAGTTCATCCACGGTCAGCAGGGGCTCGATCCACTCCGGCACCGACTCCCCTTCCGGGGTGGCTTCCTTGATGTCCTTGGCCGTATCCTTCACCGCCACGGCCATTTGCGTCAGGGGCAGGGCCTCCTGAGTGGCAAAAAGCAGGGATTCAACGATGGCGATCAGCTCCATGGAGATAGTCTCCTCATCCAAGCGAGGCAGCGGGGGGAGTCAAGCCAGCGTTACCCGCAGCCAAGGCCGCAAAATTTGTTCAAGGAGCCCGGCTCAAGCCGCGTTCTACTCCGTCCCCAACCCTTCTTATGCGCCCCACCGTGCTCCTTCTCCTGGCCCTCTCAGGCTGTCTCCATGCCGCTGAAACCTACTTCCCGCCACCCGACAGCGCAGGCGGCTGGCGCGAGGCCAAAACCGTGAAGGAAGGGCGCGACCTCGCCAGTGTGGATACCCCCAAGCTGGACACCGCCTACCAACTCACCGAGCGCACCACGGCCAATGGAGGCCTCGTGGTCGTGCGTCGGGGTTACCTGGTGTTCGAGCGTTATTTCGGCAAAGCTTCCCGCAATGCCAACCCCGACATGGCCTCCACAGGCAAGGGCTTTTGCAGCATCGCCTGCGGCATCATGCTGAATGAGTTCAAAGACAAAATCCCTGAGGGACTGGACACCAAGGTCTTCACGGAAAAGTATCTGCCCCAGGCCTTTCCGCTGAATGATCCCCGCAAAGCCGACATCAAGCTCGGCCAGCTCCTCAGCATGACCGCCGGCTACTGGGGCGAGGGACAAACCCCGACCGGTTATGTCCAAGGCGACCCGAAACCCAAGGCGCTGAAACCCGTCAAAGGCCAGGACGTCAAAGCCATCGACCAATCCTCACTACAGGTGCCCCTCTGGTGTGATCCCGGTGCCGGTTACTCCTACTCCTCCCCATCGCCCCACATCGCCAGCATCGTCCTGCGCAACGTCAGCGGCATGGAGCTCAAGGACTACATCCACGAGCGCCTGGCCAAACCGCAAGGCTGGGGAGCCTGGAACTACTGCCTCTACCGCGGGGATGTGGTGATGGAGCACGCCAATGGCGCCGGCAGCACCGCGCTGCATGCCACGGATGTCATGCGCTTTGGCTACTGCCTCGCTCACGAGGGAAAATGGAAGGATCAGCAGCTCGTGCCTGCCGACTACATCCACAAATGCCAGACCTGGAGCCCCTACAACCCACATGTGCCCTTCAGCCTACAATGGGAACACAATGCCGATGGTCACATCGCCGGAGCGCCCAAAGATGCTTTCTGGAAATCCGGTGCCGGTGGCTTCTGCCTCTACGTCGTGCCCTCCCTGGACCTCGTGGTGTATAAGCTCGGGGGTAAGGATCAGCAGTATGATGAAAAGCTGACCCGCATCCCCCAGCCCCCACCCACCAGCGACCGCAGCGGCTGGCAGCCCCCCGTGGGCAATGCCTTCAACGACGCCTCCATCAGCCTCGGCCGCATCCTCGAGATGGTGTGTGCCTCGGTGCGAGGGGAGTGAGTTAAGACAGCATCATCGCTTCCACATCAGCCCATGGCTTTTCGAGATGGTATTGGCGAATCAAGGTCAGCAACTCTTCTCGAGACCAAGAACTCCCCAGACTCAAAAGCATGCGGCTGATGTCTCGTAGGTGCTTGGCGGAACTGCCTTCTTCATAAAACTGCAGCTTCCGCACAATGACATATTCTGGAGGAGCGAACGATACGGTGTCGCCCTCCAGATCGGTCACTTGGATGTGAGCTTGCCCCCAAGCATGCAGTGCATCTTGGCCTGAGAGATAAATATCGGCTTTAAAACCAGTCTCGTGATGGATCAGGTTAAAATGCCCTCTTTGTTCACGAGCCAATTCCATCTGAATGACCTCTTGAGGCGGGCAATAAAAGTCATCTCCATCAAACGCTCTGACCAGCTTCATCACATCCGTTGCCTTTAAAAAGGCAATGATATCCACATCATTGGTCATACGTGGTTCACCATAATAAATGGCTGCCACACTCCCCGTCACCATATAGCGAATGCCAAGTTCGTTCAGCTTTCGGGTGAAGATTAAAAATGGCTCAGGTGACTGCATGCATGAAGATTTCTTTCACTCGCTGCTGAACCTGCGCCTCCGTCCACTCAGGATGCTGCTGGCGCAGACGGGCCGCCTTCAACTTACGCGCCGACCAATACAAGCCAAATGCCGTGCGTAGCTTTTGTGCGCCGGTCATTCTCTGCAAAGAAGCGATGTATTCGGGACTGAGGTCCGAGGCCATGAAATCAGTCTAGCGATTTTTCCTCCTCCAGCAATGGAGACCCACACTTTCTCTTGCACACGCATCGCCCCGCATTGAGTTCGGAGCATGCGCATGCTTCACACCGCAGATTGGCACCTCGGCGCCCGGCTCATTGAGCGGGAGCGGCTGGAGGAGCATGCGGCTTTTCTGACGTGGCTGTTGGAAGTGTTGCGTGCGGAACGCATCGACGTCCTGCTGATCAGTGGAGATGTCTTTGATGCCGCCAATCCGCCGCAGAATGCCATCGCCCTGTATTTCGATTTCATCCGACGGCTGGCAGAGTTGAAGACGGTTAAGACCGTCATCACCGGAGGCAATCACGACTCCGCCTCTCACCTCAATGCGCCGCGTGATCTTCTGCGCCACTTTGATGTGCATGTCTTTGGTCATGCCAGCCATCCTCACCTCGTCGATCTCGGGGATGTCGTCGTGGCCGCCGTGCCTTTCCTGCGTGAGCGGGATCTGCGCCAAGCCACGCCGGGAGAAACTCTCCAGACCGTGCATGACCATATCCGCTCTGCCATCCGCGATCACTATGCGACCCAACTCCATGCCGCACGTGAGCTCGCTCAGGCACGCCCCATCATCGCCATGGGGCACCTCACCGCATTGGGCGCCACCGCCAGCGATAGCGAGCGCGACATCCACATCGGCAATCTCGGTGCTGTGGGGGCCGATGTCTTCGCCGGGTTTGATTACACGGCGTTAGGCCATCTGCATCGTCCTCAGAAAGTCGGTGGCCTTGAGCACGTGCGCTACAGTGGATCCCCCCTTGCGCTCAGCTTCTCAGAAGCTGCGGATGCCAAGTCCGTCGCCATGGTGGAGATCGCCCCCCAAGCAAACGGCCTGACGATCGAACTCCTGCCCATTCCCACCCCACGTCAGCTCAATCGTGTGAAGGTCAATCGCGCCACGCTCACCGAAGATCTCGCCCTGGTGCCTGCGGGATGCTGGGCGGAAGTCACCGTAAAAATGGATTCCCCTGAACCGGATCTGGATCGCCATGTCCGCGAGGCTGCGACAGGCCGATTTGAAGTGCTCAAAGTCCTGGCCGATCTCCCCGCTTCTGAGTCGGCACCATGGCTCGTCACCGTCCCGGCTCTTCACGATCTGCAACCCCGCGATGTCTTCCGCGAGTTGCTGAAAGACAAGCAAATCGAGAACGAGGAACTGGAGCCCGTGTTTGATGAGTTGTTAGCGCTTCACGAAGCTGCCTCCCTATCATAATTCGATCTTCCCCACATGCGTCTCCTTGCCGTTCGGCTTCAGAATCTTAACTCCCTCAGTGGCACGCACGAGGTGCGGTTCGATGAAGCGCCGCTGAATGCTGCGGGGGTGTTCCTGATCACCGGTCCCACAGGCGCAGGTAAGTCCACGCTGCTGGATGCGATGACCCTGGCTTTGTATGGGCGCGCCGCACGCTATGGCAATGAAAAGGCGGATGAAATGATGAGCCGCCAGGCCACGGAATGTTACGCCGAGGTGGACTTTGAAACCGGTGGTCGGCACCTGCGCTCGACATGGCGATTGGGCAAAACCAAGACGGGCAATTTGAAACCGGTGCAGCGCACACTGGCGGATGCGCTCACGGGAGAAATCCTGGCGGATAAGGGGCGCGAAGTGGACCCGATGATCGAGTCCTTCACCGGGCTGGATGTGCAGCGTTTTTTACGTTCCGTGCTGCTAGCGCAGGGGCAGTTTGCTGCCTTTCTCAAAGCCAAGCCGAATGAACGTGCCGAGCTGCTGGAGCGCATCACCGGCACGGAGATCTATCGCTCTCTCTCCATCCGCGCTCATGAGACCTATCGGACCAAAGAAGAGCAGGTGAGTAAGCTGAAAGCCAGCCTCGGCGCGGTGACCGTGCTGGAGGAGGAAGCACGCGCGGCGCTGGAAACGACTCTGGCGCAAACACGCACGGTTGCGGAGGAGCTTAATGCGCAGAAAGACCGCGCCAGCACTCAGCTCCATGCCCAGCGTGAGCATGCTCAAATTGTCAAAGACCTCGCCCACGCAGCCGATACGCTGACACAGCTTCAGCAGGCGGAAGGCAAGACCACCCAGGCGGTCAAACGCGATCACGATGCTTGCGAAGAAGCCAAGCGACAACGCGCTCTACGCGAGCCCATCTGGGAACAAGTCGCAGGCATGGCCGCACAGAGTGAGCAGTATGAAAAGCAGCTCGAAGAAAGCCGTGCGAACTACAAGGAATGGGCCAAACAACAACTCGAGGCCAAAACCAAACTCGAAGCGGCTGAGAAAGCGCTAAAAAGTCATGTGCAGACCAGCCAAGCCCTGGAAACCTGGCTGCGTGAACATGCGGAGGATCGCACCCTGGGTGAAAGCCTGCCGGCCTTGAGCCAAGGTATCCGCCTCTGGCGCAGCGCCCATGAAAAACTCAGCGAGGGTCGCACGCTCCATGAGGAAGCGCAGACGCAGAAACAACGACTGACCGAGCTGGAGGGCCAGATCTCCACGCTGACAGATCAACTTACTGCCATCACCACTCAGGCCCAGCAAGCCCGGGCTGAGCAGGAACGCTTGACCCAGGCCCTCACCGCCCAGCGTGCGCTGGAGGAGCAGGCGCAGCTCGTGGCCAGCTTTGAGGAGCATCGCGACGATCTCGCTCCCGGCCAGCCCTGCCCGCTCTGCGGCGCCACCGAGCACCCTTACTTGAGCGGCAGCCTCAATGCCGACTCCCAACTGCATACTGCTCGCAAACTGCGCGCCGCTCTGGAAAAGCAGAGTCAAGACGCTAATCAACGATTCAGCAAATCGGAACGCGAGCAGGTGAAGCTGGAGGCCGAACTGAAAGCGGAGACGAAGCGGCGCGATGAACTGCACAAAACGCTCGCCGCCATCCGCGTGCCGGATCTGCCCGCTCTGGAGGCTCAGGAGATCCAAGCCCGCCAGAGTCTCACCTTCCCAGCCTCCAAGTCGAAGTTCAGCCCGCAGCATCCGAACGAAGCTGAACAGGCCCTGGATGACCTGCAACTCCGCGCCTCCACCTTCACCCGCCAGCAGCAGACCTTCACCCTCCGACAGCAGGAGCGTCAGAAGATCGAGACGGACATCTCCCTCTTCCGCCAGGACGAGACCGATAAAACGAAACGGATGGAAGAGCTGAAGGCAGAAGGCATTTCGCTGCGCTCGAAAGCCGACGCGCTGAAAGCTCAACTGAATACCTTGTTAGGTCAAAAGACCCTTCAGGAAGACCGTCAACAGCATGATCGGCAAGTCGCCAGCCTGGAGAAAGCCTGGCGCGATTCCGAAGCGGTTCACCAGCAACTGCAAAACAACCTCGCCGCAGCAAAGGCCAAGCAGGAGCAACTGGAGCAACGCCGCCAACCTTTTGCCCAAGCTCCCGTGCCGACTCCCGAGAGCCTGCAGGAGCTCAGCACGCAGGTCCAGCAGCTCACCAGCCTGCTTGCACAGAAGCACACTGAACTCGGCACCCTCAGCCAGCAGCTTCGTCACGACGACGAGGCCCGCCAGCGGCGCGACTCCGGCGGTGCTGAACTGAAAGCCGCTGAGGAGGAAGCCCTGCGCTGGGGGCGTCTCCGTGAGCTGATCGGCTCCGCGGATGGGGCCAAGTTCTCCCGCTTTGCCCAATCGCTCACCCTGCGCCAGCTCATCGGTCTGGCCAATGAGCATCTCCAGGTTTTGGCCGAGCGCTACCGCCTCATCGCCGCGCCTGGAGATGATCTGGATCTGCGCATCGTCGATCTTTACCAAGCCAATGCCGACCGTCCCATGGAGAGCCTTTCCGGTGGCGAGAGTTTCTTGGCTAGCCTCGCGCTCGCCCTAGGCCTGAGTGAACTCGCGAGTCATCATCACCCCATCGATTCGCTGTTTATCGATGAAGGCTTCGGCACCTTGGATTCCGAGACCTTGGAGATCGCCCTCAGTGCCCTGGAAAACCTGCGCTCACGCGGTAAAACCATCGGCCTCATCTCCCATGTGGAACTACTGAAAGAACGCCTCACCACACAGATCCAGGTGACCAAGCTTACCGGGGGCTCTAGCCAGTTGAAGGTGGTGAGCTGATGGAAATGTGAGAATAGCCTGTGCTAGGGATACAATATCGCTCCACCTTGTCTCTTGAACATCATCTGCTTTTCGGCGCTGCCGCGACGGCATCGCAGCAGATTGATCTGATCCTCGAAAAGCTCATGCAGGACTGCATTCTTCACATGCAAGCCTTGAGGTTGTGGGAGGGCGATCTGGAAATACAGCACGAGGGTGGGATCGCCTCTCTTGGTGCTCTCCGATTCGAGTTCACGCCCCACCCATTCGATTTTCGCAGGGATGCCTTCAGCATCAGTGACGATGAAAGTTGTGGTGAGGTAGGTTAAGACGGCGGTATCAAATTCAGCCGCAGGTGTCTTTTCCAGAAACAGCAGCTTCTCAAACCGACGGATGAGGGCGAGTTCGATATCGTTGACGAAGACGGTGAGGCTGACTTCCCACTTCTGAGTCTCCGCATTCCATTCCATCTCACCGGTGGATTGATGCAGATCGTGAGCCTGTAGAGAGGTTGGGTTTACAAATGAGACAACCCAAAGAATGCAAAACATTCTCCACCCGAGAATGATCGGGTGGAGGGATGAGGTAAGCAGGTCCGACCTCATTTCTTGGCCTCACTTGTCTCCTTCTTTTTATCGTCGTCTTTCTCGGGCTTGGTGATTTCCCGCATGGGATTGGCAGCCTTCTCATCTTTGTAGAGCTGGAATTTGCTTTTGACGAGACGGCGTGGCCAGAAGTTGTTCTCCACATCGGTATCAACCAGTTCCTGGCGGGGGTCGAAGGTCGCGGCTTTCAGTTCCTTTTTCGTGAAGAGAAGCTTGGAGGCTTTCTCGGTGTTGAAGCGCCAGATCTCCGCAGGCAGATTCATCTCTTCGGTGCTGCCGTCGGCGTAATCCAGCTTCAGAGTGACGGGTGTGACTAAACCCCCGACGTTGCTCATCTCAATGACATAGAAGTTGTGTGAGGTCTTGAGCAGAGCTGGGTCAATCTCGGCTTCCTTCAGCTCTTTGATCAAGGATTCGAACTTCTTCTTATCGCTGGGGAGGACGCTCGCTTCGTCGAAGCTGTCGTAGAAATCCTTCAACTCTGGAAAGCGATCCACACGCTTCGGGAGTGAGGCATTGCGCTCCTCGGTGAGTGTTTTCGGGAGTTCGTCTTTCTCCTGTTTCTTCTTCGGTTTCTCAATGGCGGGATCGCGGCTGTCGAGCTGGAGCCAACGCACTTCATCAATGGAGACATCCACGTGATCCACGCTATAAAACCAGCCTCGCCAGAACCAGTCGAGATCCACGCCACTGGCGTCCTCCAGGGTGCGGAAGAAATCCGCCGGCGTAGGGCGCTTGAACATCCAGCGTCGTGCATAGGTCTTGAAGGCGTGATCGAAGGCTTCTCGACCGAGCACATGCTCGCGCAGGAGATTGAGCGCCACCGTTGGTTGGCCATAGGCGTTGGGGCCGAGATCGGCGATGGATTCGGAATTGGTCATCACCGGCACTCGCTCCGTGAGCCGCATGTAGTCCACCATGCCACGTTCATCTCGGCGATGATTCCAGTCATTTTCCCAGGCCTCCTCAGCGAGGTATTCCATGAAGGAGTTCAGTCCCTCATCCATCCAGGTCCACTGGCGTTCATCGCTGTTGACGATCATGGGGAACCAGTTGTGACCGACCTCATGGATGATGACGCCGATGAGGGCATACTTGGTGCGTTCAGGATACGTGCCATCCTTCTCGGGTCGGGGGCCATTGAAAGAGATCATGGGGTATTCCATGCCAAACACAGGGCCATTAACGGACCACGCCACCGGATACGGGTAAGCGAAGGTATGCTTGGAATAAACCTGGATGGTGTGGGCAATGGCGTGGGTGGAATATTTCTCCCACAGGGGCATGCCTTCCTTGGGATAGACGGACATGGCCATGACCGGTAGCCGATACATGCGGTCGGCAATGCCGCCTTTCCGCTCAGGTGTCGGTGGGTGCGTGGCTCCTTCCACCGCCATGGCATCCCAGATGAACTTACGTGAAGAGGCAAAAGCAAAGTCACGAACATTGTCAGCCTGAAAAACCCAGGTCTTCTTGCCTTTGGGTTGGGCTTTCTCCGCGGCTTTGGCTTCCTCAGGAGTGACAATGAAGACAGGCTTCTGGGTTTCTCCCTGAGCTTTCTTCAGACGCTCGCGTTGAGGTTCGGTGAGCACCACGTCCGCATTCTGAAGGGCGCCCGTCGCCGCGACGATGTGATCGTCTGGAACCGTGAGGTGCACGGTGTAGTTACCAAACTCCAGGGTGAACTCTCCGGTGCCGAGAAACTGTTTGTTAATCCAACCCGCGTAGTCGGTGTAGGCGGCCACGCGCGGATACCACTGTGCGATGGTGTAGATGCAGTTGCCGTCCTCTTTGAAGAACTCGTAACCCGTGCGCGCATTGATGCGTTCACAATCATTGATGGGGTAGCTCCAGGCGATCTTGAACTGGAAATCTTGGCCTGCATCGAGAGGCTCCGGCAGATCCAGGCGCAGCATGGTTTTGACAAGGGTATGGGGCAGCTCATGGCCTTGTGTATTCGTCAGGCTGAGGATCTTCATTTCTCCATCGTAATCTTCATAAGCGAGGAGTCGGTCCAGGGCTTTGTAGCTGAATTTGGTGAGATCCACGCCGCGCTTCGTGTTGGGCACGCTGCGGGAGTCGGCGTTGTGGGAAAGGTAGTTTTGATCGAGCTGCACCCATAGATACGTCAGTGTATCAGGAGAGGCATTGTGATAGGTGACGGTGGCCTCTCCCGTGATGGTGCGTTTCACATCATCCAGCTCGACTTGGATGTCATAGTCCGCACGGTTTTGCCAATACGTCTTCCCAGGTGCTCCCGAGGCGATGCGTTGAGGTGAGGGCGTGGGCAGCAGCTGATCAAGCTGCTGAAACTTCCCCACCGGCAATCCGGGTTCTCCAGCCATGAGGGGCAGGACTGCCAACAGGAAAAACAAAACGTGTTTCATCGTGCCTGCATTGTTTCGATGCGGATGTGATTGGCAATCTCAGAATCGTGGGAAAGCAGAGGCACAAAAAAACCCGGAAGCGAAAGGCTTCCGGGCTCGGTTTAGATCGAAAAGGCGATTACGACGTCACTTCGCGATTTTCTCATCGCCATGGCTGGCGTCATCCTTGGTCGCTTTCTTGTTGCCCTTAGTGCGGCTGGAGAGGTAGGCGACGAGATCGCGCAGGTCCCGAGGCTGGAGAGCCGTGCCGAGCGGAGGCATGGCCGAGACAGGGGGGGCGATGGTGGCGATGTCGGCACGGGAGATCGTGCTGCTCTTGCCATCCAGGCCGACCACTTCCACCTCGGTGGGGGTTTCCTTCGCCAAGCGAGCCATGACAAGCTGGCCATCTTTCTTGGTGATGGCGGCGAGGCCATATCCAGGAGCGATGACCGCATTCGGATTCACCAGGGATTCGATCAGTTTTTCAGGCTTCAGACGCTCACCCACTTGAGTGAGATCGGGGCCCTGAACGCCGCCTTCCCCACTGATCTTGTGGCACTGCATGCAGGCCCCTTGATTGCGGAAGACGAGTTCACCGAGTTTTGAATCACCCCCGGTTTCGCTGAGACGATAGACGGCGTCAGGTGCGGTGGCGGCATAGGCGGTTACGAGGGTTTGGCTGCTCGGTGTGTTCAGCGCTTGGAGGGCGAGGTAAACATCCAGCCAGAGAGCGTGGCGCAGTGATTTGTTCTCACGATCCTTCCATAGCTGCTCGATCTCTTCAGGATGGGTGGTGGCGAGTCCGGTGATGCCAGCACGTGCTTTAGCCAACGGACCTTTTGAGATGGCTTCACGTGCAATGTCGGTGAGGCCGTCCAGCTTCAAGTTGAAGCCATGACCCAAGGCAGAGGCGGAGACTGTGGCGGAGCTGTCTGCCATGAGGTCTTTCACCACAGGTGCGGCCTCCGTCGGATAAGCGGTGACGAGGCTGTCCAGCGCAGCGACGCGAACCTCTGCGGCGACGGTTTTGTTTGTGGCAAAGTTGCGCAGCGTTTTGGCTTCCAAGCGAACTCCCGTTTCCGAGGCCAACTTCAGGGCGAGAGAGGCGAGGTGGGGATCGAGATCCCCTGCGAGCAAAGCGCGTAGATCGGTCTCGATGGCTTGGCCGAGTGCCGCGAGGGTGCGTTCGGCTTTGGGCAGCGGACGGTAGATGCCCAGGACAGGATCGGTGACGATTTGTTTCTCCCAGAGGCGTAGCGCATGCAGCGCTGCCGTGCGGGTGGCTTCATCGAGCGTGACGTCGCGCACCATCTGGATGAGATGGCGGGCATGGTCAGCCGTGCCGCGACGGTAGTTCGCAGCGACGATACGTTGCTGAACGGTCGGTGGGAAAGCCGCCGCTTCCTTGGCTAGAGCCGCGACAGCATCTCCGGCAGGGCCATCCACTACGGTCGTGTCATAGATGGCACGCACCGCTTCACGGCGGATCTGGGCATCGCTATCGCTGAGGAATGTGGCGCAGTCGGGGCTCTCATGGCGGCGCAGGTAAAGCAGGGCGGTGAGGCGCACCTCCCTGTCTGCATCTGTGCTGTGGGCTTTTGCGGCAGCTTCGGTGCCAATCAGATCCAAGGCCGAGAGGGCGGAATGGCGCAGGACCGGGTCCACCTCGGTTTTGCCGGTTTGGGCCGCTAAGGTGTAGAGTGCCTCAGTTACTTGCTCATCGCCGGGCTTCACAATGCGGCGCAGTGCTACAGCCGCGAGGGAGCTGACATGAGGTGAGGTGTCGTTCAGCAGAGTCAGCAGAGCATCCCGGCTCTCCACCACACGCACACTCCCCAGAGTGCGGGCGGCATTGGCACGGATGTCGGCTTCCTTATCTGTCGTTAGGTCAAGAAGGGCTTCGCTAACAGCGATTCCTTGGCGTCCGAGCTGATCCAGCCCCCAAATGCCATGCAAGCGGCTTTTGACAGGTTTGGTTTCATCTTTAGCGATGGCGATAAGCGTATTGATCTCCTTGCGCTTCACCAGCTCGAACTGCGCCGCCTGACGCACACGCTTGTCGGTGTGAGCAAGTAGGGTGACAAGACCTGGAATCGTTTCCTCTTTCAGGCCACGCGCAAACAGGGCTTTCACTTCTGCGCCTGCTTTTTGTTGGGCAGGTTCTTTGGGGGTTAAGACTTCAATGGCACCGTTGGTATTGATGCTCCAGCCTCCTCCGAAGTCGCACAGGTAGATGTTGCCATCGTAGCCCAGTTCCACATCACTGACTCCCACGCCCTCGACAAAGATGTCTTCGGAGTTGGCGGCAAAGCCGGCGCCTTTCGCTTCAAGGCCCACCGTTAGCACCGTGCAGCCCTGAGAGGCACCTCGGTAGTTGGCCAGCAGGAACTTGCCGCGCAGATCTTCAGGCAGGGATTCACCGGTCAGCCAAGTGACGCCGGAAGGCCCACGCGCCACATGCGAGGCGGGAGGATACACCCACTGAGGCTGCTCTTCATTGAAGAGGTCATACATGCGCTCAGCCACCCACATGGATTTCTGGGGGTGAAAGTCTTCCCAGTCGAGATTAGTCACATACTGATGGGCGGACTGATGGCTCATGTCCCACCCCGAGTCACTGCCCTCCAGCGCATACACCATGCGGGCGAGGTCACCGATGTCACCCGTGTTATCGAAGGTGAAAAGATTGCCCGCTTCATCAAAGGCCAGTTCCTGTGGATTGCGCAGCCCCTTGCAGAACACTTCAAAACCGCTGCCATCGGATTCACAACGGAAGATGGCTCCGCGTCCACCACCCGCATGGACTTGGCCGTCCTTCGTAGTCACATGATATCCGCGATCTCCTACGGAAAAATAAAGCCGCCCGTCTGGACCCCGAGTGATGCCGTGCAGGTCGTGCCCCAAGAAAGACACACGCACGCCGAACCCTTTGACGATGGCTTCCTCCGCATCGGCCACGCCATCATCATCTTTGTCGGTCAGTTTCCACAGGTTGGGGATGCAGGTGAAATACACCGCATCCTCCTCCGCCAGCACCGAGAAGCCCAGGCCATCCAGCGCCTCATGGAAGCGATCTGAAAACAAGGTGCGATGATCGGCAGCCCCATTGCCATCGCGGTCTTCCAATCGGATGAGCCGATCTGCGGTGTTGGTGAAGAAGCCCACCGGGAAGCGTGCTTCCCAGGTTTTGTAAAGATTGGCGCGATCGTCCAAAGTCTGTGCCTGGAAGTCCCCACGGATCAGTTCATTGGCTCCGCGAAGATCCGGCACGCCGCGCCAGAAGCGGTTGGCCTCGACGACGAATAGCCGCCCTTTCGGGTCGAAACCAAAGCTGCCGGGGTTTTCAATAAAGGGAAAACGCACCCAGGTGTGAGCCTCGAACCCTGGATGCTTCACGATGCCCGGGAAGGGCTCCGGAGCATTTTTCAAGGGGGGTAAATCCTTCTCCGGCACCGTCGGGATGGGTTGCTGCCGTTGGTTCATTTCATCCAGCGTGAGCGCGGATGCCGAGGCTGTCAGAAAGCCCAGGGTCGAAAAAAGAAGGAAGGTTCTCTGCATTGGTTAGGGTGGGGGAATCCGCTTTATGCGGCATCTTTGGGATACGTCAACTGCACGTGCTTTTAGCGTGGGGAAATGATCACGCCACAGATGGAGAGTCCACACGGACCTGTCTGAAACTCCATTTGTGCTCCATCTTTGGGCAAAATCTGTCACTCCATCGTGAGAATTGGGTAACTGTGGTTAAGTCAAAACCTCCGAGAACACCATGAAGGATATCGAAAAACTGCAGGACGGCCAAAAGGGAATCGTGTTCAAAGTGACCGCTGACGACGGCACCCAAAAAGTGATCAAGCTGCAGCAGGAGAACCCCAGCCGAGCCGTCGTTGGCACAGCTCTCCTCATGCAAGCAGGAGTTAACACAGCTGCGATTTTACCGGTTAAGGACGAGAAGTTGGGCCAGTTGCAGCAAGACGTGCAGGCTTATCTGGATGCAAATGAAGGAAGTGATGTCGATTTGTCTGCTGCACAGCAACTGACGCAGGCCCTAGCGGCAGTCTCTAACCCGGCAGCAAGCCCCCCATTCGGCAATGTCGTCGAAATGGATTTTGTGAGGGGTCGAGATTTGCAGAAAGCCGTTCAGGAACCAGACTTCAAGCAGTTGTTGACCAACCCGTCCTTCCAGAGACAGCTTGGCCAGATCATGGCTGCTGATGCTTTTACAGGTAATCCTGATCGTTTTGCCGCTCGTGCAGATACGGGAGCCAATCCGGGCGACAGTGTCAAAGGATGGTATAACCAAAACAATCTGATCATCGAAGGCAGGGGTGATGATGTGCAGCTCAAGGCCATCGATAACGACTTTAGACCCGGGGCGAATGTGGACTCTGAAAATGTGTTCGGTGGAGCTGCGCATGGCGGGCAGTGGGGCAGTGTAGCGGCCGCCAATTCACAGCAGTTCAAGCGTGAAGTCTTCGCCGTCATTGAACGTTTGGAGACTGAGGCCAATGTGCGATTGAGCCCTCAGGAAATAAAAGATTTCATCACTCAGGCGACCGAAGGCGCTCAGGAGACGATGGACACTCTTTTAGCAGCAGACATCACACCGGAGAGGGTGGACCAGATGCTAGATGTGGCAGGCGAGGCCGGTCGAAGCAAAAGGGAGTGTGTGCAGAACTTTTCCAAACATGTTCAGATGATTCAATTGCTTCGTGATGACTTGCAAAAGAGTCTGGCGGTGAAACCAACGGTCGCAGAAATGGCGGGGATAGCGAGCGCCAAAGGACCGCTGACTATGGAGAAAGTTCTCGAAGGTTTAGGGGTCTCAAAAGAGGATGCCGCAGAGATAGCACAGTCGCGGGAGAAGCTGGATCGCTTTAACAAGCTAATGCAGGGCGAGAAAGGTGCACACGTTCCCAAGGACTTCAAAATCACCACCCGTGAAGCGGCAGCCATGGCCAAAGATGAATCGACCTACAAGCAGTTTACTCAGAAGGTTGGGGGCCCCAAAGTTTAGCACAGTTTGTTAGCTGAAGGGGTCTATCTTGATCCCAATGCCGAGAGGTAGCACATTAAGGCATCCAACCGGGAAGCTTAGCCGCCTGCTTGATCCACTTCTCCATCTGCTTCACATCTAGCGGCTGGTTTTCGTAGATATCCAACCAGCGATTCTCTTTGCTCTTGGGTGTAAAACCTGGAGGCTCGGGTTTCAATGAAGTGCCGTCAAAAAAGGTCACTTTCACATACTTGGTGAGAACGTGGAATGACACGAACCAACCCTGATCCGCACTGCCATAGAAAGGCGAATTCCACTTCACCGCTTTGCGAACATCGGGAACCACCCGAACAATGAGTTCATCCAGCTGCTTGCCCAGCTCGCTTTTCCAGCCGGGCATCGCGGCGATGTAGGCCTGAACGGGGGCATCGCCATCTCCTTTGGCAATCTGTGGATTACCGCCGGAGAGCAGGACGACGCCTTGATCGTTTTTCTTCAACTTGGTCGAAGTCTTTCCTCCCATGCCCGACTTGGGCTTCTGAGGTTTGGTCGCGTTTTGGGCGGCGGCGGCTTTCACCAGTGCCTTAAAGGCTTTGGCATTCACCTCCTCGCCTTCCAGAATGTCGATGGCCCGCCGCATGTTGCCCTCCAGGCTGGCATTGAAGAGGCCTGTGGGGTCAGGGAGGCTGGCGCCTTTGGCGAAGGTTAGCTTGACCGCTTTTTTGTAGTTCTCGCCTGTGCAGAGGATGCCGCCGCTGGACCACACTGGAACTCCCCGCCATTTTACTTCTTCAACGACATCCGGCACGGCTTCATGAATCAGCTTCCGCATGCGCGTTAGGGTTTCCGCCTGCCAACCTCCGATCTCCTGGATTCGCTCATCAATGAGTTGGGTCGGCGACTTTCCTTGAGTATCGGAGGGTGCGGATTTCATAGCGAACGATTCTCTGTAGCAGTCCATAACCGATACCTGCCCTCGATTCAAGACGGCTCGCTCGAAAGTCTCCAGACATAAGCCCGGCCCTGACCTTTCACTCGCACCAGACCGATTTCCTGTTCTAAGTCCTTGGTCCATTCCGGACAAGGTCGGGTGTAGGGAAGGTCAAGCCGTTCGCGGAGTTGGTTCCAAGTTAGACCGGAGGAACTCCGGCGAAGTTCCGCCTGGATGCTGTCTCGAAATTCGATGTAGCGCATAAGGAGGGGAGTGGAGTTGGAAGGGAGTGTCAGTCATCCGCAGCAATAGGGCTATAAACTTGATGGAGTTCTGTTGCTTCGGCTAACGATTGGGGGGTAATCATTTCACGATCGAGAGGAACATCGTTCTCGATGGTTCGAATGATTGTTTCAAAGGGCTTCCAGTTCAGGTCGCTTAACTTTTGAATCTTACCTATTGTTCGGCCTGTGGCGCCGCGAATCGCTTTTTGGATGAGTTCTGAACAATAAATGGCTTCGTCATCGAAGCTGTAATGAAGGTCATAGGGGCGTCCTAGGTAGGATCGAGCCCGAGTGACAATGTCCGAAGTCTGGTTGGAGAAAGTTAAGTCTAGTCGATAGACTGTGAAGTGTTGTTTGCGCCCCCTCTGAGCCCATTCTGGCCAGGATGTTTCACGGACTGTTCCCAGCGCCTCAATGACGACCCACTCGTTGGCTTTAAAGGCTAAGATGCCGCAGTGAGAATAAGGAGAATGAGTGCAACCTTCGATCGCATCTACCAGTGGAGAATGAGGCAGGGATTGAAACACGATGTCCGCTTCGCGTGGAAGGTAGCTCTTTGGAGGTGAAGGAGAGCAGGTGCTGAGCGCAACAATGAGACAGGTAAGCAATGGCTTCATTCCGGTGTGGAGTGGGAATTTGCCAGGGTGGCTGCGGCTCAGCGCCTTCCTACTCATCGGCAGGGAAGGGCGTTGCGGATAAACGTAGGAACGCTTCTTCGTGCGGTTGTTGGGCCTGCTCCTCAGGCTTGCGAATCCCCAGCCAAGCGCAACTCACAGCGAAGGCGAGGATCACCATTGGAACGGTTAAGCGTTTTAACCAAGATCGCTCGGATGCGGAGGTTTGATGGGGGGATAACAGCACGCGGATACGCTGCTGAAGCCCCACATGTGATGATCCTAAAAAACCGAGACCGGTAGCGTGTGCAGATAGCTGCTGAAGTCTTGCGATGCTAAGCAGAGATTGGGCGTAATCGGCAGGATTGCTGCTGCCGACCGCAGCCAGATCAGCCTCATACTCACACGCATCGGTCCAGGCTTTGACCGACATCGCAGCCAAAGGATGAAACCAAAAGATGGGACGGAAAAGATGCAGCCAAACATTCCAAAGTGCATCGTGATTCCTTAGATGATGCCATTCGTGGCGGAGAGCACTCGCCTGCAAATGTACTGGCCATCCATCCCATTCCACGGGTAGCAGAACGAGGCTGTTCAGGCCGGGTAGAACCAGAGGCGTTTTGATTTGTGTAGAGACACGAAAGCTTTGACAGATGGTCGCTTCGGGCTGTGAAAGACAGGCTGCAATTTGATGAACACACTCCTGGCTGAGAGGGTGCGCTGTGGCTTTAAGGTGCTGAACAGAACGTAGGCGACGGACAAGAGCCACTCCATGAATCAGCATTCCCGTGACCCAAACAATGGTGAGCAGTTGCACGAATATCGAAGACTGTCCGTGCCCATCCAGCCCTTTCAGCGGAAGAGCAGGGTGGGGAAGTGAGGGAATGAAGGTCTCAAGCGCCAGTCGTATGAGTGGCAGGAGAATAACGAGGAGCGTGACTCCTTCGATGCTCCGACGCCGGGAAAGTCCAGCCGTGGGTAGAATCAAGGCTGCGAGAAGAAGTACTGTGGTGGAAAGGTGAAACCACAACATAGAGGTCAGACTTTGGGTTGGGCTCGATGAGCATCAATCATTTGCTGGAGTTTATCGATCTCCTCTACAGTCATCCGATTTTGGTCCGGGTCCAAGAGGTTCATGGCGAGTTCCGCAGGGGAATTGTCAAAGAAGGTAGACAATAGCTTTTTGAGAGCACCTTTGCGAGCCTTGTGAGCGGATTCTTTGGGGGAGTAGAGGTAATGGCGAGCTCCCTCGGCTTTCGCCACTTTGGCCAATCCTTTATCGACTAGCACCCCCAGTAGAGCTCGTGTGGCTGAATAGTTAGGCTCATCCGGCAGTTCGGTCTGCACTTGGGCAACAGTCGCCTCTCCTAGGCGGTAGAGGATTTCCATCGCTTGGCGTTCTTTTTTGGAATGAGTTTCAGAAGCGATCTGCGGCATGGAGGAAAATGGTGCCAGAAATTAGGTGCGACAAGTTAAATGCAGAAAAATCTACATTTGTATTGACGCGTTGATTTAAGTGTAGAAAAATCTGCACATGAGACTTTCCTCATTCCGTTTTCTCCTGGCTCTAAGCGTCCGCTCGTTGGGTATTCTGGCCATCGCCGCACTGCTATCTCATTGCAGCAGCCCACAATCGCCAGAAGTCGCCATGGCTCCTGCATCGGCGGGGACTCATCGCTCTTACAGCACCTCTGGCAGCGACGCGGAAAGTATCTCGCCAGCGAAATCCCGGCCGGGTCTAGGCACCCAACTCGGACGTGAGATTCACGATGATAGCACATCGGAAACTTTTTACCGCAAATCCGGCAGTGTTCCAGACGGTGTCAACTCGTTCCACTACAACGACAAAGAGGGCGCTGAATTGATGGTCAAGCTGGTGGGTGATGAGGTGCGTCATGGGCAAGGTAGCTTCGAGCTTATACCTGACAAATTGCGTGTGGCGGTGATGAGTGGCTACTGGCGTAGTAGCGATAAGCTGGGATATTTCCGGTCTGGAAAAGAAGTCTATGTCATAGGCGCTCCGGGTCATGCCTATTCGCTTAAACTCGAGAATCTCACCTCTGATCGTATGGAGGCAGTGGTCTCGGTGGATGGTCTTGATCTGCTCGATGGTCAGCCAGCCTCAGTTAAAAAACGTGGTTATGTCATCCCCGCCAACTCTGCAGTCTTGATCCAAGGCATGCGGGTGAATGGTAAACTGTTTTCGCTGAAATTTGGTTCGGTTAGTCAATCGAGGGCCTCGACTGCTTTCGGTGAAAAAGGTGCTCGCAATGTGGGAGTCATCGGTGTCGCCTATTATGCGGAAGACAGTCAGGCACGTCGTCGGGCGCAAGTCGCGGAAAACTATGTGCGGCAGGGGGCCAGTGCTTTTGGTAACTAACCACGTCTTGTAAAGGGATCCAACTTTATGGGATCGGGGCTGCCTATTCACGCAGCCCCCTTTCAAGTCCGACCAAAAGTCAGATACGCCGTGATCGTCAGCATGGACAGCACGGTGGAGCCGATGATGACCTTGGCGGTGACGCCGGCGTCGCGCTGATAATACTCCGCCAGCATGAAGGGGCCTGTGCCCGTGGGCAGGGCGGCTATGAGGATGGCGGGTTGAGCTAGAGCAGGGGGCAGGGCGAAAACATGCACGGCCAGCACCCAGGTAATGAGAGGTTGCAGCAGCAGCTTCAGGCCAATGATCAGGACGGCTGGACCAAGCTCATTTTGTGATGCCTGAGGTGCGCGCTTTTCTGCCAAGAACAGTCCCAGGCCAACCAATGCACAGGGCGAGGCGGCATGGCCCAGCATTTTTAGAAAGCTGTCCATGGGGGCTGGAATTGGCGTGCTCCTCAGGGGAAACAGGGCTCCCAGAGCCGGGGCGAGCAGTAGTGGGTTGCGTGCGAGTGATGTGGCCACTTTCAGGATCAGCCGCGATGGCTGACGCTCGCTTTGCAGACTGATCTCGATCAGCACGATGGCCACGGCAAAGAGAGCGCACACCGTCACAAGGGAGGCGATCAAGGTGGGTGCCATGGCGGACGAGCCAAACACGGCAAGGGCCAGGGGGAAGCCCATGTAGCCGGTATTGGCATAACTACTTGCGAGGGCATCGATGGCCGCATCCGCCAGAGGTCGCTCACGCCGCCAACACAGAGCTAGGGTGAGCCCGAAAAGGATCACACAACTCAGCGTGAAGGTGGCGATAAATCCAGGCTGCCAGATCTCGGCAAACTTAGCGTGGGCGGTGATGTCGAAGAGCAAGGCGGGTAGCGCCAGATAAACCACGAATCGGTTGAGCTCGCTGGCTGATTGTGGCCCCATGACTCCAACCTTGCGGACCAACCAACCCGCAAGAATGAGGGCAAACACGGGTAGCACGATCAGCAAGGTGGAGAGCATCCGGGGGGAATGAGAAGCTACGACGAATTTATTGATTTCAACTGATTCCATCCAATGCTATCTCGTGCTCTGATTGATACCTTTTCCGTATCGTGGCTGATATCCGACAGATGCGTTATTTCGTGGCCCTGGCCGAGACTCTGCACTTTGGCCGGGCGGCGGAGCGTCTGCATCTAACTCAGCCGCCGCTCAGTCGGCAGATCGCGGCGTTGGAAAAGTCGTTAGGCGTCAAGCTGCTGGAGCGGCACACGCGCCACACTCAGCTTACCCGCGCTGGGCAGCGGTTTCTGGAGGATGCCAAAGCCACCTTGATTGCTTTTGATCAGGCCTGTCAGAATGCGCGGTTGGCTGAGTCGGGCGAACTGGGAGAACTGAAGATCGGTTTCATGATGCACGCGGCTTTCACCGTGCTGCCCAGGCTGACTCGGCGTCTGATCTCCAGTCATCCGCAGGTGAAAGTAAATCTTCGAGAGAGTCTGCCGAGTGCTCTCCCCGACGATCTTTTGAGCGGGCGCTTCGATGCGGGTATCATGTTCCCACCCGGGCGCATTCGCGGGTTGGATTTTCAGGTCATCCATACGGAGAGCCTGTGTCTTGCGGTGCCTGCCAGCCATCGTCTCGCTCGCAGATCGCGCATCACCCCGAATGACCTTTTGCGCGAGGCGCTCATTGCTGCGCCTGAGGAGGTTTCTCCCGCGCTTCGTGAAACGATTGCGATGTGGTTCCGTGCCGAAGGCATCACACCGACTTTTCGCTTGGAGACCCAACTCCAGCAAACCATCATCACGCTTGTCGCGGAGGAACTTGGTGTTGCTCTCGTCCCTGAGTCCATGAAAAAACTCGCCATCACAGGAGTAGTCTATCGTTCTCTGGCCAGTGCACCGCAGATCGAGCACGTCATCGCCTGGCACACGGGAAATCTGAACCCGTCCCTACCATTGCTCTTGAAAGCCTGCGCTTGAGACAAAAAGCAGCGTGATTCACACAATTGGAGAAGCGAATGTAGCGCTTGTCTCAACGTTAGATGGATTCGCTTACATCGTGGCGTCCCATGAAATTTCCAGCCTGTAAACGCCGCTCACCAAAACCTCCAGAGGTTACGGGTTTGGCTTGGCTCGCTGCGGAACCTTTTCGGGTCTTCTTTTTCAGTGGCGCGCTGTGGAGTATGATCGGCGTGTCGTTGTGGCCGATGTTCTATGCCGGAGGGCTGGGTTACTTCCCCGCTTACAGCCATGCGCGGATCATGATCGAGGCTTTTGGCGGAGCCTTCGTGGTCGGCTTTCTCGGCACAGCGGGACCGCGTATGGCCTCGGCTCCAAAACTGAGCCCCTGGGAGCTGGCTTGGCTTTTTGTGGTTCATCAGGCGAATGCCCTCTGTCATCTGCGGCTTCTGCATGCCTGGGGAGATGCGCTATTCGCGCTCTTGCTGATGTCGTTGCTGGCTAGCCTGGGTCTGCGTGTTGTCCGCTACCGTGAGGCCCCCCCACCGCCACAGATGTTGCTGGCTCTGGTCGGGCTACTGTGCGGGGCGGTGGGTGCCCTGCTCATGATCATGCCTGTGACGTTGACCGATCCCTGGCGATTCCGATTTGCCAGTCTGCTCCTGAATCAAGGGCTGCTCTTGCCACCGGTTCTGGGCATCGGTTCCTTCCTCTTTCCACGCATGTTGGGGGGCAGCTTTGGGGAACCAAAAACGACTCTGCAAAAGCAGGCCGCTTTGATCGGTGCCGGGCTCACCTCGCTGCTGCTGGTCGCGAGCTTTGCCCTCGAGGTGTGGGTGGATGCACGTGCGGGTTGTGGGCTTCGTGTCACCGCCTCGGTGATCTATCTACTGCAGGAGATCCGGTGGAGTCGTGCCGAAGGGGCAGCTCCCCGTGGCACCTTGGCCACCGGGTTACGGGTGGCTTTGATCTGCGGTGAATCGGGTTTGTTGCTACCCGGCTTCTGGCCTCTTCAACGCGTGTCCTTGGAGCATTTGCTCTACATTGGTGGTTTTGGTCTCCTGATACTCGTGGTGGCCAGTCGAGTCTTGTTTGGTCACAGTGGCGATCTCGCAGGCTTTGATCGACGGGGCGGCATGGCCCGCTGGTTGATCGGTCTTGCTCTACTGGCTGCCACCACCCGCGCCGTCACTGGTTTCCTTCCGCAACTCACCGTGTCACATCACATCTACGCCGCGCTCACCTGGGCTGCCGTGGCATTGATGTGGCTGGTCTGGCATCGTCAACGGTTTGTTGGGCGAGATGAGGATTAATCACGACTCTTCAAAACTCCGGCGGCCCGTTCAGATGCTCGCATTTCTCCGGCATGCCTGGGATGAAATCCACGACCTGCTTCTGTGCCCGCAGCTTGTCCTGCAAGGCGGAGACATCCACATGATGAATATCGCCATCACCTTTCACCGCCATCGCGGCAGCGATGCCTGCGGCATGGCCGGTGATCATCCACACGCTCTCCAGTCGCAGGGTGCAGAAGGCCACATGAGTGTAGCTGGCAGCTCCAGGGACGAGCAGATTGCGGCACTCCTCAGGCAGCGGCGTGAGTGAGCGATAGGGGATCTGGTTTGCATAACCCATGCGCCAAATGCGGCCTTCATTCACAAACTCGTTTTCATTTAACGCCACACGCTGCACGTGATGGGAGTCAATGAAGTGACTGCTCATGCCGATGCTATCCGGCTTACGCCGATCCGTCTGCACATCCTGCTGCTTCATCACATACACACCCCGCATGCGGCGGGCCTCACGCACGTAGAGCTGATAGGGTAGGTGACCGTTATCGGCGAATTCATCCTTGTGCAAACCCATGGCTTTCATCTCCGCCTGCACATTGGCAGGGACGGACTCATCCTGAGCCAGGAAATGCAGCAGACCGAGGGTGTAATCCAGATGATCTTCATAGATGCGGGCACGCTTAGCATAGCTGGCATCTGGCCAGTCAAACTGACCGCCGAAGTGACCCATGGAATAAATGGCCGACTGCTTGTTATTCAGCTCAAACTTACCGTTCCGGCGTTTGTAGGGGTCCACAATATCCTTCAGTTTGACCGGGAGTCCTTGAGCAGTCTGATTGCGCAGCCAACCTGCGAGCAAGGCATATCGCGAAGCATCGTAATGCTTGGGTGCAGGGATCGGCACCTGGAGTGCAGGGTCCTTTGCCACCGTGAGGCGGAAGTTGTAGTTCATCGGGGCACGATGGGCATCCCCTTCCTTCAGGTCCTTGGCCCAGGCACTGATGCCGGGCAGCAGCTTGCCTTCAGTATCCACCGTGCGTGCCTTGCGCGATACCTTGTCAAAGCGGATGCCTGCCGCTTCCTCACCAAACTCCGCCTTCGACTCGCGTCCCACGGCATACTTCACACCCGCCCGAGCCATGAGATCGCCTTCATAACCTGCATCCACAAAGACCTTGGCCGTCAGCTTGGCGCCATCGGTGAGGGTGATGCCAGTGATCTTCGGGCCATCCTTCGTCACAGTCTCCACACTGGCTCCATAGAGTACCTCCACCTGGGCTTCTTTCAGCATGTCCAGATACACCTTTTCGGCCACGGACGACTCAAAGAAATACTCCGGTTGGTTCGTGCCATAGTGCTTGCCTAACTGACGATAAAACTCATCGGCAAAACCGCCGATGGTCCACTTCAGCATGTGTTCACTCTCGGCTGTATTGATCCCACTCGTGCTCAGTCCGCCCACGTGTTTCGTCGGCTCGATGAGCAACACTTTCGCCCCCTCCCGCGCCGCCGTGATGGAGGCGGCAATGCCACAGGGCACACCGCTATACACCACGATGTCCACCTCCCGAGCATCCGCGGCCCGAAGGGACGGAGCCCATGTCAGTGACCAAGCAGTCGCCACGCAGCCTGCATAAAAAGCCAAGGTTCTTCGATTCATAAAAACGAGTGAAGCAAGAAAGAGATCGGCCGGCAAGATGAAGTGGCTTGCATACTCCTCTCAGGCTAAGCTGCCTCACGCCCGCAAGATCTTCTCCATCGCTTTGCCTTTCGCGAGTTCATCCACCAACTTATCCAGGTAGCGAATCTCTCGCATCATCGGTTCTTCGATGTCCTCCACGCGCACGCCACAGACGGTGCCTTTGATCAAGGTCCGGGCAGGATTCATCTTCGGGGCTTGTTGGAAGAAGGTTTCAAAATCGGTCTGCTTCTCCAACTCCGCTTCCAGTTCCTGCGGGCTGTAACCCGTCAGCCAACGGATGATCTCATCCACCTCCGCCTTCGTTCGTTCCTTCTTCTCTGCCTTCGCGACATAGAGGGGATAAACACTCGCGAAGGGCGTGGTAAAGATGCGGTGTTTCGTGGGCATGGGAGTCAAACGCAGGTGGCGGCTTTATTTTTCCATCACCCGACGTCTTGAAAAGAAGTGCGACATCCTTTTCATCACCGGCGCATCCATCTCCGCGTGCGTGAAATCGGCTGACAGACCTCGCCTCACCCATCCGTTGCCGCATGCACCATACACTTCTCATGACACGTCTTTCCCACACGCTTGCTTTGGCGGCTTTCGTTCTGCTCTCCCTCCCCAGCGTTTCCACAGCTCAGGATGAAGCGGAAAAGAAAACGCTGAACGTCCTCTTCATCGGCAATAGCTACACGGCCCGGCATAACCTCTCCACCGTGGTCAAGACCATGGCTGAAGCTGGCCAGCCTGGCCTCACGTTTAACCGAACCGACGTCATCTACGGTGGTCGCACCTTGAAGGATCACTGGCGGTTGGGCACGCAAAACATCGTCAGCCAGTCCACCGTGACCGAGGCTGAGGAAAAAGCCACCATCGCCGCCCTGGAAAAAGCCGTCGCCGCAGATCCCAAGGACAAATATGCCCCCAGCGCCCTCGCTCGGCATCGCGCCCTGCTGCCTGAGCTGGAATCCCACCGCCAGCCCTGGGACATCATCGTCCTTCAGTCTTACCGCGACGACCTCACGGGGGATCCCACACTCTATGCCGAATACGCGCCGAAGTTTGCCGCCCTTGCCAAGGCTCAGGGAGCGCGGGTCGTGCTTTATGAAACGACCCCCACCACGCAGAACGAAAAACCCTTGGCAACGCCGCCGGACCCCGCCCCGGTTCTGGCCAAGACCCGCGCCATCGCCGCGCTGGCCAATCGCATTGACGCCTCCGTGGCCCCGATGGCCCTCGTGACCCAGCGTTGTCAGGAACAGCGTCCGGACATCACCACCCGCTTCATCAATGACGCCCATCTCAACCAGAACCTCGCCTACCTCACTGCCTGCACCCTCTACGCCGCCCTCTTTGAAACAAGCCCTGTTGGCCTTCCCGTGGATTCCATCACGGACATCCGCACCTTCGAGGGCAAACCTGCCGACAAGACCAAGGACCGCGATGGCCTGCCTCTCACCCGCACCTTCTCCGCCAAAGACCGCGCCGATCTCCAGCGCATCGCCTGGGAAGGCTGGAATGAGTTTCAGAAACTGCGGTGAGAATCCCATGAGTGTTCCGCGATCCCGGGGTGTTTCGATACCACGCTTTATCCTCAAGCCTGCCACGCTGACTTGGGCGATGGAGTTCGCGCTAAGGCGAGGGTAAAATCAGAACAGGTTAGTCGTCATGCATTCACTCTGAAAGGTCCAGATCCCGGCGGGATCGCAACCGGTAAACTGGGATAGCGAGATGAAGATCAGAAGGTCTCCTTTTCAGGTCGTGGATGTTGCTTCACCCACTCCGCCTTCGCTTGCAGGCAATTGGTGCACTGCCACACAGCCACCTGTTTGGGGGCGTTCTTCATCACCATGCAGCCCCCCTCGGCCTGCACGGTGGAGTGCGGAAAAGATCGCGCAGCTTCCTCCATCATCTTCCGGTCATAGTTCGACCACATCGGCATTCCGTAGATGATCGGGACCTTCTTCTTTTGCAGCGGCACCTGATGCACGGCACAGATCTTGTTGGCGCTCTTCGTGGCGGAGCAGCCAGTGAACGCGAGCACCGCACCCCAGACGAAAATCAAGACGGTCGCCAGTCGTTTCATGAGGCCAAATCCTGCCGGATAAAGACTGCTAAATCAAGCCTTGAAAAGTGGCGTGGGCATTTTGTCTTTCGGCCCCGCTAGGGTATCATCGCCACCGTGAGGCTCAACACTGCAAGCATCCTTCCAGGATGCGCCCTCGACGGGCGATGTCTATCCTTGCCTAACCAGGGGGTGCGGCCGTCCCGCATGCGGGACTCCCTTACTGCCTAGCTACTGGCTGGGATGCCTCCGGCATCTGGAGCACTTCGCTAACCATCGTTAGTGAGGTTTGTTGTATTTATGCAGGCGTGGCAAACATGCGGATCAAGTTATCGCAACTCCAGTGCTTCCGGTCGGAAACCTGTCCATCACCAAGCTCAATGATGCTCAAGGCACCATCACGACGAGTGGCAATATCGACGGAGAAGAATGGGCTTAAAACTCTGCTGGCAGCCTCGGCTACTATTTGGGGGACTTCACCTGAGTCAGAATGAGCGACTCCATTCCAAACAAAGTAACGTCGCTCGGTGGAAGCATCGTATTCTTCGATGCGCCTGGCACACAATCCACCCTCAATTTGACCTCGATACTTCCGCATCTTGGCGATCACGTTAGGAATCGTCGAAAGATCGTGAACCAAAGAACCCGCATCGGTAGAAAGAGACTTCACATAGTCCTTCAGGAAGCAGCCCTTCCAACCAGCTTCAGTGAGTGCCAACGCTATGTCATCGGACTCGGAAAACGTCATCGTCTCAGAGGTGAATTCCGTAAGTAGTGGATACCACCGGGGAAGGTGATGGCAGAGGGTATAAGATGAGACATCCGTGACTGGCGTGCCTCCTACAGCGCTGATCGCCTCGTGAAATCTGGCGTAATCATTGGGAGGTAACATCCAACCACGATATAAAACAGGCTCTCCATCCTGGATCGCTGGTCGTGGGCAGAACCGTCCTTCTTGAAAATCCTCGAAGTTGAAAATAGAAATAGATAGTCCTGCTGTTTGAGCGGCTACGAATTCATCGGCATAAATTTCGTCGACGACCTTTGGATTAAAAGTATCGGCTGGATAAATCAGTCGCATGAGCGATTCAGTTCGTTGGCGGGGCATGTTAAGACGATCTCATCAAAGACAGAGGATGCAGATGAGTTAGAATATCGTGCTCGCTACCGATAGGTTTATTCCATTTGTTCTTTCATAGTGCCATAACCTTTTCGGTGAGAGACTCAGGTCCTTCGTTAGGCACTTCGTGGCGATAGAAAAAGGCGTCGACTTCTCCACGCACTTTCTGGATGGAGAAGCCCATGCGTTCTAAAACTCGGCGAAGCTTCAAATTGGGCTTCGCACAGGTGAGTGCATGAACGATCCAATCGACATGGCCAAGGCCTCTTTGCTTGGCATACCGTTCTGCCAGCGACCACAAGACTGGCAGCACACCTTCACCTCCACCATTGATTTGAGCTAACTCAATCTCTAAGCGACTGTCCACTAAGCGAAATTCGCCAAGGATCTCTGCACTCCCCGCACGAAACACGAGAGGCTCCCCGCAAAGGACGAATGTTTCCATTTGTTCGTCGCTAAGAGCTAAAATCTCTTCCGAGGTGTATCCCTCAATGATCATTTCGCGTGGCATTCTAGTCGAGTCATCGCGATAGTCGTATCCACTTGCAAACCTATAGGTTAATCCATCCGGTCAGAGGATGAGCATGCATCGCTAACAGCGTTCTTTGAGGTATCGGCAGAATTTACAGGCTTGGGGGGAGAGGATGCGATGGGGGAAGGGCTTCTCAACAAAGAGTGAGGCCAAGATAGTCTCACACTCTCACTTCCCACCAGCCCACTTCACGGCGTTGCTCAGGAGCTTCTTGAAGGCATCCAGATCATGCACACGCTGATCGTGGCCGAGGGCGATGCCCACGACACGAGCTTTCGGATGTTTCGTGATCCAGACGCTGGGGTGAGGTTGATTGTATTTATCGCTCGGGCTGGTTTCCGCTAAGACCTCGATGGGATTTGTGCCTGCGGGAATGTTTTCTGGCTCGGCATTCACATAGTAGAGTTCATCCTCCACGGTGAAGCTGGCGGGCACGCCGTCCATGATCGGATGGGCTTTCACCGTCTTCACGTCAAAGGGATGGATCTTGTCGTGACCACGAGCTCCACCACCAACGATCTGAGCATTCAGCTCTGGCCAGTTGGCATAACCATACCAAGTGCCGGGGTGATACATGATGATGCCCTTGCCGGCGTCGGCAAACTCGAACAGCGCTTTGCGATAAGCGGCGGTATCGAAGAACTTCCGGTTCACACTGATGACGGCCACATCGGCGTTCTTCAGCTCCGCAGCAGCTTGATCGCGATCCTCTGTGTAATGAACCGTGAAACCTGCGGCCTTCAGAGTCTCCACATCCGTGGTTCCAAAGAAGGTGGCGAAGTTGTGAGATGAACCACCGCCAATGACCAGGACGCGGGTCTTGCCTGCCTCCCATTTCACGGCATTGGCTGGGACCAGAGGGCCATCGCCCTTACCGCCTTCCTTGGGACCGCTCAGGGCCGTTTCAGCGGCGGCATTGCCCGTCCCTTTGCCTTTCTTGCCTTTTTTTGGACCTGCTTTTTCAGCTGCAGGAGTGGGTTCTGGGCGGGTGGAGGTATCGGTGGCGCCTGGGGTTGGGCCCTTGCCTTCGATATCGGCTGTGATGGCTGCAATCACTGGCACCGTGCGGCTGTCCGCCGGGGTTTCCAGGATCAGCGTCTTCACGATACCGGGCTTTGTCAGCTCGATGGACAGAAGACGCATCTGCTGCCCTTCGGTGAGGCCGCTCACGTATTTGGAACCCGGCACAGGCACATCCCGCACGTAGTCGGAGAAGTGAACCCCATTGATGAAGGTGAAGCTCTCCTTCTCGCCATTGTCATAGACCACGGTAGCGATCAGTGCAGGCACTTCTTCCTTCACCGCAGGCCAACCCCAACCGGAGATGCCGCTGAGTAATTGAAGACGCTTGGTGGCCACATTTACGGGCACTTCCACTTCCTGGGCGAAGGTCTGGCTCTGGCTCTCGGGCGGACCACCTTTCAGCACAATCAGGTTGGCTCCATTCACACTCTTCTCTGGAGATTGCAGGAAGAAAGGCACGCCTTCGATTTTGACATCCCCGAACTTATTCAGACGGACACGTCCTTGGTTAGGTCCAGGTCCAGCGAACACACCAGCGCGACTATCCGCCGTGAAGGCCTCGCCCAGATTGAGGATGCGGAAGTGCTTGGTGGCATCTCCCACGATGAAGGCCAGGATGTCGCGCATGTTCTCGGCACCCAGACCATCCAGGCCTTCGGGCATTAAGCTGCGACGGGTGTTTTCACGCTTATCAATATCCGCCTTGGCGATTTCACGCACTCCCACCTGAGTGGCCAAGGTAACCGTGGCGCTGTTTTCGCTGGTGATGACACCTTGTAAAGCTTCCCCTTTTTTCGTGATGATGTTGAAGGCCCAGAAGCTGGGGTCCACCTCACGATTAGGATCCACGATGTGCACCAGCAATTCACCGGGCCCATGAGCGCCCATGCCATCCAGAGGCGGGCCAACGGCGGCCCCGATATCACCCAGCTTGTGGCATACGGAGCAGGCTGCCGTGAAGAGCATCTTGCCATTGGTCACATTCCCTGGTTTCTCCACCTCAGGGAGTAGTTTGGCAATGATGGCGTCTTTGGCCGCACTGTTGATCTTGAAGAGATCATTGGCGCGTTTGGCGATGGGCTTGTTCGGATGAGAACGCAGGCGAGCGACATCTCCAGGCGCGAAGATCGCCCGGTCAATGCTGCCGACTTTCACTCCGTCCAGGAGCGCATGCGTTGCCTGAGGGCGCTTCAAAATGGCTTCGAAAGCTTGGCTCTGTTGGGCAGGCTTTAAATGATTCAAAGCCGCGACCAGAGGAATGACGTTTGAGCTTTCATCCAAGGCTTGAATGATGGCGACCTGAAGTGCTTCCGGCGTGTCCTGACTCGTCAAGACAGGCATCACGGTCTGACTCAGATCTCCACCGACGGCGACCAAGGCCTTTGCGGCATGGATGCGTGCATCCACCGAAGCGGCTTTGTCCGAGAGGGTTGCGGTGAGCTTATCAAGCTGGGTTTTGACCTCAGAAGCCAGTGAGCCGTCTTTGTCCCACTTCGTCACCAGAGGCAAAGTCGCCGCCGCTAGGGATGGCTGGGCGAGCAGTTTCTTCAAAGCTTCCGTAAGCTCGGGAGAAAGCTTGGGAAGAACCGCCTCTTCCTGAGCAATGCTGCGGAGGAGGGTCACTCTGAGCGAGTCAGCCTGAGAGGCGGCAGAAGCGCTGGCAATGATCAGCTTGGTAGCATCAGCCCCAGCATTCGGACCTTTCAGCAGCCCTTGGACAGATGCCTCGACGAAGAGATCCAGCTTGGAAGCATTGGAGGAAGCCAGCGCCGCAGTGATGGCTTCCAAAGAATGATCCGCTGCCGCCGCGATCATGGCGGAACGCACCCAGGGATCGTCACTGTTAGCAAACTGCTCCAGCAACACTTCAATATCGCCTTCACGTTTGCTGTAGGCCCGCATCGCCTTGCTTCCCATCACACGAGACAATGAAATCTCCGTGCTGATTTCGGAAGAGGGGAACTGTTCGTTGAGGATGCGCCAGGCGTTCTGTTTCTGGTGAGCGTTGGAGGTGGTCTTTACCAACTCCTGCAGGCTCTTGAGATCAGACGGTGCTTTCATCACCTCCACCTTCTTCGCCTCCTTATGCTGCACCTTCCAGATGCGGCCGTAGTAGTGGTCGCGGTCAGGACGGACGGCGGCATTGGCAGGACCGTGAGTTGGGCCGCGGGTATCGTTGTGAATGACGGCTTGGTTGCAGAAATCCACAACATAGAGGGCACCATCAGGGCCGGTGCGAACTTCAATGGGGCGGAACCACAGGTTCTTACTGCGGATGAACTCAGTCTGCTCAAAGCCGGCCTCACGTTGGGCTTTGTAGGTGACACCATCCAGTTCCACCATGAACCGGCTGACGATGTTCAACGTGGGCTCGGTGGTGAAGTAATTGTAACGATACTTCTCCGGCCAGGCTCCGCCTTCGTAGATGGCGCAACCGGCGGCGGCGGTATAGCTGCCGACTTGGTCAATCTGCACATACGCCTGCTGCTCCCAGTGCATCGCTGGATACGTGGGTTCACGGGCCAACAAGCCATTGCTGCTGGTCAGACCTGGGAGCTTACCTTTGGCCAACACATACTCAGGCAGCACCACATGATGAAATAGAACGCCGCTGGTGGGTTGGGTGTAAAACACCTGACCGTCCGTGGTGATGTCGAGGCCCCAGGTGTTACCACCGCGGGAACAATACTGCTCAATCGCACTGCCGTCAGGCTTGAACCGAACGACCCCGCTCCCGATAGGACCAAAGCTCTTGGAGCCATCCCCCGAAGTCACATTCTCGCTACTGGAATAACCATGAGTGGCGTAAACCCAGCCATCCAGGCCCCAGCGCATGTTATTGATCACGGCGTGAGTGTCACGAGTGCCGAGATTGGTATAAAGCTTCGTGCGTTTATCCGCCTGATCATCGCCATTGGTATCTTCAAAGAACCAGATGTCTGGCGCGGCACAAACGATGATGCCGTTCTTGTAAAACACACTGCTGGTCGCCAGCTCGATCTTATCAGCAAAAACGGTTTTCTTATCCATCACACCATCGCCATCGGTATCGGTCAGGATGGAAACACGATCCAGGGGATCACGCTGATACTGGCCCGGCTCCACCGAGCCGCTGTCTTTCCAGGCTTCCACATTGGCTTGGCGTAAACCATTCGGATACTCGGGTGTCTCCACCACCCACAGGCGGCCCTTGGCATCCCAGTCAATGTTCATGGGCTTATTGATCAGCGGCTCCGCAGCCACGAGGGTGAGATCGAACTCAGGATGCACCTCCAGGTTTTTCGGCATTTCCTTCGGTGCAGGCACGCCGCCTTCCGCATAGCGCAGGGCATCGCCTAACTCCTCAGGCTTGCAGAGTTCATCCACGTTCTGGCGTTTGCCTGCCCAGGCGATACCGCGCAGGATGGAGGTGCGCAGACCCACGTGACTGAAGTTTTTATACCAGTGCCCAGGGATGCAGGTGAAGGCGCGATAGTTGTCCTTCTCATACGTCCACATCTGCGGCTGGATGTCGTAGATGTTGACGCCTTTGTTTTTAGCTACGGCTTCGGCGGCGCGTTGCTGAGCTTCCTTGTTGCCCTTACCCCCGGTATCGATGGCCTTAGGTGTGTAGGCTGCGGCCAGGATTTTCGCCTCAGGCAGCAGGTCCATGTCATAGTAGATCTCGTCATCGAGATCGAAGTTGGAGATGTCCTTCGTGATCGGATTTTCACGATCCGTGAAGTACAAGCTCAGCGGCGCCTCCAGCCACTTGGTTTGATCAAACTTCCAGGAACCGCCGATGATGTTCTTATACCAATCGTGATCGCGTGAGACCGCTGCGGCGTGGATGACCACCAAACCACCGCCACGCTTCAAAAACTCCATCAGGTTCTTCCGCTCTTCACCGATCTTGATGTTCCCGGCCTCCTGAGCATGCAGGATCAGCACATCGGTGTGATCCAGTTGCTCCTTGGTGGGAAATTCCAGGCTGCCCTCGGCTTTGGCACCGCGCTCGTTCAGCATCGGCACCCAGTCTTTCAGAAATTGGGGGAAATCATGGGCACCGGGCGCATGCGATTTTTTCCCGGCGCGAACGAACACACGCAGGGGCTCTGCGGCAAAAGCTGAAAGCTGGAAACTGAAAGCTGAAAGAACAGCAGCGGCGAGTAGGAGTCGCTTCTTCATGGTTGTGAGCGGATGCTAGGCGATAACAACGGCGCTTGTGAAGCCCATTTACGCACCGGGCACTATCGGGAATGCACATGGTGGAAAGTGCCTGAAGGTGACATTTCGATTGCCAAGGCTCCCAGGCTAAAGAGAATCGGCCCGCGTCGTTTTTTTCCGACCCACCTTTAACCTCACGAACCTGAACCTACCGACCTCCTATGGGCAGACCCGTCACTCTCTTCACCGGCCAGTGGGCCGACCTCTCTTTTGACACCATGCTGCAGAAGGGCAAGGCCTTTGGTTACGATGGCCTGGAACTCGCCTGCTGGGGCGATCACTTCGAAGTCGCCAAAGCTGACCAAGCTTATTGTGATGCCAAGCGCGCTGCGCTGAAGGACGCTGGCATGCAGTGCCACGCCATCTCCACCCACCTCGTCGGCCAGGCTGTTTGCGATAACATCGACCCACGCCACGCTCAGATCCTGCCTCCTCACATCTATGGCGATGGCGATCCTGAAGGTGTGCGCCAGCGTGCCGCTGAGGAAATCATCAAGACCGCTCATGCCGCCAAGCGTTTCGGTGTGAGCGTGGTGAATGGTTTCACCGGCAGCTCCATCTGGCACCTCGTGTATTCCTTCCCACCGAACCTGCCTGGCCAGATCGACGCGGGTTATGCCGACTTTGCCAAACGCTGGACGCCGATCTTCGATGAGTTCCAGAAACTGGGCGTGAAGTTCGCTCTCGAAGTTCACCCCACCGAGATCGCTTTCGACATCGCCAGTGCGGAGCGTGCGCTCCAGGCCGTGGATTACCACCCTGCCTTCGGCTTCAACTACGACCCAAGCCACTTCGGCTACCAGGGCGTGGACTACGTGAAGTTCATCTACAAGTTCAGCGACCGCATTTTCCACGTGCACATGAAGGACGTGGCCTGGAACCTGGGCGTGGACGCTGGCGTCTTCGGTGGTCACACCGACTTCCACCGCCCGAACCGCTTCTGGGACTTCAAGTCCGTGGGCCGTGGCAACATCAACTTCGAGAAGATCATCCGCGCTCTCAACGACATCAGCTATGCCGGCCCGCTGAGCGTGGAATGGGAAGATGGCGCGATGGACCGCGAATTCGGTGCCACCGAGTCCGCCGCCTTCGTCAAGAAACTCGACTTCCCACCTTCGAAGATCATCTTCGACGCGCAGTTCGCTGAGAACAGCAAGTGATCTGACGACCTGATGCTTCAGTTTGGAACCTGGAAGGTGCCCTGTGCTTTCCAGGTTTTTTATGCCCATCATTTCTTCAGCTCCGCAATCGAGGCCACCATGATGCGGGCGAAGATGTAGTTTTGCAGGGGGCGTTTGCGCAGGGATTCCACCTGCCGAGCCCAGGCCTGTTCGAGCTCAGCGACAGCTTGAGGGGTCTGGTCATGGACTGCCTTGGTAATGCTGACGACCATGGCATCAATGTCGCGGCGGATCTGGATTTCGTCCACACCGCCTTTGAAGCGCTGATTGATTTCCTGAGCCAGCTTTTTGGCTTCCTCTTTCTTGCCTTGGCAAAGCAAGGAGAACAGGCGCGCATACTCCATGTAAGAGACCCAGTTGCGCCGCTGCCCATCCTCGGAAAAGCGGGTCGCCTCCGGCCACTTCTGCATGATTGAGCAGGCCATGGAGAGCTTGTAGGTATCAAAGGTGTATTTGGGGAATTGCTTCTTCATTTCGTCTTGGCGGCTGATGGCAAAGCTGACTCGTGCAGCCGCCTCGAGTTGCTGATTCAAAGCCATGTAACAGGCGGCGGCATCCAGGATGGCCTCGATCTCGCTACCCTCCATGCTAGCCTCTTGGGCACGCTTTTGGTTATCTGAGAAAAGCTGGGCAGCCTGAGCATAGTTCCGCAAACCAAACTCCGCAGCCCCCAGGGCACGATAATACGGATACACATCTCGTGGGTTGTTCGAGGCTGGCAAATAGGGCTGCACCTCGGCCAGAGTGGCTTTGGCTCCTGCGAAGTCACCGCGATCCGATTGACTCTCCGCATAGTCCGTGCCGATCTCAAAGAGCTTGGCTGTGTCGCCTGACAAATGCGCCTTCGCGGCGGTGTAAGCCTGCTGCTGCCAATCCGCCGCACGTTCATAGCTCAAGGCATACCCTCGCAGCTTGCCCATTTCACTCATCGCATAGATCGTCGGCTCGGAGTTTTCGCCGTAAAAGCTGATGGCATTGTAGAGCGCGTATTGTTCCTGGGCGCTGGCCATCTGCTCCTGGCCACTGAGCAGGAGGTGACGGTTAAAGTGGGCGGAGCGCATGGCAAAATCGCGCATCTTTGACCGCAGGAACGGACGGAACAATCCTACTCCCTGTGTGCGCACGCCGGAGCCCAGATGCAGGCCGGTGAGATACCAGCCCCCTGCCCTCTGTCGGGATAGGAAAGCGGCTCCCACTCCCTTTTCAGGCAACTTCACGCCGAGGGCTCGCGGTGAAAACGCAAACCCTTGGTTAGTCGCATAAGCCGAACCACTATCATCCAGCACCTCCATGGCTGAGGGTTGTAGCCGTGCTTTTTTCCAAAATGGATTGTCTTTAAAGGAAATCTCCACCCCCGATGTCGGCAAGGTCACAGGGGCTGACGCTCCTGGAATATCGAATTCCGAAATGTCCTTCATGTTGGCGACCACGAAGCTCTTGAGATCATCGCCAAACCAAAAGATCACCACGCCACCGTTGTTGTAATCCACCCGAATGGCTCCAGGCTCCAAAAGCGAAATGTTGATCAGGCCCCCGGTAATCTTTCCATCCTGGCCGAGCAGCTCGATCTTCTCCGGCCCAAATCGCAGGCGCTGGTAGCTGTTGAAGGAGCATTCCCAGTCCACCCCTTTCAGGGCCGCCCAAAAGTTCTCGGGGCTTTGCAGAGCTTCTGAGACCTGAGCCTTGGCCTCAGACCAAGCATTGAGCAGTATTAAGAAGGAGGCAACAAATGGAGACAGCCAGGTTTTCATCGTCGGGGAGACCTGCATTTTGGATCAGGAAGGACAGAAATAAAAGATTGCCGGATGGGGGTCAATCCTGAAACCTTAAGCGATCACCAATCTGCACGGAACGATTATGAACGAAAAGACGGAAAATGCGGATCTTGCCGGAGCTGAGTTTATCAATACCAACCTCAGCGATGCTAAATTTGAAGATGTCAATCTGGGCGGCGCTCAGTTTAAAGATGTCAGCCTCATTGGGGCTCTCTTTGAGGATGTCGCCCTCACGGCGGCTACGATCCGCAACGCCAACTGCACCGATCTCACGCTCGAAGACGCCAACTATGAGGGCATGCGCATTGACGGCATCCTGGTGACCGACCTCCTCCGAGTCTATGCAGCCCACTCCGAGCCGACGGAGTGAGGAGAACTTCACACACCCATTGATCTTAGGCTCAGGTTGGCTACTGGGTAACGATGGTCCCACCCCGCAAGTTTGTTCCCCACCCGTTCACGTATCATCAGGAGCTCGATGTCCGGATTGAGAATCTGACGAACGAAGGCAGTGGTGTCGCACGCGTGGATGGCTGGGTCGTTTTTGTGCCCTTTGCACTGCCGGGGGAAAAGGTGCGCTGCCGAGTGTATCGCAATCACAAGAACTATAGCAATGCGGATCTCGTCGAGGTGCTGGAACCGTCCGCGGACCGTGTGCAGCCCCAATGCACGCTGTTTGGCACCTGTGGCGGCTGCCAATATCAGCACCTGGATTATGCCCGACAGACCGAATGGAAGCGGCGGCAGGTGGAGGAACTGCTCAAGCACATGGCAAAGATCGAACATCCGGTGGAGCCTGTCATCGCCTCCCCGCAGCAGTATGGCTACCGGTCCAAGATCACGCCTCATTTCCACAAACCGAAAGGCGGTGAGATCGGAGCCATAGGTTTCCTCCGTGCGGGCACGCGCAGTGCCATGGTGGACGTGGAGCACTGCCCAATCGCCATGCCAGCACTCAATGAAGAACTGGCCGCGGTGAGAGCGCAAGCACGGGCGAATCAGGACGCTTTTAAAAACGGAGCCACCCTGCTCATGCGTGCCGCCGTGAATGGCGTGCTGACCAAGGCCGATCAAATTGCCATCGAACAAGTGGGCGATGTGAAATTTGAATTTCAAGCCGGCGATTTCTTCCAGAACAATCCCTTCATCCTGCCCGAATTCGTCGGTTATGCTGTGGCAGAGGCCCGCGCTTCTGGCGCACGTTTCCTCGTCGATGCCTACTGTGGCAGCGGTCTGTTCGGCATCAGTGCCGCCCGTGATTTCGAGGAAGTACTGGGTGTGGAGCTGTCTGAAAGCGCCGTGCGCAAGGCCGCCCACAATGCCGAGATCAACGGCCTGACCAACTGCAAGTTCCTGGCTGCCGATGCCCGGGAGATCTTCAAAGAAGTGCCTCATGCCGGTCAAGAAACGGTGGTCATCATCGACCCCCCACGTGCCGGATGCAGCGAGGAGTTCCTGCAGCAGCTCTTCGCCTTCGATCCGAAGCGCGTGGTTTACATCTCCTGCAACCCTGCCACTCAGATGCGGGATCTGAATCTATTCACCGAGGCGGGTTACAAGCTCGGCAAGGTACAACCCTTCGACCTGTTCCCCCAGACCAAGCACCTGGAATGCGTGATGACGCTGAGCCGGGAGTCGTGACACGAAAGTGGGATGTATCGGTAATCGGAGGGCGGTTTTCTCAAAGATCGTCCAATAGAAGAGGCGAGCCCCTATGGGCCGTTCTGTTTTCTGGCACGGCTTCATCAATGAGCCCATCGAGCCCTTTCAAGCCCAACGGGCTTGTGTCTTTCAGCCCGGGGTTGTTACAACCCCGGGTCTCAGAATGAAGATCCTCATAACCAAGAGAGAAGCCTGAAGGGCTTCCGTCCATGGTCGTGAAGAAGACACAAACATGAAATCGTTCATCAACCGTGGGCAGAACCCAGTTGGGGTTCTCCGCCGACAGATGTGCATTGCTCGAACCACCCAGGGTTCAAAGAACCCTGGGCTCGATGACACAAACCCTTTGGATTTGATGAATCGCGAAGAGCCGAGGTGCCATCCAGGGCACAGCCGAAATATTCCAGAGCTTCAGCTCTTCAAGAGTCTGTTCTGGACTAACCGGCATCTGCACCAACATCGCAAACCCAGTGTCCCAAACCTCACTGTGGTCCGAGCGCTTCCACGATGACTTTGACGTTGTGGGTCAGCATCGTCTCGAAGGTATGTGCATCCTTGGAGGTGCCATCGGCGACGAGGGGACGACCGGTTTTCACGCCGGTGCCACGCACGATTTCAGTGAGCACCTTGGGGTTGGCCTGGTCTTCAGGAAAGACGGCTTTGATTTTGTAATCGCGGATGGCCTGGATCGTCTGGGCGATGTATTGGGCCGAGATGTCATCGCTGCGGCCAATGCCCAGCATCGGGATGGTCTTGAAGCCATACTCCTTGCAGAAGTAGCCAAAGGCGGCGTGGGCGGTGACCAACTTGCGATCCCCGCGGGGAATGCGGGCGATCTCCTTCTGCGCCCAGCTCTTGAGCTGCATGAATTTTTCTCCTGCGGCCTTGGCGCCTGCTTCATAGGTAGCGGCATTCGCAGGGTCCACTTCACTCAGTTCCGCAGCGACTACCCGTGCGGCACGGCGCATGTTTTCCGCACTGTGCCACCAGTGCGGGTCGATGCCGCTCTTGGCATGGGCTGGGCAACAGACAAAAATTTCCTGCTTGGGATCCAGCAGAAGTGACGGGATGGTTCGCCCCACCTCCACGACTTTCACCTCACCACCCACACTATCCCGCAGCTTGTCGAGGTAAGTTTCCAAATGCTTACCGCAGGCCAGGATGATCGGGGCTCCTTTCATCGCCGCGATGTCGCGGGCGGAAGGTTCGAAATGATGCACATCTCCACCGGGTTTCATGATCTCGATCACTTCCACATGAGCACCGCCGACTTGGCGTGTCACATCGGCCAGGATGGGGTGCAGTGTGGCGACTTTGACGGCCGCTTCAGCACTGAGGCTAAAGGCGAGAAGGCTGAGGAGTGAGACCAGAAATTTCATGGCAGAGGCAAGGCGAGGGGCGTCCCGAACTCAGGACGCCCTTTGGGTTTAATAACGATGGTGGAAAAGAAATTGTTGTCTCCGAGATTAGCGAACTTCAGGACCACCCCAGTTGAAGCTCACCTGAGCCCACACGGCGTGGTCGGTGCCACGTTCGTTGGAGTTGTCGTAGTTATATTGCAGGCGAAAGCGCAGCGTGCGGGCATCATTGGCATACCAGGTGACGCCGGGGCTGACTCGGAAACGGGAGTCTTGAGCGGTGTCCGCATTGCCGGCCACATACTCACCACGCAGACCGAGTTCGAGATTATTGCCCAGACCGTAGAGGACGCTCAGGTAGGCACCGAAGTCCTGCTGGGCCTCAGGATCACGGCCTTCCACGAGTTCATCCTCCACCTTGTAGTCGTTGAACATCGCCTCGGAACGCACGCGGAGATAACGACCACCGGGATCGAACCCGTTTTCACGCCACTGATACTCGGCATGCACTCCATAGACGCTGGTGCGGTAGCCGGAAAGGTTTTCACCCCAGGCCCCGGAGATACCGGCGCGGTATTGGTGGAAGTCGTTGTAGTTGTAAACGTTCGTCCAGTTCGCCACGATCAGCGTCTCATCCTCGGCAAAGACGGCTTCCTCAGCGGCATAACGTGCTGCGCCTTCTTCCTCATGGCCGTGACCATGATCATCCTCATTTTTGGGAGCGACGCCCAGAGCCAAGTCAAACTGCGACGTCCAGGGTAAGGGTGCCACCCAGGTGATCTCTGCCCCGATGGTCGTCATGGAGTCTTCCCCCAGCATGCGGGTGTTCACCAAATATTGGTCGACCCAGTCAAAGCCATGCGGGTGATAGGTGTTCTGGATGCCGAACCGATTGTAAACGCGGCCACCGCGAAGCTCGAAACCGCCGGGCAGGTTTTTAAACTTCCAAAACACTTCCTCAAAGATCGGGTCAATGCGGCTATCCGCAACGGCACCGGCATACGTGATGAAGAATTCATTGTGATCATCCAACCGACCCGAGAGCCCGAACTCCACATTCTGGAAAGTGACGGCATCCCGCTGCTCAGGATCGTGGTGGCCCGTCCGCAGTTCCCCCTGATCAATGGACGAGGTGCCAAACGCCGCATCCAAATGAATGTGCGGGAAGATCTTCCCCGCCAGACTGACGTCCATTCCCGTCAACCAATCGGCCTTACCATCCATCGGTAGCACCACAGGAGCCGACATTGCGGTAAAGGTGGAGTATTCGTAACGCTGTTGCTGCTGAGCGGCGAACTGCGTGGAGGTCTGGGCACCAGCCATCCAGGGGAAAACCAGGCAAGAGGAAACAACAAGTCGGAGAAGAGAAGCCGGGGAGCTCATGCTAGTAAAAAGCAATATAGTTGCATTAACATCAACTCATTTTCACAACTTTTTTGCATTAACAAAAAGCCCCCTCCAGGTGGAGAGGGCTAGCCCGGGGGGAATTGGTGGGAAAACGGGAATCGATCAGGCTTTCAGCTTTGCCGTGATCTGGGCGACGTGCTTGCCCTGGAAACGGGCCAGCGACAATTCCTTCCCACTGGGTTGGCGGGAACCATCCGCACCAGCAATCGTCCCGGCACCGTAGGGACTGCCGCCGCGCACTTCACTGATATCGGTCAACTCAGGAGCCGAATAAGGCAGACCCACATAAACCATGCCGTGATGCAACAAGGTCGGGATGAACGTGAGGATGGTGGATTCGTTACCACCGCCCGTGCCCGTGCTGGTGAAAATGCTGCCCACTTTACCAATCAAGGCCCCTTTAACCCACAGGCCACCGGTTTGATCCAGGAAGCTGCGCATCTGGGCCGCCATGTTGCCAAAGCGAGTCGGGGTGCCGAAGATGATGCCATCGTAGTCCGCAAGTTCTGCCGCAGTGGCTTCAGGGAAACCGTGATCGAGCTTGCCACCCATCTTTTGGATCACTTCCTCAGAAAGTGTCTCGGGGACGCGTTTGACGGAGACTTCGACACCATCGACGGAGGAAGCGCCTTCAGCGATGGCCTTGGCCATGGTTTCGATGTGGCCGTAGGTGGAGTAGTAGAGAACGAGGATCTTGGACATGGTCTTGAAAAGTTAGAGTTGCTTGACGGTTCGATTCTGCCCCCGCATTCGCGCCTCCACCAATGCCATTGAGTCAGTCTGAGACTGATCTTTGAGCATACCCTTCCACTTGCGAAGTGGCGCTTTTCCGCCAAAGAACCTCATTCCGGGACACTCTGTGCTATATCTCCACCGTCATGCCGATCACCCGCATCTACCTCATCCGCCACGGGGCCACGATTCTGACCGCAGAGGACCGCTTCGCCGGGGCCACCAATGTGCCCCTCTCCGATGAAGGACGTGCCCAAGCCGGGGGCCTTGCCGAACGGCTCAGCGCCTACTCAGTGGGTGCCGTTTACGCCTCACCCATGGACCGCACCATGGAAACCGCGCGCATCCTGGCCTCCCCCCATGGCCTGGAGGTGCAGCCGCGTGATGGCCTGCGCGAGATCTCCCACGGTCATTGGGAACAAATGACACGGCAGGAAGTCGAGCACGCCTTTCCCAAAGAAGCCGCTGCCTGGGATGAAGATCCCTACACCTACGCACCAGAAGGTGGCGAAAGCGGTCTCGCCGTGACGGCGCGTGCTCTGCCCGTGCTGGTGGACATCGTGCGCCATCACGAAGGTCAGTCCGTCATCGTCGTCTCCCACAAAGCCACCATTCGCCTTTTGCTCAGCTCCTTGTTAGGCTTCGATCCGCGCCGTTATCGCGATAACCTGGATCAAGACCCTGCCGCCTTGAACATCGTGGACTTCAAAGATCCTGTGCGGGCGCGTTTGATCCTTTTCAATGACACGTCCCACTATGCCGAGGCCCGCCTGAGAAAACCGGAGGCCCCCGAAGCTCGTCTCTCCAAGTGGTGGACACATTGACACCTACCTAACCCAAACCTTTTCATCATGAATATCGCCATCGGATCCGACCACGCCGGGTTTCGCTACAAAGAGGCCATCATCGAACACCTGAAAAGCACAGGCCACGAGGTGACCGACTTCGGCACCTATTCCGACGCATCCACGGATTACCCGAAATTCATCCGTCCTGTCGCGGAGGCGGTCGCAGCAGGTAAGTTCGAGCGCGGCATCGTCCTGGGTGGCTCAGGCAATGGCGAAGCCATCGCCGCCAATCGTGTCAAAGGCATCCGCTGTGGTCTCTGCTGGAATCTGGAATCCGCACGTCTCACCCGCCTGCACAATGACGCCAACGTTTTGTCCCTCGGTGAACGCATGATGGATCTGCCCACCGCCCTGCAAATCGTGGATGTCTTTCTGTGCACCCCCTTCGAAGGTGGACGCCACCTCGCTCGCATTCAGCAGTTGGATGAATAGCATGACTCCCGAACTCCTGCGCGAGACGGAGCAGTATCTGCATCAGCAGATCCCGCTGACCCAAGCCATGGGCGTGCGTCTGGAAATGGAAGGTGCGCGACTCGTCGTCACCGCGCCTCTGGAGCCAAATCACAATCACTTGGGCACCGCCTTCGGGGGAAGCCTCAGCGCCATCGCCACGCTGGCAGGTTACGTGCAGCTCTGGCTCATGCTGGAGGACCGCACCGCTCATGTGGTGGTGCGTGAAAGCCACATCCACTATCGTGTGCCGGTGCGCCATGGCATCCGCGCCATCTGCCACCCCCCTGACGCCACCTTATTGGCGGGCTTCCGTCACCACTTCGAGCAAAAGGGCAAGGCCCGCCTGCAACTGACGGTCGCGGTCGAGGATAACGGGCAAACTTGCGTCGAGTTCACCGGAGAGTTCGTGGCGATCCGTGGATGATTCGTGGATGATTCGTGGGCCGGATGTGTTCGGCGAAATCCAGCTTGATCGAGAGAAAGTCACTTCGCCTGGGTTGCACCAAACCCAGCTGGCCGATGAGATCTTGATCTCGGCTAACGCCAAATCGTCTTTTTGGAGAGAGGTGTTATACTGTAAGCATGAGCAGAAGTTCGTCCAGAATTTGCCAACGACCCTCTGTTTCTAGAGGCGCTCAGAGAAGGTTTGGAAATCCAAGAGCGCTTCTCCGCTGAACCTGTTTACGCCAAAACTGGCAAAGGTTACCTGAAGAGTGTCGGCGTGGAGGAACTGCAAAAGCTGAAAGCCCCAGAAGCGAAGAAATCCAAATGAGGTGATGAAATGAAGGCGGCTTGGTTGGCTCCTTACACACGGGTCTTTTTCACTGCGCAGAATAAGGTGTTATGCCAGACGAAGAACGCTCTTCATAAGCCAACATCAGATGGTCATGACGTGACTCAGGCATTGTGGGAGCGAGAGCACACCCAAATTATGAATCTTGAGGATGCCATTAACCTCTGCCGTCGCTGCCACCGCCTCGCCTCCTTTTGCTTTTACAATGGCAACACCTTTGCTGCCATTGCTCGCTCATTGATCCAGAAGCCGATGTGTCCCAAGCCCAAGCCGCAGTGCTACGCAGTTTAGCTGGACATATCGTCGCAGGCGTGGCGAGTGATGAGGAAGTGCAGGCTTGTTGAGCCTTTTGCCAATCTGGCCTGTGTGAATGACGGTAGGCCGGATGTGTTTGGCGGAATACAGCCTGATACATGGAACGTCTGTTCGTCGAACTATCCGGCTTCATTGGGTGTGCGAGGTCCTTTCCATGAACGAAGTCCCTAACGCCGGATCGTTTGGCGAAGATGATCCATCTCGTTGCGATATGGGTTGCGCCAAACACATCCGGCCTACGTTCAGCGAATCACCGCCGCAGAGCCCCGCCAGGGTGTTCTCCAGTTAAGTTTCCATCCCGAATGACGGGCATGCCATCCACCAGCACATCGTTGAAACCCTGGGCATAATGATGGGGATCATCGAACTGAGAGGTATCCTGCACCTGATCAGGATCGAAGATCACCAGATCTGCCCAATAACCAATCTTCAAGGCGCCTCGATTTTTCAGACCGAAGGTTTCCGCAGGTAGGGAGGTCATGCGCTGAATGGCCTCCTCCAGCGACAACACTTTTTGTTCGCGTACATATCGAGCCAAAACCCGCGCATTGTTGCCATAGCTGCGTGGGTGCGGCACGTCTTCACCGAGCAAACGCGGACCACCATCGCTGGCGATCATGGTAAGGGGATGCTTCAGAAACACTTTCAAATCCTCTTCATTCATGCCGTGAAACACACCACTGCCGCCGCCACGCTTTTCGATCTCCAACAGGAGTTCGATTTGATCCTCCAAGGCATCTGAACCCCGCAGCTTTTTCGCAGCTTGGGGAATCGTCAGGCCATTGAGTGAGGGATCATCCGCGAAACGTGCAATGACCGCATAGCTGTAATCCCTGCGTCCGCTGCGGCTGAGGATTTCCTTCATGCCCTGGATGATCTCCGCCTTCCGAATCGGCTCCTTCAGACGCGCGGCGAAGTCGGCTCGGGTGCCCTCCAAGGCTTCATCGGGGATCGTCTGTCGAAGGCCCGTGCTGGAGGCCGTGTAGGCATATTGATCGTGCGTGATGCGCAGCCCTTCTGCACGGGCTTTGTCGAGATAAGCGAGAACCTCCGGCGCACGTCCCCAGGCACTCGGCCCTGAGAGTTTGATGTGGGAGAGCTCGGTTTTCACCTTGGCCTCCCGAGCGATGCATGTGAGCTCGTCCAGGGCGGTGAAAATGCGGCTGGTTTCATAGCGCATGTGGCTAGAATAAATCCCGTCATGAGCAGCCACCACTTTAGCCAGCGTGACGATTTCCTCCGTCTTGGCAAAGGAACCCGGCACATAGATCAAACCCGTGCTCATGCCCAGAGCCCCATCCCGCATGGCCTGATCCACGAGCTTTTTCATCGCTTCCAGTTGGGCGGCATCCGGTGCACGGATGAACTTCCCACCCATCCCCTGCTCTCGCACCGCGCCATGGCCGATCAACGTCGCCACATGCAAACTCACCTTGGCTTGATCGATCTCGCGAAAGAACGCGCTCACATCGGTCCGTGACATGCCGCAGTTTCCCGTAACGATGGTGGTCACGCCCATGCGCAGAAAATTCTCGGCCACAGGCAACTCGCAGATTTTCTCGGAGTGCGTGTGCACATCGATAAAACCCGGAGCCACCACTTTCCCCTGAACATTGAGCTCCTGCTTGGCCTTTCCCTTCACCTCACCGAGAGCTGTAATCTTACCCCCGTGGATGCCGATATCGCCCAACCACGAGGCCTGCCCGCTGCCATCGACAATGCGAGCCTGGCGAATGATCACATCGAACGGAATGGTGGTTTCCTGAGCCCATCCGAGGCTGCATGAGATCATGCAGCCGAAGGTCACGCTACGAAGCCAAGCCATGATCGTCATCGCCCAAGCTTTTACAGGAAGGCGTTACTTTTTCCCACCTTTTTCGCGGATCATCTTCGCCAAATAGCGGGCGGTTTCATCACCGATCACATGATAACCTGCCAGATTGGGGTGTCGATCGCCAAACCAGCCGGGTAATTTGCCGAGCTGGGCATCGAGTTGGTTGTCCATCACCATCACATCCTGTTTGGGGGCTTTTCCAAAGACAAAGGATTTCACCAACTCGTGATACTGCTCCGGCACCTTACTCAGGGCATACCGACGATAGTTCAGCATGTTTTCTCCCTTCCTCAGCTCCTGGGCATAACGTGGGTAGATGTCGAAAAGCGGCAGCTTCTCATCTCGGGCCACCTGTCGATTCAGCGCGTTGATCTGTGCACTCTTTTCCGCATCCATGTAGGGGATAACGGTCATCACGATGAGGGTCGCCGCTGGGTGATCTTTGCGCAAACGCGCGATGAGTTCGCTGTAGTCCTTGGGATAGTTTTCGGTAAAGTTCTCGCGCCGAGCATAGTCATTGAGACCGTAACGAATGAAGATGTAATCGACGCCGGGTTTCTTGGCGATCTCCCGATCATAGCGCCCTGTATCGAGAAGACGCCGCACATACTCGCCACTCAAGCCGAGGTTAATGACGTTGGTCGGCGGCAGGTCTTTTTCAGCAGCAAGAAGGATACGCACCACATCCTCCAAATGCGGTCCCTGCGGACGCATGAGACGCGGCATGCTTCCCTCAGTGCTACTATCGCCCACCAATAAAATTTGCAGCTTGCCCTCATGCTCGGCGTGAGCAGGCAGCACGGCCGTGAGGCATGCCATGGCGAGAAAGGCCAAACGGCTCCGAGTGGTGGTCGTGAACCAGGTATTCATAAAGGAGATCATCATCGATTAAGCGTCCAGCTTCCAAGGCGCACGCATCGGGCGCAGCAGCATGGCATTGGCAGTGTCTTGTTGTGGGAAGGTTTCCGTAACCGGATCGAATGTTAGGCCATGGCCGACTTTCGCGGCAATCGCGCCCATGTGGCAGATCGTCGCCGCCCGTTGAGCGATCTCCGCTGGAGCCGCCACCTCGCCGCGTGAGTAGATGGCATCAACGAAGTTGCGATGATGGTTCTTCGACACATAGAGCCGCACATCTCCATCCTTCATTTTGGTGCGGAGGATGTTGATATCACTGGCCTTCAGCATCTCGGATTCGGAGAAGACCCAGCCCTCGCTGCCAATAAACTTCGTGCCGTAAGTGGCTTTATCATCGGTGGTGAAGAGCGTCATCTTCACGCCATTGGCATAGCGATACTGGATGCGATACTGCTCAGGCGCATCGTAGAGGCCCTGCGTGCGTTTCTTCACCTGAAGCGCCTCGACTTCCACAGGTGCGGTATCGTCCATGCCTGCGCCCCATTGCGCTACATCCACAAAGTGAGCCCCCCAATCGGTGATGTAACCCGGCGCATATTCATCGATCCAGCGGAAGTTAAAATGACAACGCGCGGCGGTGTAAGGCCGCTCCGGCGCACTGCCTAGCCACATGGCATAGTCCAGGTGGGGAGGCACGGGTTCAGGTCCTTCCATACCGGTGTACCCCCCACGAATGGCAAAGGTGCCGGGCACGCCAACTTCGATCTCCTTCAGCTCACCGATGTAACCGTTGCGCACCAGTTCACAGGCCATGCGCACCTTTAGGCCTGAGCGTCGCCAGGTGCCACATTGCAGGATCCGTTGATGCTCCTTCACCGCTTGGCAGATGGCGCGGCCTTCGACGATGCTCGCACCGAGGGGCTTTTCAGAAAACAGATCTTTCCCAGCCTTGGCTGCAGCGATGGCCACATTGGCATGCCAATGATCCGGCGTGGCATTCATCACGGCATCCACATCGGTTCGGGCCAAGACATCGCGAAAGTCCTTGTAGCCGTCTTTGGCAGTCAGCCCCGCCATTTGCAAAGCCTTGTCGCGATGTTGATCATCCACATCACAGATGGCCACCACTTGCACGCGCTCATCTGCTAGAAAGGAGCGCAGATTGGCCGTGCCTTGGCCACCAGTGCCAATGCAGGCGAGGCGGATCTTGCTGTTCGGCGAGACGGCACCAGCTCTTCCGAGCACCGAGACTGGCAGGATCAGAGGAACAGTGGATTTGAGAAACTGACGGCGAGACAGGGCTGTGTTTCCAGGCATGGGACACCAACGTTCTTTGGGGCCAGCTTTGATTGGCCTGTTTCTGACGGTTTCTGATACGTTTTCGCCATTCACCCCTCAGAAAGTTCATTTTTTCTTCCTCGCCTTAACCTTTTCTAAAGGTTGGCGGTTCAGAGTGCGGATGGGAGCAGACCTCTGCACCACCCCTTTCATGAAACTCTCCAATCCCCCCCGGAGCCTCATTGGCCTGTCAGGCATCGCCCTGACTGTGCTGATGGGGGCCTGCACCTCCCTCAAGCGTGAGCAGAGCGAGCTCGCGGTTCCAGGACGCTGGCAAGGGCGCGCTTCATCCACCGTGCCTTTGGATACCACCAGCCTTCCGAAATGGTGGCAGCGCTTCAATGATCCCGTGCTGAATCAGATCATCGCAGAGGCGCTTCAATCCAGTCCCGACGTGCGCACCGCACTTGCACGGGTGGATGAATACAAGGCCCGCCGTGGGGTGACCAAGTCCAACCTTTTCCCCACCGTCAGTGCCGGGTTTACTGGGCGTGCGTCTCGAACCGACAACCGCCAGACGAACCTCATCACCAATAGCGATAGCTACAGCACCTCGCTGGACGCCAGTTGGGAATTGGATCTCTTCGGCAAACTGCGCCAGAACTTCAAGGCGTCCTCGGCTGATCTGGCCCAGGTGACTGAAGATCATTACGGTGCCCAAGTCACCCTCGCCGCCGCTGTGGCCGAAGCCTATGTGGACCTGCGCACGGCGGAATCTCAGCTCGCCGTGTATGAAAGGAATCTCGCCACCCGTGGAGAGACCGTGCAACTGACGCGCTGGCGTGAGCAAGCCGGTGAAGGCAACAGCCTGGAAACGCAGCAAGCGGTGAGCACCCTGGAACAGGCACGCGCCACCATCCCAACGCTCAAACAAACGATTGAACAAACACGCAATCAACTGGCCTTGCTCGCTGGCAAAACCCCAGGCGCGCTGAATGCCCAGTTGATGAAACGACAGAAGGTCCCACAACCCCCCAGCGTGCTAGCCATCGGCATCCCTGCCGAGACTCTCCGCCAACGCCCGGATGTGCGGGCGGCTGAGCGAGGCATCGAAGCCGCCGTAGCGCGGGTCAAATCGGCAGAGGCCGAGCGTTACCCCACCTTGACGCTCAGTGGCTCTCTCGGCCTGGATGCACTGAAGTCGGGCAGTTTCTTTTCACCCGAAGTCGCCGCTGCCAATGCGGCGGGCAGCCTCGCCGCTCCGATCTTCAACGCCAGTCGCATCCGCCAAACCATCAACATCCAGAGCGCTCAAGAAAAGCAGGTGGTCATCGCCTATGAATCCACGGTGCTTCAGGCCTTGAACGAAGTCGAGAATGCGCTGATTGCCATCAATCGCACCAATGAACGCCTGCAGACTCTCAATGGTGCTGTAGCCTCGGCTCGGGAAGCCGCTACCCTGGCGGCTCAGAGTTATGAGGCTGGTCAAGTGGACCTCTTGGATGTGCTGGATGCTCAACGCACCCTGCTCAGCCTGGAGGAGCAGCAGACCCTGACTCAAGGCAGCCGCACCACGGCTCACATTCAACTCTACAAAGCCCTCGGCGGCGGCTGGTCGAAACAAGGCTGAACCTTCTCCCCCAACACGTATGGAATCAACAACCTCAACTTCACCCGAAGATCTGGGCAAGCTCATTGGAGCCCAAAAAGGATCATCCTCCGCCCGCTGGATCACGTGGCTGATTGTCGTGAGTGTGCTCGCAGGTCTCGGCTATTTTGGCTGGACCAAGTTTAACACACCTACCACCCCACTCGTCAGCTATGCGACCGAGCCGCTGGCACGTGGCGACATCAGCCTCACCATCACTGCCACCGGCAACCTGGAGCCCACCAATGAAGTCACCATTGGCAGTGTGCTTTCAGGCAATGCCGATGAGGTTTTTGTGGATATCAACGACCGTGTCAAGAAAGGCCAGGAACTCGCCAAGATCACCATCCGCCGCCTCGAGCAAGACACGGACAATAGCCGTGCAGCTCTGAACTCTGCCCGTGCGAAGGTGAAGCAAGTGGAGGCCACTCTGGCCGAGAATGAAGCGAGTCTGGCGCGCCTGCAGGAGCTGCATAAACTCAGTGGCGGCAAGACCCCGTCCAAGGCCGATATGGTCACCGCCCAGGCCTCCGTCGCCCGCGCCCAGGCCGACCTCGGCAGCGCGAAAGCTTCGGTGGAACAAGCCGAGGCAGAACTGCGAGCCAATGAGAGCGACCAAGCCAACGCCATCCTGCGTTCACCCATTGATGGCATCGTGCTCACGCGCTCGTTGGAACCCGGTCAAACCGTGGCGGCCAGCTTCACGGCACCTGAGCTGTTCGTCATCGCGGAAAACCTTGAACACATGAAGCTCAAAGTGGCTGTGGCAGAAGCAGACATCGGTCGAGTCCAAGCCGACCAACAGGCTACCTTCAGTGTCGATGCCTGGCCTGATCGTTCTTATGAAGCCAAGGTCACACGCGTTTCATTTGGCTCTGCCATTACCGATAACGTGGTCACCTATGAAACCGAATTGGAGGTGTCTAACAAAGACTTGAGCCTACGTCCCGGAATGACCGCCACAGCCGACATCCATGTCGCTAAAAGTGATGACGTGCTCATCGTTCCCACCTCAGCTCTCCGTTTCAATCCTTCCGCAGCCTCCAGCTCGCACTCGGGTTTTGGCGGCATGGGTGGAGGTGGTGGTGGCGGTGAAAAGAAATCCTTCGTGCAGAGCCTGATCCCTAGCCCGCGTCGGTCACGAAGTGGACCTCGTTCCTCTGAAGATGAAAAGCGTCCTGGCTCCGCAAAGGGAAAACATGCAGGCCACTCTCAGATCTGGATTCTACGAAATGGCAAGCCCGAGGCCGTGCCTGTCAAGACGGGCCTCTCTGATGGCCGCTATGTCGAAGTCTCGGGTGAAGGTCTGGAGGAAGGCATGGCCGTCATCACCCGCACCAACAGCATCGTCAAGCCATGAATGCTGCCGCCACCAAGCCCCTCATCTCGCTACATGACCTGACCAAAACCTATGGTAAAGGTGATGCCGCCTTCCAGGCTCTGCGCGGTGTGGATCTGACCATTGATCGGGGGGAGTTTGTGGCTGTCATGGGGCCCAGCGGATCCGGCAAATCCACACTGATGAATTTGTTAGGCTGCTTGGATACACCCACCACAGGGCAATACCTGTATCAAAACATTCCGGTGGAAACTCTGGATTCCGAACAGCGCTCCCTGCTTCGTCGTCATGCCCTGGGTTTTATTTTCCAGGGCTTCAATCTCCTGGCACGCACTAGCGCGCTGGAGAATGTCGAGCTGCCCTTGCTCTACCGAGGTATTTCCAAAAAGGAGCGGAGGGAGCGCGCCATCGAAGCGCTCAGGTCCGTCGGGCTGCCCACCAAACTGCGTAACACACCCGCCGAACTCTCAGGCGGCCAGCAGCAGCGTGTGGCCATCGCTCGTGCCGTCGTGACGGAACCTAGCACTCTGTTCGCTGACGAACCCACCGGTAATCTCGATACCTCCACCACAGCGGAGATCATGGAACTGCTCACACGTCTCAATGAAGATCGCGGCATCACCGTCGTCATGGTCACCCACGAAGATGAAGTCGCGGCTTATGCCAAACGCACCGTGCGAGTGAAGGACGGCCTCATTGAGTCCGATATTCGCCGCACCTAACCATCAATTTGCTCTTTCGTATGCTTTGGAATGCTTTCACCATCGCTCTCCGCGAAATACGGCGAAACCTCACCCGTGCCTTTTTGACGGTGCTCGGCATCATCATCGGGGTCGCCGCCGTGATCACCATGGTCACGCTTGGCCAAGGCACCACTCAGGCGGTGAAAAACCAAATCTCCAATCTCGGCACCAATCTCCTCACGCTCCGTCCCGGCACCGGCTTTGGCCCGCGCACGGCTGGGGTTCCCAATTTCACCCAAAGAGATGCCGATGCTGTCCGAGATCAGATCACCGGGCTGGCTGCCGTCGCTCCGGTGATGTCGGCAAGCCTCAGCACCATCTACTTCCAAAACGCCCGCACCACCCAGATCACAGGCACGACACCGGAATACTTCAACATCAGCAAATGGAGCATCGGTGAAGGACGTTTCTTCACCGAAGAAGACTATCGCACCGGAGCGGCCGTCTGCGTGATCGGCACCACGGTTCAAAAAGAGTTGTTTGAAGGTGATGACGCCCTGGGGAAAAAGATCCGTCTGGGCAAAGCCTCCTGCACTGTGATTGGCATTCTAGTCTCCAAGGGACAATCCTTTGGAGGTGACCAAGATGATACGGTCGTCGTGCCACTGACCACGCTCCAACGTCGCCTGGTCGGCAAGACCTCGGCACAAGACGTCCGGGAGATCATGATGTCTGCCGAAGATGGAGCCGATACGGATGCCGTGATCAATGACATCACCTCGCTGATGCGGCAGCGTCGTTCACTGCAAGCGAATGAAAATGACAACTTCTCCATCCGCGACACCCGTCAGTTGGCCGAGACGCTGAGTGCCTCCACTCAGATGATGACCAGCCTGCTCGCAGCCGTGGCAGGGGTCAGTCTCCTCGTCGGCGGCATCGGCATCATGAACATTATGCTGGTGTCCGTCACGGAACGCACCCGCGAGATTGGAATCCGTCTGGCCATCGGAGCACGGGCCCGTGAGGTCCTGCTCCAGTTCCTCGTGGAAGCGGTGACACTCTCGTCCATTGGCGGAGTCATTGGCATTTCATTGGCCCTGGGACTGTGCATTTTTCTGGCACAGCTCATCGACGTGCCGTTTATGTTTGATGCACGTATCAACATCATCGCCTTCTTTTTCTCCACAGCCGTCGGCATCATTTTTGGATTCACTCCGGCTCGCCGTGCGGCCAAGCTGGACCCGATCGAAGCCCTACGTCACGAATAAACCGCTCATGTCATGAGAGTCCTCCTGGTCGAAGACGATCCTCACCTGATACGTAGCCTTGCCGCCACTCTGCGGGAAGAAAACTATGCTGTGGATGAGGCTCAGGACGGCGAGGACGGTCTCTTCAAAGCCCAGACCGAAAACTACGATGCGATCATCCTGGATGTGATGCTGCCTCACCTGAATGGATGGCAAGTCCTGGAGCGATTAAGACCCGCTCGAAAAACCCCCGTGCTCATGCTTACCGCTCGGGATGCGGTGCGAGATCGCATCAAAGGCCTCGACACAGGGGCCGATGATTATCTGACCAAGCCCTTCGATATCGACGAACTGCTCGCCCGATTGCGTGCGCTGATACGGCGTGCGGCGGGTCAAACCCATTCCATCATCGAGATCAGCGAGCTCACCCTGGACACGGCGGCTCGCACCGTCCGGCTCAGTGGCCAAGAAGTCGCCCTCACGGCTAGAGAATACGCCCTGCTCGAATACCTAGCCCTCCATCGCGGCCAAGTGGTCAGTCGCACGACCCTGTATGAGCATCTCTTCGATGAAGATGACTCGTCCCTTTCCAATCTGCTGGATGTGCATGTCTCCAATCTGCGCAAGAAGCTCGGCCCTGACATCATCACCACCCGGCGTGGCCATGGCTACAGCATGACCTAACTAGAAATGATTAAAACACTTCTCCAATCCCTCCGCTGGCGGCTCCAGGTTTGGCATGGGCTGCTGCTTTTGGTCGTTATTGCAGCGTCATTTGGCCCGGGGTATCACTTTGCGTTGGAGAATCAAATGCAGCGGATTGATCGTGAACTCGGCCGCATGGAGCGCGGCTTGATCCGTTCACTCATGGATGTGATTCAAGGCATCCCCAGTCCCGAAGCCCGACACGATCAGCCTTTCTTATCTTTCCCTGAATTCGTCCAAAAGCTCATCGCTCAAAAAGTCGCTCCACCTGAAGCCACGGCGACTCAGTTTCAAGGAACCGAACCCGGGTATGCCTACTACAGCATTCGCGACCAAGACGATAACATCATCCTGCAATCGGAGAATGCCCCGGCTGATCTCAAGTTCCTGCCCATCCCTGCCACGGATGTGAGCGAAGAGGCCCGTAGCATCGACAATCGCCGTGAAAACCTGCGCAGCACAGCCCATGGACTGAAGATCGTCGTGGGCCGTGACATCACTCCTGAACTTCAAGAAATGCGCACCATGGCTTGGTTGCATTTGCTCATCGGGCTCGGTGTTTGGATCTTGGCACTGCTGGGTGATTGGTGGTTATCCGGACGCGCCATTCGCCCTATCCAAGCGATCAGTCAAACCGCCACGCGAATCGCCGATGGCAATCTTGAGGCGCGGATCGACATCACCGAGACTGACAGCGAACTCGGGCAACTCAGTCAAGTGCTCAACCAAACCTTCGAGCGATTGCATGCCTCCTTCGAAAGACAGCGTCAATTCACTGCGGATGCTTCCCATGAGTTACGCACGCCTATCACCATCCTGCTTTCGGAGACGCAACGCATCCTCAAGCGTGAACGCAGCTCTGAGGAATATCGTGAGGTGCTCGAAACCTGCGCTTTCACCGCTCAGCGCATGCGCCGCCTCGTCGAGGCCTTGCTGCTCCTCGCCCGACAAGAAAACGATGGCGTTAGGACGCATCACGAATCCTGCGATCTCGCGGTGATCCTGCATGAAGTCATCCAGCAGCTGACGCCTTTAGCTCGTGAACGCGGTCATCACATCGTCTCCAGTCTCGTCTCCGTTCCCCTCAGGGCAGATCCCGCAGGACTGGCCATTCTAGCCAGCAATCTCATCAGTAATGCCCTGCAACATGGGGGTAAAGTCGAAGTCAGTTGCAGCCGAGAAGGTGACACGGCGATGTTCACGGTCAGTGACGATGGACCAGGGATTGCGGAAACCGATCTGCCTCACATTTTTGATCGTTTCTATCGAGCAGACCAAGCACGCACCAGCACCTCAGGCCATACCGGCCTCGGACTTTCCATCGCCAAAGCGATCGTTGATAAACACGGTGGCAGCATTCAGGCAGTCAATCTACCGCAGGGTGCAAGCTTCGAAGTCAAACTACCGCGTCATCTGACGGAATTGCAGGATGAAGCTCTGGCTTAGACTAAAGATAATCGCAGTGGATTTCGGCCTCGCCCCTTTCTAACGATGGCATCAATGCCCACGGATCATCGCGACTGGTATGACACTCCGCTTTATTACGACATCATCTTCGATGGAGACACGCCTCGTGAAGCGGCATTCCTTGAGGAAGTCTGGGCCTGCTACGGGCCACGCAGCCGCACTCGGAAACTCCTAGAGCCTGCCTGTGGCAGTGGCCGCCTCGTGCTCGAGATGGCTCGACGTGGCTGGAAAGTTTCGGGCTTCGATGGCAATGAACGCATGCTGCAATTCGCTCGTGAACGATTGAGCAAAGAGGGCCTGCAAGCCCTGTTGTGGAGTGATTGGATGCAGAGCTTTCACCTGCCTAAAACGGAGCCGTATGACTTGGCGCATTGTCTCGTGAGCACTTTCAAATACCTGCTTACCGAAGCGGATGCGGTGGCCTTTCTGCAACGTATCGCGGCTTGCTTAAAGCCTGGGGGTGTCTTTGCTCTCGGCCTGCATTTGAGCGACTACTCGAAGGGGAAGGAAGAACACGAGCGCTGGGTGGCTCAGCGCGATGACATCCATGTCGTCTGCAACACCCACACTTGGGCCCCCAACCGCAAGACACGGCTGGAGGACTTGCGCACCCGATTGAAGATCACCCATGCCGGGCGTTCCCACTTGCAAGAAACTCGCTGGCAGTTCCGCACCTACGACGCACGCCAAGTCAAAGCCCTGCTGGGCCAAGTGCCCGAATTGCATCTGGCCGCCTGCTACGACTTCACCTACAACATCCACGAGCCGCGAGAGCTGGATGACAGCTATGCCGACATCGTGCTGATCCTTGTTCGTGAGTAAAACGGAAGTTTTGCATCAACGAGCGTACAACACATCAACGTCATCCAGCCAACGCTGCATTCACATCCAAGGAGATGAGGTGCAGCAGTTCGGTGGTGCTCAAGTCCATGAGCAGGGCTTCTGCGCCACCTTCCTTACTGAGTAAGGCCCCAGACATAGTAGTCTTCTTTTCCAGCAGGGCATCGATGCGTTGCTCGATGGTTCCTTGGCAGACGAACTTGTGCACGAGCACGTTCTTCGTCTGGCCAATTCGAAAGGCTCGATCCGTGGCTTGGTTCTCAATAGCGGGGTTCCACCAACGGTCAAAGTGAATGACGTGACTCGCGGCCGTGAGGTTCAGTCCTGTGCCTCCAGCCTTCACACTGATGATCATGAAAGGCGGCCCCTCTGGCGTTTGGAATTCTGCCACCAACAAAGGACGCTTCTTCACAGGAGTGCCTCCATGTAAAATCAGTCCTTCCCGCCCAAAGAGACGAGCTAGGTAACGGGCCAGTGGATCACAGGTCTCCTGGAATTGGGTGAAAATCAAAACCCGTTCATGCTTGGCGGCGATCTCCGCACAGATCTCACCGAGACGTTGGAACTTGCCACTGTCTTCAAAACCCCAAACACCATCGCCATTCCACTGGCTAGGATGATTGCACACCTGCTTAAACTGAATGAGATAACTCAGAATGAGTCCCTGCCTGCGCACAGGATCAAGACTGGGGTCCGTCATCAGCTTGGTCATCTGATCCACCAGCTTGGCGTAAATCGTTGCCTGTCTTTTAGTTAGGCTGCACCAAGCTTTGACCTCGATCTTATCCGGAAGGTCCTGGATGATGCTCTTATCCGTTTTCATCCGGCGCAGGATATAAGGCTGCACCAGCCTGCGCAGCGGCGCGTAACCTTCGCGACTCGCGGCACACTGCTTCACTACTTCCGCGAAAACCGAAGCAGGGCCTAACAAGCCAGGATTCAAAAAATCAAACAGGCTCCAGAGATCGCCAGGACGGTTCTCCACCGGTGTGCCCGTGAGTGCAATGCGCGAGGGAGCCTGGAGGCGTTTCACGGCCTGCGCGGCACCACTGCTCGGGTTTTTGATGGCCTGAGCTTCATCCAGAATCACCAAGCCCCATGCATGGGCTTGCCAGCTCTCCGTTCGCTGTAGCAAGGTGTAGGTGGTGAGCATCACATCCATCCCCTGGAGCGTCCTTTGAGGTGCCTGAATGGCTTCATCCAAAGGCCCCCGGTCCACGGAGGAGGGGTGTGCGATGAAGACCCGTAAGTCTGGAGCGAAACGAGCCATCTCCGCCTGCCAATTGCCAATCAAGGAAGCGGGCACGATCAGCAAGGTGGGAGCGAGTCTCCGAGGCTGGCGCAGAAGCAGCAAAGCAATGACTTGGAGAGTCTTGCCGAGCCCCATATCATCAGCAAGACAAGCACCGAGACCGAGCTGCGTCATGAAATGCAACCATGATAAGCCCTGAGCTTGATAAGGGCGCAGCGTGGCTTGGAGATTCGTCGGTGCAGCGATGCATCCGGGGGACTTCAGCCTCTCTAGTACGTCCGCCAATCCTTTCCCGGCGATCACCTGCGTCCAGTCTTGTAGCGTCTCCGCATCCACGGTTTCCTCCACCTCGGCTCGGGGCACGTATCGAGCCAGCAGACGCATGCCATCCAGGAAACCGATGAGCCCTTCACCCACGGCATTCTGCACCTTGCGCCAATGCTCCAGCACCTGATGCAGCTTTGCTCCATGAACCTCCACCCAGCGTCCACGTAGAGACACGAGCCCCGTCTGTGCACTGAGTAGCTTCTCCCATTCCGCGTCCGTGAGCGGTTCGCCCTGGAGCGCGGCTTCCATCCGGAAGGAAAGCAAACCCCCTGCATGAAGCCCTGCACCATCGGTCGGAGCATCCAGCGTGATCTGCACCGTGGGTCGTGTGGCCTTGCCCTCCTTCCACCAATCCGGCACCTTCACGACAATGCCGCTTTGTTGGAAAACGGCGGTGTCCTTCAGCCAGCGATAAGCTTCCTGAGGGTCCAGCGCCAGAGGCTGAAACAAGCGCCGCGTCTCCAGCCACTCTTTCAGCAAGGAGCTCTGCTCGGCCGCGATGCGCACAGGGCTCAGGAGGGCCTGCATGGCGGCTGCGTCCTTCTGCCCCGCATAGAGCTGCAAAGCCCGAGCCAACGGCAGGTGCTGGAGTTGCCCAGATGCTCCAAGCTTCTCGGCAAAGGTCGCCAGGAAGGCAAAAGGGCGCTGAGGATCGGCCTTGTTTTCAGCCAGGTGAAAAGTGACCCGCCCCACGAGATGCCACGTCGTATTCCCTGCCTGAAGCCACCCCTCCAATCCTTCAGGATGCGCGGAGATCTGGGCCGTGACACTCTCCTGCAAGGCCCGCCAGACTTGGCTCAGCCACCCCGGAGTCAGGCACTCCGCACCTGGAAAAAGCGGAGCCGTCTGAATGAGCTCCTGCCACACTTTCTCCTCCGGTGGAGGAAGCTGCTGCACATCACGCGCCCGGCAGAGACGGGTCAAAAACAGCCGAGAGACCTCCCTCAACCAGCGCCAGGGAGGCGTGAGCTCCGCCTGCAATAGCTCCGTGCCGAGAAGGATGCCCACAGCGCCCAGCCCAGCCTTCACCGTGGCGGCCAAACGCTTCTCCTCAGCCGTGGCTGCCTCCCCCTCGGTGAGGAGGTGGCCGTCAGGGGTGAGCACAGGCAGAAGCATGCCTGCCTAGTGGTCGAAAAACCAGGCCGGAGCAAGGCGGGAAGAGGTGTCTTCTCACTCGCCCCAGACCTTCGGTGCCGTGTAGTCTTTGGGCATCGGATTGCTCTTCGGTGGCAGAGCTTGAGCGGCCATCTCATCCAGCTTGGCCTTCAGTTCGGCCACTTTCTCGGGATGGCTATCGGCGAGGTTATTCCCCTCGTAAGGATCATCGGCGAGGTTGAAGAGCTCGACCGTGTCTTTGCCCTTGCTGGCAGGGGCCTTCTTCGCTTTGGCCTTCCCTTTGCCTTGACCTTTCCCCTTACCCTTACCCTTACCTTTCGGTTGGGCCCCTCCATCTTCGCTCTCTTCCCCGGCGAAGTTGCTGCCATTGATCACCAGCTTCCAGTCTCCCATGCGGATGGCTCCGTTGTTAGGGGTCGTGTTATAAAGGATCGTGTCATGCGGAGAGGCCGCACCTTCGGTGATGGCAGGCCAGGCGTCCTTGCCATCCAGAGGCAGCTTTTGCTCCGCCGAAGCCCCTGCCAGCTTCAGCAAGGTCGGATACCAGTCCACGATGTGGAGCGGTGCCTTGACCACACTGCCTGCCTGGATTTTCCCCTGCCAAGTCGCAAAGGCCACCACACGAGTGCCGCCTTCATACAGGGTGCCTTTGCCCGCGCGAATGGGTCCGTTATCCGTGATAACACCCGGGCTTGGGCCCCCATTGTCACTGCTGAAGATGAAGAGCGTGTTATCCCGGATCCCCGCTTCATCCACCGCTGCGCTGATCTTACCTACGGCCTCATCCATGCAGGTCAGCATCCCCGCATAGATGGCGCGGTTGCCTTTCAGATGGGCATAGGGTTTCACATACTCCTCCGGCACCTGCCAAGGGCTATGCACTGCATTGAAAGGCACATAGAGGAAAAGGGGCTTGTCCTTATCCCGCTCACGGATCACGCGCGCCGCATCCTCCCCCAGCAGATGGGTGGAGTAGCCCTTGTCATCACTGCGGTGGTCATTGCGATGCCAGTCATGCCCGCCATCCCGCTCCAGCTTGAAGTAATCGATGGCCCCATTGTAGTGCCCATACTGCTGATCAAACCCCCGCTGAGTGGGCAGATACTCGCGAGTGACGAATCCCAGGTGCCACTTGCCGACGATGGCGGTTTGATACCCTACCTCCTTCAGCGCCTGAGGCAGCAACCGCTCGGAAAGGTCGAGGCCATAGTTCGCCCAAGGGCGGATCACCCCGACTTGTAGACCTTGGCGCATCGGATACCGCCCCGTCATCAGCGCCGCCCGCGTGGGACTACACACAGGCTGCACGTAAAACTGATCCAGCAGAGCGCCTGCCTTAGCCAGCTTATCCAGATGCGGCGTGGCGATCTCTCCTCCCATGAAGCCGCAGTCGGCCCGCCCTAGGTCATCCGCCAAGATAAAAACGATGTTCGGCTTCGGTGCCTCCGCGTGCAGACCCACCACCGCGGCTAAAAAGAGGAAAAGGCGTTTCATGGCCCGCTGAAACGACCGGATTTTCCCCCGCCTTTCTCTCCATTCGACAATCCCGCTGAACTGGTTATTCTCCGTATTCCCCATCCACACATGAAAAAGAAAATCGTCCTCGCCTACTCCGGCGGCCTCGACACCTCCGTCCTGCTCTCCTGGATCAAAGAAACCTATGATGCTGAAGTCATCGCTTTCTGCGCGAACATCGGTCAGGACGATGAACTCAAAGGTCTGAACGCCAAAGCCAAGAAGACCGGCGCTCTGAAGATCTACGTGGATGACCTCCAGGAGGAATTCGCCAAGGACTTCATCTTCCCCATGATGCAGGCCGGGGCCATCTATGAGGGCCAGTATTTCCTCGGCACCTCCATCGCCCGCCCTCTCATCGCCAAGCGCATGGTGGAGATCGCCAAGGCTGAAGGTGCCACCGCTATCGGCCACGGTGCTACTGGCAAAGGCAACGATCAGGTCCGTTTCGAGCTCACCACCGCCGCGCTGGCTCCTGACCTCGAAATCATCGCCCCCTGGCGCGACGAGCGTTTCCGCACCCAGTTTCCGGGCCGTGCTGAAATGATCGCCTACTGCGAAGAGAAAAAGATTCCCATCCAGGCCAGCGCGAAGAAGCCCTTCTCCATGGACCGCAACCTACTCCACATCAGCTACGAGGCCGGTATCCTGGAGGACCCTTGGTTCAACGCCGGTGACGTCAAGTATCGCGACTACTTCACCACCCTCTCAGTGTTCCCTGAAGACGCCCCGGACAAGGCCGAATACGTCGTGCTCGACTTTGATAAAGGCAACTGTGTGGCCGTGAACAGCAAGCCCATGAACCCACTCCAGGTCATGAAAGCGCTGAACAAGCTCGGCGGTAAGCACGGCGTGGGCCGTGTGGACATGGTGGAAAACCGCTTCGTCGGCATGAAGAGCCGCGGTGTCTATGAAACCCCCGGTGGTGCCATCCTCCACTTCGCCCATCGCCAGATCGAGTCCCTCACCATGGACCGCGAAGTCATGCACCTGCGTGACAGCCTCATCCCTGAGTATGCCAAGCTCGTCTACAACGGCTTCTGGTATGCCCCTGAGCGTCTCGCCCTCCAGGCCCTCGTCACTGAGAGCCAGAAGAACGTCTCCGGCACCGTCCGTGTGAAGCTGTATAAAGGCGGCATCCACGCTGCGGGCCGTCAGTCCCAGTTCAGCCTCTACAACCCGCACATCGCCACGATGGAAGCGGACCCGACCAAGGCCTACAACCAGGACGACGCCACCGGCTTCATCCATCTGAATGGCCTGCGCCTCCGCGTGAATTCCCAGGTCAACGGACCTGCCAACATCGGTGGTTAATTGGTTTACAGGCTGAACGTTCATTCCGTCTACATCCAGCCCGGAAGCCGTCAGGTTTCCGGGCTTTTTCGTGTTCTTGGTGTGATGGTTAGGCTTCGACGTCCATGTCGGCCTTGCACCCTGTGTTCCCTTTTGCGATCGTTTGTAGACGTTTTGCATTTTGTCTACAGGCTCGCCCAAGACATCCCCACCTCCTTGTTAGCCAAGGTTTCCTAAACGTACCAAACCGGAAATGGATGAGCTCAAGATCTAAAAAAACAGGTTCCAGACTCTGTTCAAGGCGTGAAGGCTTCTAGCCCTGACATGAGGCCAAGATGGCCTCACACCTTGCTGGATGTTTCCACCACCTTGTGCCAAAGCTCCTGGCATGTCCTTCGATCCCCAGCGCGAGCTTTCCTTCCTCTTGCGGGATGGCACGCCTTTGGCGGTGCGTTCCATTCGCCCCGAGGATCGGGATTTCATCACGGAGGCGTTTCGCAGGCTGTCGCCAGAGTCGCGTTACTTTCGGTTTTGGACCCGTGTGCGGGAACTCAATCCCCGTTTGATCGAAGAGCTCTGCTCACCAGATCAGAAGGACCATGTGGCCTGGGTGGCACGGCATCAGACGCGTGAAGATATCCCCGGTGTCGGAGGCGCATCGTTTTGGCGCTTGAAGGACGATCCGACGGCTGCGGAAGTGTCCTTCACCGTGGCGGATGAGTTTCAGGGGCTGGGCGTGGGCACCTTACTATTGGCTTTGCTTTGGGAGCATGCGCTGACCTTGGGCATTCAGCGGTTGGTGGGGCATGTGCTGCACGAAAACATCACCATGCGGGCCTGGTGGGATGCCTTGGGGGCGATGGAGCAAGAGGCACCTCGGCATTGGCAGACGACTCTGATTTTGGATGAATCCCTGCTGGAAAACAATCATGCAGGCGACCATCTGCGCGAGCGCTTGGCTCAGGTCAGGAAGAGCATGAATGAAGAAATCACTTTGAAGGATTGACCCTCAGGTGCGTTTCTGTCTTTTTCTCTTCTTATTGTGACTCCCGAATCTCTCAACCTGCTCTATCTTTCCACAGCCTCGGTGGCTGTTTTGATCATCCTCATTGCCTGGGCGCGCATGAATGCGTTTTTGGCCCTGCTGCTGGCTTCGATCGTCATGGGTTTAGGCTCGGGGATGGACCCGGTGAAGATGGTGAAAGCCTTTGAAAGCGGTATGGGCGGCACGTTGGGCGGGATTGCCGGTGTGCTGGGCCTGGGCACGATTCTAGGCGGTCTCTTGGCTGCCTCGGGTGGCGCGGAGGTGCTGGCGAAGGCGTTGATCCGTTTGTTTGGCCCGAAGCGGGTTCACTGGTGCCTGATGGTGCTGGGCCTGTGCATCGGTCTGACCACATGGTTTGCCGTGGGTTTGGTGATGCTGGTGCCGATTTTGATCACCCTGGCTCGTGAGACGAAGGAGCCTTTCTTGAAGCTGGCGATTCCCATGCTGGCGGTGCTGTCCATCATGCACGGTGTTATGCCTCCGCATCCGGGGCCCGTGGTAGCCTTGCAGGCGCTGAATGCTGATCTCGGGAAAGTAATGCTGTGGGGCTTGCTCGCCGCTGTGCCTGTGGCGGCGATTTCGGGCCCGATTTTCGCGAGTTGGGTGGTGCCTCGGGTGACGGTGACAACTCCTGAATTGCCCCCCGTGGACCCAGTGGTTGCAGCACGTGCCAAGCCTTCCTTGGGTGTGACCGTGGCGGTGCTTGTGGTGCCGATCCTGCTGCTCATGACCCAGACGGTGGCGGAACTTCTGGAAGAAGATCCCAATCACCCGATTCGTCAGATCGCTTCCGTGATTGGTAATCCGACCTTGGCCTTGGGCCTCTCGGTGATCTTTGCAGGCATCGTTTTCCGCTTCTCACGCTCAGAGTCCCTGAAGATCGGTGAAAAAGCCATTGCAGCCGTGGGCATGACCCTTTTGGTCGTCGGTGGTGGCGGTGGATTCAAAGGCGTGCTGGAAGCCAGCGGTGCTGCCGGAGCGATTGGGGATATGGCCGAGGCGGCGCATCTACCACCTCTTGTCTTCGGTTGGGTCTGCGCGGCTCTAGTGCGCGTGGCCACAGGTTCGGCCACGGTGGCGATCACCACCGCTAGCGGCTTGGTCGCTCCTTTGGTGATTGGTAATCCAGATGTGAACCCCGAGCTCGTCGTCGTCGGCATTGGCTGTGGATCACTGTTCCTTTCACACCTGAATGACGCGGGTTTCTGGATTGTGAAGGAACTCCTCGGCATGACCGTTGCGCAGACGCTGCGTACCTGGACGGTGACAGAGACACTCGTGGGCATCACCGGTCTGTTCGTCGCCTGGGGCTTGGATTTGGTGTTCTAATCGGAGCAGGTCAAGCCACCGCCAAAGCCGCGCATTTGCGCCACAGCATCGCATGTAAGAAAGGCGATGGGTGGTGCATGACTCGAAGAATCGATTTTGGCGAACACGCACATCGTTGCCTGTTTAGGAACGACTGTGTCCAAGCCCATCTCCTGGGGCTGAAACCTGACTGCCGGTGTTTCGAGGCCTGTTTCCCGGCGAGCACGACCGTCATCGTCACCTTCGGAGAAGCCAGCGTGCGCATCCCCGGCTGCGAGCGCGAGCTGCGGGCCGGAGATCAGCTCGATGTGCCTCAGTGCAGCCCTCTGCGTTTGTTCACGTCCAGCGAGGCGGACGTCATGCTGCTGCTGAAAGCGGCATGAAGGGCAGGGAATGGCAAGCGACCATCAAAGCCTGACAAGTGGGGGCATTCAGATAGCGGCATTCCGTCTTATATCATCCCCTTACCATGAACTTGCCTAACCAATTCCGACTTCTCCTCTCCTTGCTCTTAGCCTTAGCTCCTGTGCAGGCCGAGGAGCCAGCCAATCCAACCTGCCCGATCATGACGGAGGACGAAGCCGATGTGGAAGCGAAGGTCAGCTATCAAGGGCACGACATCTTCTTCTGCTGCAGTCCCTGTGTGAAGCAGTTTAAAAAAGAGCCGGACTACTACGTGGCTTTGTTTCAGATCATGAAAAGCGTGCCTGCGGTGCAGGCGGTCAAGGTGCCGGGAGACATCCATCTTCTTGAGCAACGCTTCTGTCCATTCAGCGACAAACGTCTCGTCGGTCCTGCCTCTCCCTCCGTGGAATACAAAGGCGTGAAGGTGTATTTCTCCAAACCTGGCCACCTGAAAACCTGGGAGGCTGATCCTGATAAATACGCCAAGGAAGCCTATGCCAAAGGTCTGCTGCCTCAGCTGAAAGGTAAAATCTAATCTCCCTTCGCCTAACTATAGATTTATTACATATGATGCGTTCACTCATCGCGACTTTCGCCTTTGCTCTTGTCTGCCTGACGGCCAGCGTTTCCTCGGCCCATTCGGTTTGGATCGAAGCTCTTCCTGACGGCCAGCTTTGCATTCGCTTCGCCGAGTGGGGGGAGGAGTTTGAAACCTCACCTGGACACTTGGATTCCTTTACTCAGGTCAGCGGCTGGGCCGTCGGTGAAAAAGGGGCTCCATCGGTCTTCGAGATCGTGAAGAAAAGCGATCACTTTTTGTTAACTGGGTCTACCTCTGACAAGCCTGCTTTCGGTCAGGCTCCCTTTGTAGTGCGCAAGCTCCATGAGGATAAGCCTGCCCGCGCTCCCATCTTCTACTGCCGCTGGCAGCCCGAGGGCGGGGGTGCAGGGACCCCGGCCATGACCCTGGACATCGTGCCGACGGGTCAACCTGGCGAGGCTCGTGTCTATTTCCGTGGCAAACCGCTGCCCGACCTTGAAGTCGGTCTGCATCCACCCGCCTCCGATGAGATCAAGCTGAAAACCGATGCAGAAGGGTATGTGAGAGTGGAGGATCTGTCGAAGGCTGGACCTTACCTGCTCACCGTGGCTCGTTATTCCGAGGATCTGCCCGGCTACTTTTTGGGTGTGCCCTTTGCCATCACCAGCCACAGTGCCTCGCTGTATTGGACGGTGTCCAAGAAGTGATCCGTGTTTCGGAGTGCGGAATAAATTCCGTGCTCTTGGGCCACTGCTGAATGCACCCTACAAAGCAAACGCAAAGAACGCGAACACGCAGAGCATCCCCCACCAGAGCACCCAGGTCTGCATGCGCCCGTAGTCACGTCCGCCGCTGGTGTCGCTAGGGATTTCGTCATCGAAGCCAAACAGACGCACCTGGTGCTTCCAGAAATAATAACCGAGAGCCAGAGTGCCTGCGACACAGATGAAGGCGAGCACCTTGAAAGGAAACAGATCTTCACGGCTGAGCGTCATGGCGGCGATGAGTTCGAGGTTCATGCTCGGAATGTGTGGCTAAGCCAACCCTGCCACCAGATACAGATAGCTCGGTTCAGAGCATGCACAGATGGATCTGTATCCGATCACATCTGCCTCGCCGCCAGTTTGCCCAGGGTTTGGAGCGCATGATGGAGCCGTTCTGTCCAGGGCACGCCGCAGGAGATGCGGACGCAATTTCGGTAACCCTGGTTAGCTGAGAACATGGGCCCTGGAGCGATGTTGATCTCGTGGGCCAGCGCCTCGTCTTGTAGGCGCAGGGCATCCACTCCGGTGGGCATTTCCACCCAAAGGACAAAACCTCCCTGCGGCTGGCTCACCTGGGTGCCTTCAGGAAAGGCGAGGCGGATGGCCTGCCCCACGCGCTTAGTATTGGCCGCGTAGAAGGCGCGAGCGGAGCGCAGGTAGTGATCGTAACCTCCATTGGCGAGGAAGTCGGCGATGGCCAGCTCCGGCAGAGTGGGCGTCGCAAGTGTGGTGGTGAGCTTCAGAGCCTTGATCCGGTCGTAGTAGCGACCTGGAGCCACCCAACCCACGCGATAGCCGGGTGCGAGTGATTTGGAAAAGGAGCCACACAGCATCACCAGCCCTTTCTCATCGTAGCTCTTGGCCAGATGAGGCCGATGCGGACCATGATGCAATTCTCCAAACACATCGTCCTCGATCAACGGCACCTCGCGCTCAGCCAGCATCTGCACCAGACTCCGCTTATGCGCATCGGGCATGAGGCTGCCTGTGGGATTGCTGAAATTAGGCACCACCAGACAGGCCGAGATGTCATGTTGGGTCAAAGCCACCTCCAAGGCATCCAGATCCATACCATGCTCAGGATCGGTAGGGATCTCCACGGCACGTAGCCCCAGCTCCTCCAGCGCATGCAGTGCCCCGAAGTAAGCCGGACTTTCCACGGCCACCACACTGCCGGGTTGCGTCACCGCCCGCAGGCAGAGCATCAGGGCCTCCGTCGCTCCACAGGTGGTGATGACTTCCTGCGGTAGCAGCGTGGCGCCGGCATTCAGCGTCCGTTTCACAATCTCCCGCCTGAGAACTTCGGAGCCGGGAGGCATGTCATAGGCCACACCGCTTTTCCCCTGACGCCTGGCCACCGCCGCCAGACTGCGATTCAGCTTCACCATGGGCAGCAGTTCCGGCACCGGAACCGCTCCCCCCAGAGGGAGGATGCGTGGAACCATAGCGGCGTCGAACAGCCTCGATTGTAACCCGCCGACGGAGACCTGGGTGATGCTGCTCGCCGCGGGTTGTCGTTGGAAGGCAGGCTCTTTGATCGGCTTTGGCTGCACCCGCACAAAAAAGCCTGATTTGGGCCGACCTTCCACGAGACCTCGATCCTCCAGCTGAATGAACGCCTGAATGGCCGTGGTCAGGCTCACCCCGTATTGCCCACTCACCTTTCTCAGGGACGGTATCTTCTCCCCCGGACGCAAGACACCCCCCTGAATCAGTCGCGCGAGCTTATCCGCCACCTCCTGATAGAGGGGAAGCGAGGACGCACTGGCGGAGGAAGACGAGGTCATGGGAAGAAAATAGCCAAAGTTCACACTTGAGCATGAACCGAAGCCTTTGAATGATACACCCAGCGCGTAGCACCTGCGTCCCGGTAGTTCAATGGATAGAACGAGGGTTTCCTAAACTCTAAATACAGGTTCGATTCCTGTCCGGGATACCATGTTGAAGATCAATTGTTTGGGGTTCATGGAAGGGGTCGGCTGATTACAGGACTGACAATGCGTTCAAAATTGTTTCAGGCTGTGGGCAACTGTCTCTGAGAGGCGATTTTCGCATGCTGCATCCGCAGCTTACAAAACTCAATCTGGAGATGCGGGATCTTTCGGGGCGGTGCATTCCTTCTTGTTATGCCCTGCTTACAGTGAGGTTCTATCAGGAACTTGATTGAGTGACGGCTCCTGAAACTGGGATTCAGGATGCATCCCAAAATGCTGTGTTGCCCAAGATGACGAGGTAGGGCGAAACCATGGAGTAGAGATTTAAAAAGGGGCGGAGCCTGGGGCGTTCGCTGGGCAATCCAATCCTGCTTGTTTAATCTGCTCCGCCACTTTCAAATTCAAAGTATGGGAAAGTCACCGAAGCTCAATACTGTCCAATAAAAAAGGCGTGGGTAGTACCCACGCCTTCAAACCCGCTGCAAAAAAGGTTATGCTGCAACCAAGCTATCCCGCAAGTTGCGGATGTGATCGTGAGTAGCTTTTACTGTGGCATATTGAGTCTGGACGATGTCAATCACGTTAACTGGCAACTCCTTCTGTTCGAGCGCTTTTTTATAAGCGGCTACGGCGACGTCTTCACCACGCTCGCATTCAGAAAGAATGGCATGATTGTCGCGAGTGGAGAGAGCGGCTTTTAAATCGATCCATCCACGATGAATTGCTCCCCCGAGTGAGCCGCTATCGGTAGGTTCATCCTCGCCAAGACTTTTAACCAAGCCCTGCAGTTCACCTGCAAACTGAGCTCGTTGTTGGGAATAGCCGAGGAAGAGACTTTTAAGGTCGGCATCAGGCACGTCTTGGGCCGCATCGGCAAAGCCGTTCTGCCCGTCTTTGAGAGTTTCAATGAGATTATTGAGCGTTGAGATGGTGTTCATAGGTGTGTGTAGTTCGCTAAGAAGTGATTCTTTGCGCTTCAAAATTTGTTTTCATATTCATGGCTCAAATGGGCATCTGACCACCAGTCGCGCCGAAGACTTCGCCTGTGACATAGCTAGCCTGAGGGGAAGCGAGAAAGACAAAGAGAGGTGCGAGTTCGACAGGTTGAGCAGCGCGGCCAAAGGCATTGTCAGCGCCGAACATTTTGGCTTTTTCCTTCGGCAGTGTCGACGGGATCAGCGGTGTCCACACAGGCCCCGGAGCGACGCAGTTCACCCGGACTCCCTGTTTGATGGCGATGTTGGCCAGAGAGCGGGAAAAACTAACGATAGCCGCTTTGGTAGAGGCATAGGCCAAGAGTTCGGGACTGGGATCGAAGGATTGAATCGAGGCGGTGTTAATGATCGAACCCCCAGCAGGAATGTGCGGCATCACGAGTTGCGATAAGCGAAACATCGCAAACACATTGACCTCATAGGTTTCGACAAATTCATCATCACTCGTGTCATCGAGTTGTTTGCGAGATCGTTGAAAGGCGGCGTTGTTGACCAGAATATCGATCCCACCAAGCTGATGTAATGCGGTGTCAGTGATCTGTTTACAGGTTTGTTTTGAGGCGATGTCTCCGGCGAGAAGCACGGCTTTTCGACCCGCTTCGATGACGAGTTGCTCAGTGGCACGGGCATCTTCATGTTCGGAAAGATAGGAGATGGCGACATCGGCGCCCTCTCGCGCAAAGGCGAGAGCGACCGCACGACCGATGCCACTATCAGCGCCGGTAATGAGAGCTTTACGTCCAAGCAATAGATTGTGGCCTTGATAGCTTGTTTCGCCGTGATCGGCTTGGGGGCCCATCTCGTCCTCAGTGCCTGGAGGTGTTTGAGCCTTGGTTTTATAAGGTGGCGTGGGATATAGATAACGAGGATCGACGAGAGAATGGGTATTCATAGAACGTGAGTGGTGAGGGTTCGAAAAAGCGTTAAAAAGCTGGAGCGGGCGTTCCCAAGATCGCCGTGGTTGGAGTCTCGGAGGCTTCCTTTTCAAAGGTTTCCGCAACGGAGGGTGCGGCAGTCGATGAGGATCCCGGATACATGACCACCTTCACACAGCCGTCCTTCTTCTTATTGAAGATGTCATAAGCATGGGCAGCATCGGTTAACGGAACCCGGTGGGTGATGATGTCGTCCAGCCGGATCTTTTTGGACTCCACCCATTGAATCAGATCATCGATGCAGGCATGAACGGGGGCTTGCCCAAAACGCATGGAGATCCCCTTATCGAAGATCTGCCCAAGCGGAAAATTGTCATAGGGCACCGCATAAACACCCACCACGCTGACAATCCCACCCCGACGGACAGCGCTGAGGCACATTCGCAAAGCGTTGAGGCTTCCGACCTGGAGATGAACAATATTGGCGATCTTATCCCACAGGCTACGCTCCGCCTCTTGGCCCACCGCATCAATGCAAACATCTGCTCCACGCCCATGAGTAAGCTCTCGAATTGTTTCCGCCGGATCCTGGTCGTGAAGGTTGATTGTCTCGGATTTGCAGACATTCCGAGCCATCTCCAATCGGTAGTCTTCGATATCAACCGCAATGACTCGGGCTGCACCACGAGCCCAAGCCACTTTCTGCGCCATGAGTCCGACCGGACCGCATCCGAATACGGCGACGGTTTCGCCTCCTTTAACTCCGCCCCATTCCACCGCGCTGAAGCCCGTGGGAAAAATGTCTGTCAGAAACAGCACCTCTTCGTCGCTGTAGTCCGAGGAAATGATCCGAGGACCAAAATTGGCAAAAGGCACGCGGACGTATTCTGCCTGGCCTCCATCGTAGCCTCCGTAAAGATCGGTATAACCAAACATGCCACCGCCTTTTTCTTTCAGCAAAGAACCTTCCGGACCGTATTTGGAGGGGTTGGAGTTTTCGCAGTGTCCAGGCAAGTGATGGTTACAGAAAAAACATCCTCCACACGCGATGGGGAAGGGCACAACCACTCGATCCCCTTTTTTGAGGCGGGTGACGCCGGGGCCGACATCTTCGACAATGCCCATAAATTCATGGCCCATGATCATGGGTTTCACTTGGGGGGTGAAACCATTGTAGATATGCAAGTCAGACCCGCAGATGGCTGTTGCGGTGACACGGACGATGACGTCCTCCAGATGATGCAAGCGCGGATCAGGAACGTTATCCACACTAATCCTGCCAGGAAAGTGAAATACAGCGGCTTTCATAGTGACAAGGCTTCGCTGAGTTCATCGAAAGCGGAGGTGTGAAATTAGACCTGCGGGCCTAACGAACCTCAGTTCTTGTTGGTCACGCCTTCCTCAGTTGCCTTCCAGAGACGGCAGAGTGTTCTCACATCTAGATAGGAAAAAGCAAAACCTGTGAAGGAAAAGTCTGAGGGGGCCTGCATCTGGATTTGTTCCTGAGGCCGTTTCGCTCAAAGGCCACAGAAGGCTCCTCAGACGATAGATGATTACCAGCGTTTGACTCAACTCTCCCGAATGAACCCTCCCCCCAAGCTTGCCATCATCGGCAGTGGACCCTCCTCGCTCTACTTGCTGAAGCATATCTTCGATGAAGCTGCTGCATTAAGCTCGTCTTTGCGCGACATCACCATCTTTGAAAAGGAGCCTTTGACCGGCACAGGCATGCCCTACAGCCCGCTCACCACGGACAAATTTAATATGGCGAACATCTCCTCGGAGGAGTTACCAGAACTGCCCGTCACCTTTGGAGATTGGCTCCGTGCTCAAGGCCCAGAGGTTCTCGCCGCGCTGGATCTTGATGGTGGGGAGATTCGGGACGACGAAGTGTATAGCCGCATTGCGTTGGGGCAGTATTTTAGAGCCCAGTATCATGTTCTTACGGCTTGGCTGGTGGCCGTAGGCATCCGTGTGCATCCATATGCCGACAGTGAAGTCACGGATATGGTGGATGATCCTGAAAGTGGTCGAGTCACTGTGATCACGCAGGATGGACAAACGCATGAGTTTGACCGTGTGGTCATAGCCACAGGTCACTACTGGCCCAATCACGATCGACCCCAATCCGGATATTACGCTTCGCCTTGGCCCATCTCCAAACTGCTACCCAACGAGGGAGAATTTTATAATTTCACCATCGGGACACTTGGAGCGTCTCTCAGTGCCTTTGATGTGATCTCCTCCCTGGCGCATCGCCATGGAACATTCACAGAAGGCCCCGATGGAACCACTTATTCTCCCCACACTGGCACGGAGGGCTTCAGGATCGTCATGCATTCGGCTCAAGGATTACTTCCACATTTACAGTTCGATCAAGTCAACAACTTCAGGTTGATCTATCGGCATGTGGATCGTGAAGGCATCCTGGCTCTGCTGGATGGAAATGGCTTTCTGCGCTTAGAGAAATATTATGATCAAGTCTGCCGCCCAGTGCTACAGGAGGCCTTTCGAAAGGATGAGATGCCGGAGATGGTCCAACGCCTTGCTAATCCTAATTTCACTCTGCTGGATTTTGTCGAGGAGATGGCGGATAAGCATGAATACTGCGATGCTTTTGAGGGGATGCGCACGGAGATGATCGGGGCTAAGGAATCGGTCGAAAAACATCGGCCCATTCATTGGAAGGAGGTGATCGATGACCTCATGTACACTCTCAACTTTCATGTGGGATTCATGCCTGCAGAGGACGTCCTCATTTTGCAAAAAGAGGTGATGCCTTTTCTAATGAATGTGATCGCCGCTATGCCTCTCCCTTCCGGAAATAGGATTCTTGCGCTTCGTGACGCAGGCATCCTGGAATTGGTTCCCGGTAAAGTCACCTTAGCCGAAAACCAAGAGGAGGAAAACGTGACCACCATTGAGGTGGATGACGAAGGTAACAAATCCACGCGCCTTTATCGCATGTTCATCGACTGTAGCGGTCAGCAGCCGTTGGATTTAGAGAACTATCCCTTTTCAAGTTTGATCAAGCAAAAGTCGGTGCGTAAGGCTCGCAGCCGCTTTTTAAAAGGGAGGGCACATAACGATCTGGCGAAGGAGCAAAAGAGGCACGTTTTCAGAGACAATGGGCAATGGCTGTATCATCCTGGAGGCATTGATGTGGATGGCATCTATCGTGTTCTTAACCATGAAGGGGAGCCTAATCGTCGCATCCACGACGTCGCTTTTCCGCACCTCACTGGCCTGCGCCCCTACTCATATGGGTTGCAAGCCTGCAATCATACCGCAGCCATCCTTGTTAAAGGCTGGGTGGAGGAAATCAAGGCAGCAACCGCCTTGGAAATGGATCTCGCTGCGTTAACCCGCGTTTATGAGGCCGTGTGAGTCGGAGCAAAGACGCCTGATTGGCTTGACTGTAATATTCGCTTCACCGTTGAAGCGGATTCCTTGGAAGGAAATCACAAGTGTTATAGGTCGAATAGTGCGGATAGAAACACCGTGGAGGTGGCATTCATACCTTACTGAGGGAGGAACTGTTTCTAAAATTGAATAATGGAACGGAGTTTCTTGGCCAGTTATACCTTTTAATCCCTCATTGGTTTTCTGAATCGAGGATTTGACGATAATATAACAATGCCTCTGAATAGTGCCGTTCGCCTCGTTGGCGAGTCTCGATGGTAGGCCAGGAACCCTGGGAAGAACGTTGACTCTGACGTGTGAGCTTTCGAGCCTAACCGAGAGTGAGAGGCGGAGCTTAGGCAGCGGCCTCGGGGGCTGTCGCCAGACTGGGGGCAGGGAAGGGCTGCGGGAGGGCGGGCCGACGCAGGCGCAGGCCGAGGAGGATGAGCAGAAGCGGAATGGCGAACTTGAGCGCCTCGGTGACGGTTTCCAGCTTTGCGAGCACGTTGCCTTTCCACTCGAAGCGGGCTTCTTCCGGCGTGCTCATGTAGAGGTGGTTTTCCCGATGGCGGATGAGATCGACCATATCCGGGTGGGGTCCGTAGTAGCGGGTGAGCAGGGGCTCATTGTGAGCCAGCTCATCCAGGCTGAGCACGCGGCCCTGTTCATTGGTGGGGATGATCTCCAGGTCGGGATCGTAGAGATGCCAGTCGTTGTCATACCACACCTCCATGACGACGTGGCCCTGCAGGCCGATGTGACGGGCTTTGAACCCATGAGCGTGAGCGAGGTGGAGGAGGAGGTAGGAGGCTTGATCGCAGAAGAGAGAGTAGCCGTGGGAGACGAGGCGCTCTGGGGACCAGATGTGCCGGAAGGTGGGATGCACGAAGCCAGCGAGGTAGAGAATCCAGTTGCTGGCCAGGGTGTGAGTGGCCTCGGCGTGGGTGAAGCGATCCTCGACGATGTCGCACATCAGAGCGATCTTTTCCGCGTCGCTGAGGGAGTTACCCTCCAGCTTTTTGTCCACCGCATGGTTCAGCGCGGTGTAATCCTGCACTTGGGTGACTAGGGCGGGATCGAACCTCTCCCAGTCTCGTTTCTGGTCACCATAACCACGGCCCCAGGTTGTCCATTCGCCGAGTGCAGCCAAGGTGAAAAGGCTGAGCCCCATCAGCGTCAAAAGGACACCGGTGAGGGAGCGTGTGGGGCGGGAAGGCAACATGTGTGACCGGGAAATTTACAGAATGGACGCAATTTGCACGAGTAAGAAAACCGTAAATACCGCTCAAATCGGGCCGTGTCGGCGTCGAAAATGGGGGGATTTGAGGGGGGTATCAGTCCCGCTCATCGCTCTCATGAGTAAAATCCCCTTTGCGAATGTCCCCCGCACGGGTATCACTTCGGCCCCCGCGCAGGCGGCCTAACCTACCCCTATACTGACTGAAATGAGCCAAAAAAGTGACTTCGGACTGATCGGCCTCGCCGTGATGGGCCAGAACCTTGTGTTGAACGTGGAAAGCCGTGGCTTCCAGGTTTCCGTTTACAACCGCACCACCGCCACCACCGACGAGTTCATCGCCAAGCACCCAGGCAAGAAGCTGGTGGGCACGAAGACCCTCGAAGAGTTCGTCCAGTCCCTGGCCACCCCACGCAAGATTCAGATCATGGTGAAGTCCACTGCGGTGAAGGACACCGATCGTGACGCTGTGGATGCTGTGATCGAGCAGCTCATTCCTCTCCTCGAAAAAGGCGACATCGTCATCGACGGTGGTAACAGCTTCTACCAGACCACCGAACGCCGTGACGCTTACCTAGCTGAAAAAGGCCTGCGCTTCATCGGTGCTGGGGTCTCGGGTGGTGAAGAAGGCGCTCGTAAAGGCCCCTCCATCATGCCGGGTGGCCCTGCCAGCACTTGGGAGGTGATGAAGCCGATCTTCGAAAGCATCTCCGCTAAGGTGGACGGTGAGCCTTGCGTGATCCACATCGGCCCAGGCGGCGCCGGTCACTATGTAAAGATGATCCACAACGGCATCGAGTATGGCGACATGCAGCTCATCTGCGAAGCCTACAACATCTTCAAGGCCGCTGGCATCACCACCGACGAGATGGCTGCCATCTTCAACGAGTGGAACGAAGGCGACCTGCTCAGCTACCTCATCCAGATCTCCGGCAAGGCCCTGGAGCAGAAGGACCCTGAGACCGGCAAGCCAATCGTCGAACTCATCGTGGACAAAGCCGGCCAGAAAGGCACCGGCCAGTGGACGCTCCTCAATGCCGCTGAAAACGCCGTGGTGATCAGCACCATCAACGCCGCGGTGGAAGCCCGTATTCTTTCCTCCCAGAAGAAGCAGCGTGTGGCCGCCAGCAAGGAGCTCACCGGTCCTGCGGTGAACATCACTACCGAGAAAGCTGAGCTGGTGAAGAAGGTGCACGACGCCCTCTACGCCTCCAAGATCATCTCCTACGCTCAGGGTCTGGACCTGATCAAGACCATGGGTGAGAAGAAGAACTGGGGCCTCGACCTCGGCCGTATCGCCTCCATCTGGCGCGGCGGTTGCATCATCCGTGCACGCTTCCTCAACCGCATCACCGATGCTTACCGCAACAACGCCGATCTGGCCAACCTGATGCTCGATCCTTTCTTCAAGGACGTGCTCAGCAAGACCCAGCAGAACTGGCGCGAAGTGGTGTCCATCGCCACCCTGAACGGCATCCCGGTTCCAGCTTTCTCCGCCTCCCTGGGCTACTACGACAGTTACCGTGCTGAACGTCTGCCAGCTAACCTGCTGCAGGCCCAGCGTGACTTCTTCGGCGCTCACACCTACGAGCGTCTCGACAAGCCAGAAGGTCAGTTCTTCCACACCGAGTGGCCTGAAGTGATCGGTTAATCCGTGTAGAGACGCGCTCGCTGCGTCTGACTCTTCTCTTCTCAAAGGCGGCTGGGGCGACCCAGCCGCCTTTCTGTTTTATCAGGGAAGGAGGAGATCTCCGTTGCCCGCGAGGAGCTGTCGGCAAGTGCACTTTGCCATCGCTTGCCTCATGAGTAGATTGCATCCTGCATATCGCCTCGGGGTATACCCTGGTTATTCAGGCCAAAAAACGCGTGGTCAGCGCGTGGCACAGCGTTTGCGTAAAGGCTGAATAACCCATTCACCTAGCCATGCGCTGCTCCAAAACCGTCCCCGCTCTGCATAACTTCCTGTTCATGATCCCTGCCGGTGTCACCCGCGCCGAGGAGGAGATCATCTTGAATCTCGCCCGCCGCCTCACCTCCATGGGCTATGTCTATGTGGCCAGCAGTGGGGTGGAAACCATGACCGACCGGGATGACATGCGCTTTCTGCCACTGCATCCCCGCGCACTGCCCTCCTTCGGCAGCATGACCGGTGTCTTTGTGGTTCACAATCCAGGGCTGGCCATGCTCGCACGTGTCAATTATCCAGATGCCCACGTCCTCGTCATTGACCCCGCTCGCATTCAGGAAGACCTCGCCGATTTCGAACCGGAGACCGTCATCGCCTCCTGGCCCGCCGCTCGCATGACGCTGCCACGGCAGGCCGCTTGAGACGAGCATTGCCGCCTCGGGCATTATTGTTTGCAGCGCAAACAAGATCTCTCGGTTTACTGGTTAACGGCTGTCGGTGCCATTCTGTGCGATCTATTTTTTAAACAGACGCTTGAAGAAACTGGGCTTCTTTTCTTGGCCTGCCGCAGGCTGACTGGCTGGTGGAGTTGGTTGTCCGGGATTGGCTGGAACCACCGGTGGAGCAAATCGGGAGTTATCGGGCTGGGTTCCTGCGGGGAGACCTGGGGCTCCCCCTTGGGTATAATCCAGAGCTTGAGGCTTCAGTGTGGGCGATGCGGCATTCAGGTTCACGACCTTCGGAGCGAGCTCCTTACCGTCAGCTCCGTAACTGTGGATGACCTGTTGGAAGACCTCGCCTTGTAGGTTGATGAGACGATCTTCTTTACGGCGTCCGAACTCATCGTAAAGGCACTGGACTCGGGCTACCAATGTACCACGGCCGTCATAGACATTGCCTTGAATGGGTTCAGCTTTTTCATTGAGAAGAAAGACCTTTTTCACTGTGAGCTGCCCCGCAGTGTTGTAAGTCATCTCGGTCATTTCCCGGGTGTTTGGGTCCTTCACCATCTCTGTGCGGGAGTCATCCTGATGATAGAGTGTACGTCCCACCACGGGCTGGAATCCGGGGGCGGGTGTCTGGCCGAGGCTCGCTAGAGACAGGGAACAAAGGCCAAGAATGGCAGCGCACTTTTTCATCATTTCAGGCAGAGTTGAATGTCAAGATTAGACTCCTGCACCGTTTCAGACAATCTTCTTTTCGCCTTATGGACCTGCCAAGCAAACCCACCCCCGACGACTGGAGCCTGTTTTTACAATCCGTTGTGGCCGATTTTGACTGCGTGACAGGCACGCTGCATCGCTTTGATCCGGTGGATAATCACCTGAAGCTGGTGGCTGAGCTGGGCATCCCGCCACAGCTCATGCCGGTGATCCAGGCCATCCCCATTGGCAAGGGCATCGCCGGAGCGGCGGCGCAGCGGCGGGAGCCCGTCGAGCTGTGCAATCTCCAGACGGACACAAGCGGCGTGGCGCGAGAGGGGGCGAAGCAAACGCAGGTGCAGGGTAGCCTCGCCGTGCCGGTGCTAGATGGCGAGCGCCTTTGTGGCACGCTCGGCATTGGTAAGCGCGTGCCCTATGACTTTACGGAGACCGAGAAAGCCCGCCTCGTCGCTGAAGCCACTTCTGTGGCGGCTAGGCTGCTGCCAGGATGAGCGGGCTGCCTCTCGCTCATTCACTGCGCCGCTGACAGCACTTTGTTACGCTGCCATAGCAGCGCCATGGCCGCTACCCCAATCCATGGGGCCAGACCGGCGATGACCAACCCGGTGTCATAGGAGCCACTGCGGTCTGCCAGATTGCCGAACACGCGATGCAGGGGCGAAGTCACCGCCCACACCCACAGGCTGAGCAAACCTGTGAGCCTGCCCACATGGTGCACGGAGAGCTCCTGCACAAAGCTGTAGTAGCAAGGAAACAGCGCCAGCGCACCCGCCCCGATCAGCAGTAGCACGCCCAGCAGCACCCAGCCCTGCCCCAGCCATGGCAGCAGCAGGCTCAGGGAGGTGAAACCGCAGGCCACCGCATACACCCGGCGGCGAGAGTGGTGCGGGCTTAGACCAAACCGACGCACCAGCCAGAGCGAGGCTACCCCGGCCAGCACGCAGCCCACATCCGTGGAGATGTAATAGAGCGAGGTGAAATTCAGCGCCTCCGCTTCGCTGTAGCCGCGTCCCGTTTGCAAAAACTTCATCAGCCACACCCGATAGATGTGCCACACGGTTTGCGTGCCCGTGATGAGTAGGGCAAGAGCCCAAAAGTTACGGCTGAGCAGGATACCGCACAGCGGTTGGGTCGGTGGGTTAGCCTGAGTAGCGGGCGGCACCTCCAGCTCCGCCGGACGCAGGAGGATGAACCACACCGCCACCCAGAGCAGGCCTGCCGCCCCCACCACGATGAATGCACTGCGCCAGGAGCCAAGATCCTCCTGCGTCATCAGCAGCGCCATGATCTGCGGCGTGATGATGGCTCCGATGGAGGCGCCACTCTGCAAGACACTGTTCCCCATCGTGCGGTCCTTTTCACTCAGCAGGGCAAAGGTGGTCTTCAGTGCGCAGGGCCAGTGCCCGGCCTCGAAGAAACCGAGCAACATCCTGCACACTAACAGTTCCTCATACGTCCGCGTCCATCCGGAGATCATGCCCATCAGGGACCAGCCCGCCAGCACACAAGGATACAGCCAATAGATGCGGAACCGATCCGCCAGAAAGCCGAACACCAGGGAACCTGCCGCAAAGGCCCAACCGAAGACCAACTCCAGATGCCCATACTGCTCATCACTGAGGCCAAATTCCTGCGTCACCCGCACGGAGGCATTCGCCAGCGTCACGCGGTCCATGTAATTGATCGTCGTGGCCAGCAGCAGCAGGCCGGTGATCCACCATTTCCAGGAAGCGGGGCGATTCATACGATACGAAGAAGGCGAGCACGGAACGGACCGTGCCTGATCCATCATCTTGAACGGAGTGGACAGGAGTTTTTCAGCAGTTGAGGAGATTCGTATCAGTTTTCAGTTCTTTTAGTCAGGCCGCAGCCGTGCTTTTCTGCTCTGGCTGGGGCAAATCGCGCAGCCACGCACTCGTCCGAGCAGATTCGATATCTTCGTGAAAGAACTCCTGCGTTTTCTTCCCTCCACATGCGTCATGAGCACCTCCACCACCCCGATCTATGTTCCAGTGGGTTACCGTTCCATCACTCCATCCTTAACGGTTAAGGATGCAAGCGTGGCCCTCAAGTTCTACGAGGCAGCTTTCGGGGCCGTGCTGGGTCTGCGGCTGACCGATCCTCAGACAGGCGGGGTGGCACATGCGGAGTTCCGCATTGGAGACAGCACGCTTATGATTTCAGATGAATACCCTGGCTATCAATGTTGGGCTCCGGAAGTGGGTAAAGGTGGCCTATTCATGATCTATGTACCTGATGTGGACGCAGCCTTTCAAAAAGCCCTCAAGGTGGGTGCTTTTGAGGTGCAAGGTCCGGCGGATCAGTTCTACGGAGATCGCACGGCCCGAGTGAACGATCCTTTCGGCTATCGCTGGACTTTAGCTCAGCGGGTGAAAGACGTCTCCGAGGCCGAGATGACCCGGCTGATGGCAAAGTGGCAAGCTGCCTAACAAGTGATTCGAACGTTTTGGGTGGCGACGAGGGGATATCTGAATAGGGGAGCGAAGGGCTAGATCTACTGAACAAAAAAAAGGCACGAGCCTTTCGACTCGTGCCTTTGGAAAAGTGGAGTATGTGACCGCGCTCGGCGGCCTCATCATCACTCGTAGCTGGCCTGCTGGCCCTTCACGTCGCGCTTCTTGATCCAAGGCATCAGGCCGCGGAGACGACTGCCGGTCTTCTCGATCGGGTGCTTCTCACCGTCTTTGAGGAGCTTGTTGAAGGTCTTGTAACCGGTTTCGGTTTCCTTGATCCACTCCTTGGCAAATTTGCCAGTCTGGATGTCCTTCAGAGCGGCCTTCATGCGCTTCTTGACGCTGGCGTCGATGATCTTCGGACCCACCTTCACGTCACCCCACTTGGCGGTTTCGGAGATGGAGAAACGCATGCCGGCGATGCCGGACTCGTTCATGAGGTCCACGATGAGCTTCAGTTCGTGCAAGCACTCGAAGTAAGCCATCTCAGGAGAGTAGCCAGCCTCGATCAGCACTTCGAAACCAGCTTGCACGAGGGCAGCGGTGCCGCCGCAAAGAACGGTCTGCTCACCGAAGAGGTCGGTTTCAGTTTCTTCCTTGAAGGTGGTCTGGATGACGCCGCCACGGGTGCAACCCACGCCGTGTGCCCAGGCCAGAGCGATCTGCTTGGACTTCTTGGTTGGGTCTTGATAGATGGCGATAAGGCCAGGAACGCCTTTGCCTTCGGTGTATTGACGGCGGACGATGTGACCAGGGCCTTTAGGAGCCACCATGATCACGTTCACGTCTTTCGGCGGAACGACCGTCTTGTAAAGGATGGCGAAACCGTGGCTGAACAGGAGGGTCTTACCCTTGGTCAGGTTCGGGGCGATGTCTTTCTTATACACGCCACCAATCTTCGTGTCTGGCACGGCGACGAAGATGACGTCTGCCAGCTTCACAGCTTCAGCGGTGTCATAAACTTTGAAACCTTTTTCCTCAGCGACCTTGCGGCTCTTGCTGGAAGCATACAGACCGATGATGACGTTGACGCCGCTTTCCTTGAGGTTGAGGGCGTGAGCATGGCCCTGGGAGCCGAAGCCGATCACGGCGCAGGTTTTGCCTTTCAGAGGCGCCAGGCTGGCGTCTTTTTCAGTATAGATTTTAGCGGGCATTAGTTGTGGTCTGGTTTGAGGGCGGGCAGAGTGGTGCAACTGGGGGACATGGTCAAGAGGGAGTTGACACGCTGTTAGGCCATCTGGAGGCCAAAAAGGGCACTTTTGGCCACTTGGAGGGCTGTGACCGCCCTAACGAACCGCCATCGAGCATCACCGCAGTGATGGTTATGCAGCTTCAAAAAGGCTTCGTTCGCCTGGGCTTGAACTGCTGAAGAGTGTGCCGATGGCCGGACTCGAACCGGCAAGGGAGTTACCTCCCAGCAGATTTTAAGTCTGCTGTGTTTACCATTTCACCACATCGGCGCGATGCAGAGGGCCTTTACCTTAGCAAGTTTTAGCCAGAGGCCAAAGGCAAAGTGGAATCAATTTTTCAAGATCGTGAGATTTCTGAATTCCAACGCCCCGATTTTCTCCCCGTCAGGCCCGCCAGAGTCGCCGCCCAAGCCGAAGGCCTGCTTTTCCTCGGCCAGAGCGGGATGGCTGACGCTGAACGTTTGCCCATCAACGGTGGCGGTGAAGACGCTGCCTTTGAAAACAAGGCGAGCCTCATGCCACACTTCCGGCTTCAGGGTGTGGGCTTGTTTATAGAGTTCTTCGGTCTTGCCTTTTTCGGGGTGAGCCAGCACCCGCAATTCCTCGCGCGCCATGACGAGATGCACGATGTGCCCACGCTCTTGGCTCCCGTTAAAAATGATTCCAGCAAAGCCAGCTTGGCCTTCGAGCCGAAACTCACATTCCACGATCCCATCCGTCAGGGGAAAACGGCGCATTTTCACCGGCCCATGACGGCGAGGTCCAGATTCGAATCCCCGCAACACGCCCTGGTGAGTGGTCCAAGTGCCCAAGCCCCAGAACCACTGTGGCGAGAGCGGTTGCTGAAAGTCCTCCTTGAGAAGCACCTGTGGCTCTTCGGCCAAGCTCAAACCTGCACTGGCTAGGATCAGCCATGGCATCAACAAGAATGCGGACAGTTTCATCGGAGGCTGTTTTGCAACTCACTTCGCAGCTGCACGGGCGGTGCCAGAGACCTTCAACGCACGCACCTGAGCCGCCTTGCCCACCGCCAGCCAACTGCGCGTCTTCGGCGTGGCCAGATACGGATGCTGAGCCTTGAGCGTATGTCCGTCCAAATTAGCCGCCATTTGATCGCCCGTCCATTCCACCCGGAGGTGATGCCATTCCCCTGTTTTCACCGGCAGCTTCAGAGTCGCCAAGGTGTGAGAGGGTTTCACGGAGTCTTCTGCGATGCTGAGTCCATCGGGTTTCACAATGACTCGGCCGACATGCTTCGTCGCATCGCATCCCACCAGAAAGGTGCCGGGTTTATCGAATCGAACCTCGCACTCAATCACGGCTGTCTGAAGAGGCACCTTGTGATGCAGGACCGGCACATGTTTGTTTTCAGGCAACTCCACCACATCCAGCACTCCCTCGCGAGGTGTCCAACGTCCATGCGCGATGCTCCAGGTCTTGTCCAAGGGCTCTTTGAAGCTTGGGCTCGCAATCTCAGGCTGAGGCTGGCTGATCAAAAGAGGCTCAGCCGCAGGAAGGCTGGCGGCCAAGACAAAGATCAAGGAGAGGAAAGAACGAAGCGGGATCATGGCTGGATCAGGGTTGAACTGCACTAACGCGGAGATCATCGAGTTCGATCCCCTTTTCTCCGCCATTTTGCATCCAGAGTAGTTTTCGCTTCTGGCCCTTAAAGCCGGGGCGTTTCAGGGCATCCACATAAAGCTGACCGTCCAGATGCAGGCTCAGAATATCCCCACGAAACGTGAGTTTGACCTCGTGCCAGACATTCTCCTGGAGAGAAAGTGGCTGCAAAGGCAGCACCTCATTCAAACGGTAGGCACCACTCACGGCATCGGCCTCGCGTTTCATCTGACGCTGGGGATGTGCCGGATCTTTGGAATGTCCATCCACTTGGAGTTGGAGGCCGGTTCGCAGTAACTTGACGCGCAGCAAATGATCCGTGCTGCCGAAGCCATCATCGCCATCCACAAAAAACCAAAGCCAACCCCCGGCTTGCAAATGCCGATAGCGGAAAGAAAGCGTCAGATCCGCGCCTTCAACTCCCAGGTAAAACATGGGAGGGTATTTGCCTCCACTGCTACCGCGCGTCCACAAGACCCCATCACGCACTTCGGTGTTCTTGTTCGGAATGGGTGTGAGAAAACGCTCCGCATGAATGGGCTCAAAGGTTTCCACCCAGTCCTGCTCCTCCGCTGCCAGCGTGAGCACCGAAAGGCAAACCAGTGAACCCAGACACATCCAGCAACGAGAGGTGGTCATTCGAGATAAAGCAGTTCGTTGGAATTTAACAAGCCACGGCATAGTGCTGCCATGCCGTGGCTCTGAACGAGAGCTTCTGCCGCGCTTCTTTCAGGCAATGTGGGAGCTCGCTGAAACAGATAGCGAAAGGCTTGGCTGACAGGGTCATTACCACGACTGCGCTCTGCCAGAGCTTGCGCCATCTCCAGCGTGAAACTGTGGTTTAACAGCGTCAGCGCCTGCAAGGGGGATGTGGTGCTGGCACGGCGCGGGGCTGCAAAGGAGATGTCAGGAAGATCAAAGTCATTCAAGACATCCACCACACTGGCGCGGGCATTCTGGTGATACACGGCACGTCTCCACGTCTCGGGTCCATGCTGATCCAGTGGGAAATACGTGCACACATTGTTTTGCGTGAATTTGTAAAGCCTGAACCCTGGACCGCCCATGGGTTCGAGCTGAAGTTTCCCTGCCACACTGAGAAAGGTATCTCTCACCTCCTCTGCCGTCAGTCTGCGCGGCGGGAAGCGCCAGAGGAGCCGGGCTTCCTGATCCACTTGCGCTGCCTCCTGACGATACTGCCCCGACTGCCGATACGTGCGCGAAAGCAAGATCTCCCGATGCAGAGGCTTCCATCGCCAACCATAACTGCGCAGACGCTGAGCCAGAAAGTCGAGCAGCTCAGGATGGGTGGGCTGACTTCCGAGGAACCCGAAGTCACTGGGGGTATCCACCAGACCTATGCCGAAATGATAGTGCCAAACCCGATTGGCCAGCACCCGCAAGGTTAACGCATTTTTCTCAGCAGTGATCCAACGAGCCAGAGCTAAGCGACGCTCCCCCTCTGAAGCTGTTTCAGGTAACGCATACTCTGGCACAAGCTGGTCTAAGACCTTCAAACTGGCAGGCTGCACTGGCTCAGTGGGCTTCATCGGATCCCCGCCCTGCTGAACGAAGGTGGGTTCCTTCGGCTGGGTATAAGTGCCCGCCCAGACCGTCGGTAAAGGGACGATGGCCTTCAAAGCAGCCTGAATTTGCGCCATCTCTTTGTCTAACAGCTTCAGACTTTGCGCCTCATCCGCACGTGTCACCTGTCGCTTTGCTTTGGCTATACCGTGAGCGGGACTCCAGGGCTCACGCCCTTCATCACTCGCCACGGTTTGCCAGTGCTCACCGTCCATGGAGACCTGCACCTCATATTCACAGGGAGTCGCCCCGCGCACTTTGCTATCATCCAACTCACGTCCCCCTCGGGCATTGATGAAGGTGATGCCCTGGATACGCTCCGGCTTCGCTAAAGTCAGCGTGAGAGTGGCGGGCTGTCCGATGAACCATTGCTCGCCGAATTGGCCATCAATGCAGAGCTGCGGTCCATAAGCCTCTGGGAAATCCTCGGCGGTCGCCGACTTTGCCCCTTCTGCACGAGCGCCTTCTGCAGCCAAGGCTACATTGCGTTTCGGCACCTCAGCGCTCCATACCTGAAACTCCGTCAATCGCCCCGAAACCGCGCTTTTCGGACTCAGGTCCGTCGTGGCATGGATCACAAACCGCACCCGCTGAGCTTCCACCGGGGCGAAATTCTCTTCCGTGCCATGCACGTCAATCTTCGGACGAGTCGGCTTCTGCGCCGCATTGACCGCTTGGGCGCGTTTTTCGATTTCTTTATCCAGAGCCGCTTTCCGCTCGTTCAGCTTGGCCAACTTCTCATTCAAGGGCCTGACCGCTGCCGAATGGGCAGCCCGGGCTTCGCGGCTCGCAATGACACGGCGCCCATGCTTGACCCCTTCAAAGGCGGCCCGCATCCGATAATAATCCTCGGTGGGAATGGGATCGAACTTATGATGATGGCAGCGTGCGCAATTGATCGTTAGGCCAAGAAAGGCACTGCCCGCAGCGGTAATCATATCATCCAACGTCGCCGCTCGGATATTTTTTTGGGCAACCGGATCTTGATTGCCCACATCATCGTAGGGACCCGCGACGAGGAAGGCGCTACCCACTTCGATCTCCGGCTGATCTTTCCCCACCACATCGCCAGCCAGATGCTCCACGATCAACCGATTGAAAGGTTTATCATCATTGAGCGAGCGGATGACGTAATCCCGAAAGGGCCAGAGATCATCAATGATGAAGTTACGTTCGAACCCATTGCTTTCACCAAAGCGCACCACGTCCAACCAATGACGTCCCCACTGTTCACCATAGCGCGGGCTGGCCAATAGACGATCCACCAACGCTTCCGTCGCGGCTTCGGCATTGCGGGCATACTCCTCAGCGAACTGAGCCACCTCCTCCGGTGTGGGCGGCAATCCGATCACATCATAGGTCATGCGCCGGATGAGCGTGCGTCCGTCGGCAGGAGGATTCAGATGCAGGCCCTTTTCTGCCAGCTTATCCTGCACATAATCGTCCAGATGATCCTGGGTGAGATCTTCGCGGAGCGGTTGCAGTGACCACCAGGATTTATCCGCACGCTTCGCCTCGATTTTCATTCCCGCGCGTGGATCCGGCGCGCCCATTTTAACCCAGGTGATAAAATCTGAGATGATCGCGTCGGACAACTTGGGCTTCTTGGGCGGCATTTCCAAGCCCTCCTCCACATGCTGCAGGCTACGAATCAGCAAGCTATCCTGCGGATTACCGGGAACAATGACCGGTGAGCCGCTATCACCCCCCGCCTCCCAGCCCGCTTTCGAATCGAGATAGAGATTGCCTTTCAGCTTCTTCGCTTCCGCGCTATGGCAGCTGTAACACTGCTCCACCAAGACTGGACGGATCTTTTGCTCGAAGAAGGTGTGGTCGTCCGCACGCGTTTGGACCCAAACCAAAATGAAAGCCAATGGTAACAACGTTTTCATAACAAGAGGGCTCTTCACATCGCTTCAAACCAGCAGGTCCTTGAGCACGTGTCCGTGCACATCCGTAAGACGGCGATTGGTGCCGTTGTGGTAATAGGTCAGTTTTTCGTGATCCAACCCTAACAAATGCAGAACCGTGGCGTAGAAGTCATAGACCGTTGCCACATCCTCCACACTGCGGCGTCCAAAGTCATCGGTGGCACCGTGACTGATCCCCCCCTTGACTCCCGCCCCCATCATCCAGGTGGTGAAAGCATCAGGATTGTGATCTCGCCCGGAGGTGCCCTGCTGATGCGTGGGCATGCGACCAAACTCGGTGCACCAGACCACTAAGACGTCATTCAGCATCCCTCGCTGTTTCAGATCGGTAAGCAAGGCCGCGGTCGGCTGATCGAAGATGGGGCAATGACGTTCGTAGTCAGCCTTGAGCGTCTTGTGAGCATCCCAATTCAGAAGACCATCCACGGCACTGGCACGGCTGGCACAATACAGGCTGACATAACGCACTCCCTGCTCCAAAAGGCGGCGGGCGAGCAAACAATTACGCGCATAGGCTGCCTTGAGATGGTTGCTATCCTCCGTGCCATAGAGTTCCCGAATGGATGCCGACTCATGCGACAAATCACTGACTTCTGGTGCCGCCAACTGCATTCGTGCCGCCAACTCATAACTGGCCATCCGTGCCCGTAGCTCCTGGTTGCCGGGACGTTCAGCGGCATGCTGCTCGTTGAGAAAGTGAATGAAGTCACGAGTCGCTTCTTCTTCACGGCCACTGACCGCAGTGGGTCGCTGAAGATTGCGCAGCATCTGTTGGGCGGACATAGAAACCGCTTGATGCTGGGCAGGAAGGAAGCCGTTGGACCAATTCGCCTTCCCATTCGGGGGCTCCCCTCGCAGATCCTGGATGGCCACATACGTCGGGAGGTTATCGTTCAAGCTTCCCAGGCCATAACTGACCCAAGAACCTGCACTGGGAAAGCCATCCCGTGTGAAGCAGGAATTCATGTTCACACAGCCCGGACCATGCGTGTTGGTCCGCGAAGTCATGCTATGGATGAAGGCGATGTCATCCACATGACGTGCCATGTTGGGCAACATGGAGGAGATCATCTTTCCACTCTGCCCTGCTCGTGCAAAGTCCCAGGGTGAGCGCATGAGATTGCCATTCTTGCCCTGGAAAGACACCTCCGCCTCTCCGCCTGGAAGTGGGGTTCCGTGGAACTTTTCCAGCAGCGGCTTATGATCCCACAGATCCACGTGCGAAGCCGCGCCAGGGCAGAAGATCTGCAAAATTTGTTTGGCCCTCGGCGCAAAATGCGGCCGCTGAATCGGCACTGCCTGCATCAAGTGTGTGAGGGCAACACCCGTGAGCCCTGTGCTCATGCGTTCCAAAAACGCCCGCCGTGAAAGTGCCGACAGATCCGTGGTCATAACGATAAACTGAAGAGGTGAATTGCGAAAAGTTACAGGTGTTACTCGAGCCCAAGATCCTCGCGGGCCGTTACTAAGTGGCGGCTCATCGCACGAGCCGCAGCCAAGCCATCCCGTTGTTCGATGGCCTTCACCACCGCTCCATGCTGACGCACGGCCGTCGCCGGTGTCACACGCTTGTAACCGTGCTTTAGGCTGGTTTGCAGCAATTCCGACAAAGACTGCATCAGCAAGGCCGCGATCTGATTGCCTGAAATGACGGCCACGTATCGATGGAACTCCATGTCAGCCAACACAGACTCTTCATAACCCGTCGCACAGACCAACCTCTCATGCACCGCTCGCAACTCCACCACCTGTTCATCGGTGGCGCGCTCTGCGGCCAATCGAGCATTCTCGGGTTCCACCATCAGCCGGACCTCGATCAATTGTTTCAACCGCTCCGTTTTTTCTGGCACCAGTAGCTCCAGAGCTCCCGTCAGAGGTTTGTGCAAATGATTCACCGTCCGGACGCCCAGGCCCTGACGGACTTCTAAAAGCCCCTGCTGCTCTAAGCGTTTGGTCGCCTCCCGCACGACACTACGGCTCACGCCTAGCTGACTGGCCAATTCCCGCTCCGTTGGTAACCACGCTTCTTCCTCAGGCAAATGCTTGCGAGCGAGCGCCGCGAGGCTTTCACATACTTTTTCCACCAACGAAGGTGGACGAGCGATTGCATTCAAAGTCATGGCTTGGTGATCAGGTGGTCTGACCACTGTTAGAACGCTGGTCGCAGTTCTTTTATTTCAACCTCTATTAGGATAGGGGTTCAGCCTCTATCCACGAAACTCAAACGTCTCCGCAAGAGCTAAACACTCTGTCACCGTTTTCATACCGCCTGAGGGAGTCGGATGAGATAACGAAGCTGCCGCCGTGCAGACCGCGAGCTTCAAACGCTCAGGCAAAGATAAGCCTTCGTGAATGCCATACAACAACCCGGCCGCGAAGGCATCACCAGCACCTGTAGCCCCCTGGCTGTAGCCAGCAGGGAGGTTCAATGAAGGCTGGATATGGCTTGTGCTGTCGCTCTGGCAAGAGACCGCGCCATGCTCCACGTGGATGGTCACACTCGTTGAGACACCAAAAGCCAGAATCTCCTGAGCTGCTGCGAGCAGCGCGGGGAAATCCATGGCAGCGAGCGGGCGGGAAAGCACCCTCGACGCTTCGATTTCATTGATGATGAGATGATCCGTGAAAGGCAAAGCACTCAGTGCAATCTCGCGGAACTGCGGGTTCTCGGTGCTGACCATGTCCACACTGGTGATCAAGCCCGCTTCACGAGCCTTCTCCAGCAAATGCGAGGCATAGGTGCGGCCGGTGGCATCGAAGCTATCCATGCGATCCAGCAGCATGAGATAACCCAGATGCAAGATGCGGGCGCTACTTCGAAAAGGATCACAATGCAAAACATCAAAGAGCGCATTGGCTCCACGCTGATGGAAGAAGGTGCGCCTTCCGGTGCTCTGCACCGTCATGGCATCGGTGTAGGACGTGGAACGCTCAGAACTGCTGTGAAGCTGCGTGGTATCAATGCCATGCGCAGCGCAGTCACTGCGAATCCAACGACCATTGGCGTCCTCTCCCACGAGACCGCAAGCAGCCAGGGGAAACCCAGCCTGCATGGCGGCTAGGTCTTTGAGAACGTTGTAAGGGCCGCCGCCATTGGCCTGCGACTCGCTCAGGATGCTAGCCAGCATGTCCTGCTGCGGGTAGTGATCGACAATCTTCACGTAATCCACGATGAAGTTGCCAGCCGCGAGAATGCCTGAGCGAGATGAGGTCATGACAGAGGGAATGGGATCGGATCAGAGACTGACAACCGTGCCATTGCGCTGGGACTCCAAGGCAGCAGCAAAGATCTCGTGAGTCGCCACGGCCTCTTCAGGAGTGGCACAGCCAAAGCGGCCATTGAGTTCACCCGCACGCTCCATGAGAAAGGCGGCCCACATCTGCTGAATCACATCCGGGAAACCTGGCTCAAAGATGCCACCCGTCACGGCTTTGAATGGGGTGCCAAAGCCGAGATCGGTGCGTTTCCACCACTGTTCCTTACCGCGCTCAAAGATCCAGAGCGTCTTGGGTTCAGCCGTGCTAAATCTCACACCACCATCGGTGCCGAGGATCTCGATATACCAAGTGTTGGTCGCTCCAGGAGCCAGACGCTTCATTTCCAAACGCAGGGGCACTTCCTCACCCTGAATGCTGGTCCAGGTATGCAGCATTGCATTGTCCCAGGTATCGCAATTCGTCACGCCACCTTTGCCATCGGGACGCTGAGGATAACCCTTCTGAAGCTGAGCGAACAGGCGGGTGGGTTTCCAACCGAGGCGCAGGGGCAAGTGACAGGAGTGCATGCCCAAGTCATTGAGCGCGCCACCTTCACCACAGGTCGCGTTGAGACGCTTCCAGTTGGCGGCTTTAGTCGGATCGAGATCGCTGCTGTGATGGAAACCGGAGACGACTTCTAAGACGCGACCGATTTCACCTTTGCGAGCAATCTCAAACGCACGCTGAGCCCCCGGGAAGAAGGGCATCTCGGAACTGCAACGGACGAAACGACCGCTGGAGTTCACGGCTTCCAGAATGCGACGGGCCGAAGGCAGGTCAATGCCGAAAGGTTTCTCTGCAAAGAGGTCTTTGCCTGCAGTAAGCACGTCCAGATAAAGCTTCTCATGCAGGTTATGCGGCACCGCCACATACACCACATCCACATCAGGATTAGAGAGGAGTTCCTTATAATCCGTGGTCTTCTGCGTGCAGGAGGGGATGCAGTCAAACCAAGCCAGGGTGGATGGATTCAGATCTGCGACCGAAACCAGCACGGGGCGGACGGTCACGTCCGTAAGTGCACACCAGCGGGCAAAAGCGCTGGCCATTTCGCGACCCATGAGACCGCCGCCGATGATGCCGATGCGAACGTCTTTCATGTTAGGCGGCGACAAGTTTCAGAGCTTCATCCACACTCGCATTGTCATGCACCATGGCCATGAGGGCCTGGGTGATGCCTTTCGGGTTCGGATGCTGGATCACATTGCGACCATACACGATGCCCGCTGCGCCCTGCGCCAGGAGGCCTTGTGTGCGCTCCAGGATTTCCTTGTCGCTCACACGACCACCGCCACGAACCAGGATTGGGATGCCGGAGGCTGCGGCGACGACTTTGTGATAAACACTCACGTCATCGGTCGGGTCGGCTTTGACGATATCAGCACCCAGCTCCACGGCCTGACGGACAAGGTGAGTGATGGCGGTTTCATCGCCATTCACCATGTAGCCACCAGCCACGCTGTTTTCCTGGAACACCAGCGGCTCGATCATCATCGGCATACCGTAGTAGTCGGCCTGGGGTTTCAGGCGCAGGATGTTTTCCACACACTGCTCGTGCACTTCAGGCGCGCCGGGGATCTGGAACAGGTTCACACACACACATGCGGCGTCATAACGCACGGCTTGAAGCATGGTTTCCTCGATCATCAGACTGAAGCGGCTCTCGGGCAGCACCTTGCCGTAGATGTTGGCTACGTCCGTTCGCAGCACCAGGGAGGGCTTGAAGCGGCCTTGGACTTCCTGAAGATGGCGGGCCTGACCCAGCGTGAGCTGGATCGCATCGGGTGCTGCATCCACGAGGGTCTTGATCACCACACGCATGTCTTCGATGCCCTGGAGGAAGCCAGGTTGATTGAAGAATCCATGATCCACCGCCACATCAAAGCAGCGGCCAGACTTGGCATTGAAGAGACGATTGAGACGGTATTGTTTCATGATGGGGGAGGGAGTCGTGGATGATTATTGGAGTCCCATCAAGTGCTTCATCACATACAATTCCAACGCCTCGTAGTCGCGAGCGTCACGGAATTGCTGGATGAGGTTGTTGTCCACACTGCGGACCTTGTCCACGAGGTGCATGAAGATCTCGCGGCTGTATTTGAGGTGGTCGGTGACAGGGCAACCGCGCTGGGTGCGCATAGCTTTCACATCCAGGCCGATGAATTCGCCGCGCTTGCCGTAGCCGGCCTCTTCAAGCACACGGACTTGATTGAAGGCGACACGCAGATTGGCTCCGCCGAAGTTCTTGTCCTGGTCATACTTCAGGCCGTTCTGGTCATTGAGGTGGACGCTGCCCAGCTTGTCGTGAGCGAGAGCAAATGCCATTTCATCGCTCGGGTCCAAGCCAGCGAGGATGGCATGGGCACTTTCGATGAGGCCCTTCACGCGTTTGTGATCGCTGGAAGCATAGGCCAGGGCCACCGCGTGGCCGATGGTCGGCACATAGGCCTGATCGGTCGGCTCATTCGGCTTGGGTTCGATCCAGATTTCGATCTCCTTATCGTAGTCCAGCATGGCATTCACGGTGTCGAGGATGCGTTGGTAAGCCAGACGGGCGTCCTTGGCTTCGCGAATGTAGGTGCCTTCACGGGAAAGCCAGAGCACGATGGCTTTGCAATCAATGGAGCGGGCGATGTCGATGCACTTCTTCGTGCGATCCCAGGCGTAGTCGCGATCCGAGGCGCTGTTGGAAGTGTAGGCACCATCGGTGGTCTGCTCAGCAAACCAGAGACGCGGGGCGACAAACTCAGGAATCAACCCCTGATTGGCCAGCATGGCTTTCACTTCCCCGGACTTCTTAGCGATCTGGTCAGGCGTCAGGTCATCCATGCCAGGGACGACGTCATCGTCGTGAAACTGCACGCCTTCGAAACCCAGCGGGCGATACAGGGCAAACTTTTCCTCGTGAGGGAAAACGGCGCGGACTTCGGTTCCAAAGGGATCAGCGCCTTCGCTGATGTTCCAGGGGCCAAAGGAAAAACGGTAGTTGGTTGGGGTGCTCATATGCAGGGCTGTTTTTAACGTGGCCCCTAGATTCCGCTCTACGTCTGCTGTCTCGAAAAATGGCACTATCATCTCAAATCTGTATCGAAATTGTTCGAAAATGTGTTATGAAAGTGCCGTGCAGGTCGAACGTGAACAGATTCAGATTCCCAGCGGGCATTCCTTTCGAGTGCTGCGCTGGTCGCGTTCCCTACGAGAGGTGGAAAACGTCTTGGGACCGGAACAGGTCGAGCGTGTGAAGGGCGAGGGCACCCACTGGCATTTCCATGTCGAGATGGAACTCACACTTTTCACCTCCGGCACGGGCACGCGTTTCGTGGGGGATCACATTGGCTCCTTCGCGGCCGGAGATCTTGTCCTGCTGGGGGAAAGGCTGCCTCACTACTGGCACACTCGTGGCTCCAGCAGCGGCATCTCTGTGCAATGGCACTTTCCGTTAGGCCATGCTCTTTGGTCGTTTCCAGAGACGGCATCCCTCAGCGATCTCTTCCGCCAAGCCAGCCACGGTTTGCGTATTCGAGGCCCTGCCGCGCAACAAGTCGCCGCCTGGATGCAGGAACTGACGCAGGCCGAGGGCATGGATCAGCTCGCCCTGCTGCTGCGTATCCTCGCCTGCATTCAGCGGACCTCTACCCAGGAGCCGCAACCCCTCTCCGCACGCTCTTTTGCCCTGGCGACCGAGACCCACTACCAGCAGGCCATCGCCAAAGCGGTGCGCCACCTCGCGGCGCATTTCCGTGAGGAGGTGCGTCTGGAAGACGTGCTGAAACTCACCCACCTCAGCCGCCCCACCTTTGCCCGTCAGTTCAAAAAACACTCCGGTCGCACCTTCAGCGAGTTCCTCAATCGCCTCCGCATCCAAGCCGCCTGCCGCGACCTTCAAGAAACGGATCGCAGTGTCCTAGAAATCGCCATGCACAGCGGCTTTACCCAGCTTTCTTTCTTCAATCGTCTGTTCCGCCGCGTGATGAAATGCAGCCCGCGGGAGTATCGGGGGATGAAGCGAGGATAACGATTTGCTTCAATCATTCGTAATGACTCCAAAGCCGTAGAACCTTAACGGTCTTTTCTTCCTCAATTACTTGGTAAACCAAACGATGTTGGATGTTGATGCGGCGCGAATAGGCACCCTGCAGATCTCCGACCAAGGCTTCATAGGGTGGTGGGTTGGCAAACGGGTTCTTGGCAATCACATCCAGCAGTTCACGGGCTTTGGCCGCCAAATGGCTGCCTTTCAGCTTCTTGGCATCTTTTTGCGCATGGCGTGTGAAAACCAGTTTGTAGCTCACAAGTCAATGTCCTCACTGCAGTCTTCGATTCGCGTTTTCATCCCTTCGACAATCGAGTCCCGCATGCCGGGGATATTGAGCAAATAGAGTGTCTCTTGAATGGCCCGCCAGTCGGATTCAGAAACCAAAACGGCATTGCCACGCTTACCCGTGATTTGGACCGGCTCATGATTTGCCAGCGTGGCATCAATGAGATTGTAGAAATCTGCGCGTGCGGATGTTGCCGTGACCGTCTTCATACCGAGAACGTGCGTGATTGCGTGCGCTAAGCAAGGTTTTTCTCCCATCACTCATAATGATACCGAGCCTGCGCGACCTGGATCGTGTCGCCCTCCACACGATAAACCAAACGATGTTCGTCCGTGATGCGGCGTGACCAAAAACCACTGAGTGCATGCTTCAATGGCTCGGGTTTGCCAATGCCTGAGTAAGGTGTCCTAGAGATGTCTTTCAGCAGACCGTTGATCTTTTGAACGATCTTTTTATCCACCTGCTGCCAATAAGTGTAATCCTCCCAAGCCTGCGATGAAAACAGGAGTTTCATGCTTCCAGTTCATCCAGAGTTTTAGAGACGCCTTTGCCAGCTTTCAGTTCTTCAATGGAGTTCAACAAACGACGGGCATTGGCAGGGGAACGCAGAAGCATCGCGGTTTCATGGAGAGATTCGTAATCCTCCAGCGACATGAGTACCACAGCTTGATCGCGATTACGCGTGATGATGACCGGATCATGGTCCTCACAGACACGATCCATCGTCGCCGCCAAGCTTTCCCGAGCCGCCGTATAGGTGATCGCCTTCATATGGACAGGATGTTGTCCATAGCGTGTAATGTCAAGCCAAGACCAACATCCCTCGCTGTCGCCTCGCCCACCACTTGCACCCCAGCCACTCCTCAGCCATGAAAGAAGTGTGCTGACCGACTATCACACCCACCATCCCCTGTGCCGTCGCGTGATGAAATGCAGCCCACGGGATTATCGGGGGATGAAGAGGGGGGAAAATATTTACAATCACTAGTACATACCTCAACCAGTGAACCGTTTGACACATAGTCTATGACGCGCCCGCATCGTGAATGGTTTTGCTTTAATGATCCGACCTGCACATTGGAGAAGTTAGTGAAGCCTTACGATTGTCTTGGTAGGCACCTCTGGGTGACACAGACTATTTTCTTTGGGGACTGCACACTTACCCCGCCGACTTCCTCGTTGGAGCACGATGCTCATCTTCATACCATTGATGAGGATACTCCAGGATTGGCATCTCTTGAAAAGACCACTGAGTTGAAAGATCTTTGGCGTATCGCTAAAGACTTTGATGGACATCGCTATTATTGGGCAGCCCCTTCCGGGGAATTATGGGTGCGATACCATGATCCCGATGAATTTGAAAATCTTGGTGCATTGGGAACACAAGAACTACTTCAATGGTTTTCGACAAATCGTTCGAGATTGCCGGAAAAGCAAAATTGGGGCATCTACTACATCAATGTGGCTCCGGGCGCTTTTGGGCAGTGCTTTCTGGAACAACGTGAATCCATTGATTTGAAAACCATTGAGTCCAGCGTCTCAAATTTAAGGTCATTCCCCTGCCAATTTTCCGACACCAAACGTTTCTCTGCCTACGACCCAGCCTTGGGACTGTCTATTGAAGCGAGCTTTGATGAAGAAAGCCAATACGGGCTGCTAGAGATGAAGCTGCGAGCGCCGTCTAGTGTGTCCGCAGAAATCCGCCATAAACTGGAAGGCTGGTGGGACAATATGAAGTCCAACGTTTTTACCAGTGTAACGTAATGGGGCTAAGTAACCCAACTTCGCTCCCACTTGCACCCCAGCCACTCCTCCGCCATGAAAGAAGCGTGCTGACCGACTATCACACCCACCATCCCCTGTGCCGTCATGCGGAGGGGCATCCGATTGAATACGCCCGCCATGCCCGTAGCATCGGCCTCGCTGAGATTGGTTTTTCGGATCACAACCCGACGCCGGAGTTTCTGGATGAATGGCGCATGACCTGGGATGAGCTGCCGGTCTATCTGGCCGAGGTGGAGCAGGCTCGCGAAGCGGTGCCAGAGATCCCGGTGCGACTGAGCCTGGAATGCGATTACCTGGAGGGACGCGAGGCCTGGACGGATCGCATCGCCAAGCTGGCAGAGTGGGATTACCTCATCGGCAGTGTGCATTACATCCAGGACGGCTTGGCCGTGGATGATCCGAAATACATGAACCACTTCAAGACTCAGCCGGAGATCCTGGAGATGTGGAAGAACTACTGGCGGCTGTATGAAAAGATGATCCGCGCTCAGCAGCATGACTTCTATGCGCACCCAGATCTGGCCAAGCGTTTCGGGGCCCTGCCTACGGGGGATCTTCGGCCTTATTATGAACCTGTGATCCAGGCCTTGGCGGATACGAAGGGTGTCATGGAAGTGAGCACGGCAAGCCTACGCAAGGGACTCAACGAATTTTATCCCGCACGTGCCATGCTGGAGATGGCCTTCAGCGCCGGGGTGCCTATCGTGATCAATTCCGATGCCCATAAACCCACCGATGTGGGAGCAGACTTTGCTCAAGCTTTAGAGTTCGTTCGCAGTGTCGGCTATCGTGAAACCGTGCGCTTTGAGAAACGCCAGCGTCGTGTGGTGCCCCTGCCGGAAACATGGCCGCTTTGATTCTGCCTAACCATGATTTGGAAAGCCCGTCATCACGTCATTGAGTTTCCCCGCCGCCCGTTGGTGATGGGGATCGTGAATATCAATGACGACTCCTTTTGCGGAGATGGCACCCTAGACCCCGACAAAGCCCTGGCTCAAGCCGAGACCATGCTGCGTGAAGGGGCTGACATCATCGATATCGGAGCCGAGAGTGCGCGGACGAATCGCGGCCCCATCAGCGTGGAAGATGAAATCCAGCGGCTGCTTCCTTTCATGGCAGCCTGGCCGGAGTTAGTAGCAAAGTTTGAAAAGGCACCGTGGGACGCGGCCCAGCTCTGGCCGCCACTGCTTTCCATCAATACCTGGCGCTCCGAAGTGATCGAGGCGGTACTTCCCCATGGTGGTGATCTGATCAATGACATCAGCGCCCTGCCCGATGCCACGAATGCGCGCCTCTGTGCAGAGCATGGGGCCAGTCTGCTGATCATGCACAGCATCGGCCAGCCAAAGGTGCGGCACACTCATGTGGGTTATGCGAATATCCTGGAGACCATGACTGCGTTCTTCGATGAAAAGCTGGCTTTGGCGCATAGCGCAGGACTTTCTCCCGAGCACATCATCCTGGATCCAGGCATCGACTTCGCCAAACAGCGGGAGGATAATCTCACGCTGTATCGCCATGCCGATCAGCTTCAGAAATGGGACCGTCCGGTGCTGCTGCCTGTCTCACGGAAAACCGTGATTGGTCAGGTGCTGGATCTTCCTAATGCTGTGGATCGCGATGCCGGCACCCTCGCCTGCATCGCCGCCGGGATGCGACGCGGGGCTCAGATCTATCGTGTGCACAATGTCCGTGCCGCTGCTCAGGCCATCAAGGTATTGTGGGGCGTGAGCTCATCACCTCATGCATGAATTTGGTTCTTGAAAACGTTATGACCAGTGTCTCTCGTTTCCCATCCACCCCTTCGTCTGATCGTTGCTTTTTCGATGTTGATTTCGTGGTCGTTCGCGGCCGACTCAGGGTTTCAAGCCGCGACTTGTGAAGGCATTTATAAGCGTCATGTCCAGGGCATCTGCACCGATGCCCAAGACGCCATCTATTGGTCATGGACGGACGCGATCGTGAAGACGGATCGCCAAGGACATATCCTTAGACAGGTGCAGGCCCCAGATCATCAGGGCGATCTCTGCCATGTGGAGGGAAAGCTCTATGTCGCCGTGAATCTGGGCAAATTCAATCAGCCCGCCGGGGCGGCCGATTCCTGGGTTTTCGTTTACGATAGCGATAGCCTGGCCGAGCTGGCGCGGTATCCGGTGCCGGAGGTGGTGCATGGAGCAGGGGGCATGGCTTACCGTAACGGCCACTTTTACATCGTCGGCGGCCTACCTCCTGGGGCAGATGGAAACGAGGTGTATGAATACGACGCCTCCTTTAAGCTCGTGAAGCGTCATGCCCTGGCCAGTGGCTACACGCTTATGGGCATTCAAACGGTCGAATATGCCGAGGGGGCTTGGTGGTTCGGGTGCTATGGCAAACCTGCGGTGCTGCTGCGTGCAGATGAGGCTTTTCAAATGACAGGCCGCTGGGAAATCAATGCCTCGGTAGGCATCGCCACGCTTGGACAGGGCCGGTTTCTCATCGCCGAAAACCTAGTGGGTCCAGATAAGCGCAATACCGCCCGGGTAAAATTGGCGCGGGCGGATGCCCAGCAGGGGCTGATCTTCGAGGCTCCGATCCCAGCGTCACCGTAAAAACGGCGGCATTTGCATGAAACAAGCAGCGCCTTGCCGCTGTTCACAGAGTCTTGACCTCACTCCTGCCTGAGTGATCCTTCCTCGCGGTCTGATCGTTCGTGGCGGAAGCCTCCGCTTCACTTTCTTTTTATGTTCCGGTCCTTTTTTAAACCGCTCACCTTTCTCGCTCTGGCTGCTGCGCTGCATGCGGCCGATAAACCTAACTTCATCTTCATTCTCTGCGATGACCTCGGTTACGGCGATGTCCGCTGCCTGAATCCTGAGGGCAAGATCGCCACGCCGAACATGGATCGCATTGCCAAAGAAGGCGTGACCTTCACCGATGCCCACACCCCCTCCAGCGTCTGCACCCCCACGCGCTACGGCACCGTGACGGGCCGCTACAACTGGCGCACGAAACTGCAGAGCGGCGTGCTCGGGGGGCTGAGCCCGCACTTGATCGCCACCGACCGGATGACGGTGGCCTCCCTGCTGAAGGCGCAAGGCTACAACACCGCCTGCATTGGCAAATGGCACCTGGGCATGGATTGGGTCATCAAGGAAGGTCAGACCGTCTCTGAGCTGACCATCGAATCCCGCGAACAAGCCTGGAGCGTGGACTTTACCCAACCGGCAAAGAACGGGCCTAACAGCGTCGGCTTCGATTATTACTTCGGCATCAGCGCCTCTCTGGACATGGTGCCCTATTGCTTCATTGAAAACGGTCGTGTCACCGTCCAGCCGACTGAAGATCGTGAGCTGGAGATGGTGCAGGGAGAGACCAAGCGCTACACGCGCAAAGGCCCTGCCGCCCCCGGTTTCACCGGCTACGAGGTGCTGCCCACCCTGGCCTCCAAAGCCTCTGCGTATGTGGCGGAAAAAGCCGCTGACGCTAAAGCGGGCAAGCCCTTCTTCATCTACTTGCCCTTCACCTCCCCGCATACGCCGATCCTACCGAATCCTGAATGGCGTGGCAAAAGCGGCCTCAATCAATATGGCGACTTCGTGATGGAAACCGATGCCGCTGTGGGGCGCGTGCTGAAGGCCCTGGACGATAACGGACTGGCCGAAAACACCGTCGTCGTGCTGACCAGTGACAACGGCTGCTCCCCCAGTGCCGATTATCCCGCCCTGCTGGCGAAAGGCCACAACCCCAGCGGCAAGCTGCGCGGTCACAAAGCCGACATCTATGATGGCGGGCATCGCGTGCCCTTCCTCGTGCGCTGGCCCGCCAAGGTCAAGGGGGGGCAAACCACGACGCAACTCACCTGCCTCACCGACTTCATGGCCACCACCGCCGAGATCACTGGCACACGCCTGCCCGACAATGCGGCGGAGGATAGCTTCAGCTTTCTACCCGTTTTGTTAGGTCAGGAGAGCGACGCCCTGCGTCAGAGCGTGGTGCATCACAGCATCGGCGGCTACTTCGCCATCCGTGAGGGGAAATGGAAACTCGCCTTCTGCCCCGGCAGCGGCGGCTGGAGCGAGCCGCGCCCTGGCAAGGAACCGAAGGACGCCCCGAGCGTGCAGCTCTTCGACCTGGAAGCGGATCTCGGTGAGCAGACCAACCTCCAAGCCGAGCACCCCGAAGTGGTGGCCAACCTGACGATGAAGCTCAAACAAATCATCGCCGATGGCCGCAGCACCCCCGGCGATAAGCAGACCAACGACGTGCCCGTGGACATGGTCAAGCCCAGCCCGCCTGCCCCGAAGAAGGGGAAGAAGAAGTAAGGGGGGCTTGGTCATTGGTTCCCCCATGCGGGATCAGGAGGGCGGCTCGTTTGGAGCCCCGGCTTCTGCCCGGACTCTGTGGGCTGTCAAAGTCCCGAACGCTAGAAGGCACGCGGATGAATACACGGATTTCATCTTAGCTGCCGTCACAAGCAGGTAAGAATTCTTCGCTTACTTAAATCATCAGGCCGTCTGCATTCCGCGTTCGACATTCGTCATTTTCCTCTCACCGTTGGGCATGCTCGCGCTCTTCATCCTGGTCCTCGCATTGTGCTTCGGCGTCTGCCAGTGGGCGGCCGGGCGAGCTGACGTGGTGAAGAGCCAAGGCCTCAAAGAACGAGCTCCGACGGCTCATACGGCCACGGAGATGGTCAAGCTTTTCCTGGCTTACGAAGGGGCTCAAGATGTGGAAGTGGTGGAGTATGACGGGGTGGTCACCGACTACTTCGACCCTGCCCGGAGGAAGCTGTTTCTGCGCCCGCGTATTGCCCGTAGCACCTCAATGGGGGCTTGGGCTGTAGCGCTGCATGAGGCTGGCCATGCTCTTCAGACGGATTCGGCTCTTTCCGACCTGAAATGGCGACAGACGGTGATCCGGCTGAATCGGTATGGACCGTTCTTTGCCCTGGTGGCAGCGGGAGGGCTGCTTTTCTTGCGGCTTCCACCGCGCATTGCTGTGCTCTTGATGGTGGCTTGCTGTGTGATTTTCCTGCTCCTGAATCTGGGCACCTTAGCGGTGGAATACAATGCCAATGCGCGCCTGCGCCGCTTCCTGGAAAAGCATCTGGATCGCTACCCCGATGCACTGGATCGCCTGAATGGTTACCTGGGCCGCATGGCCGTGCGCGAGGTGGGGGATCTCATTCAGTCACCACGGTATTTCTTCCTCAGCGCATTGCCCGGTAGCGGTAAGCTACGCCCGACGGTTACGGAGCCAAAAAAAGATGAGGAAACCTAAGCACGAGCTGCTTTCGGATAGACTCTCACGGCCTTTTTCGCGGCGAGCCGTTCCGTAGTGCAATCTTCGCTGGCTTATAAGCGGTGAAGGGCACATGGCCTCGTTAATCATGTTTTCCCCATGGGGCTGACTTTCCCCGAAATCTGGCCCGCCCCTTGCGCTGGAAAGGTTCGCCACGAGAGCGACCGACCCAACCCGCCATGCACGAAGCGCCTTCCCGACATTTTGACATTGCCATCATCGGCGGAGGTTTTGCCGGCGTTTACTGTGCCCAACAGATCTTGAAACGCCTCGGCGGGGAAAAGCTGCGGGTGGGCATCATCGCCAGTGAAAACCACATGGTCTTCCAGCCCATGCTGCCGGAGGTGGTGGGCGGCTCGCTCTCCCCTCAGCATGTGGTCAACCCCATCCGCATGATCTGTGAGGCGGCGGATGTGCTGAAGGGGGAGGTGACGGCGCTGGACCTGGAAAGCCGCGTGCTGACCCTGGATGGCGGGCGCTTCACCCCCAATGTCACCGTCACGTTCGATCACCTCATGCTGGCGCCCGGCGCAGGCGTGGACCTCAGCCGCATCCCCGGCATGTCCGAGCACGCCTACCTCATGCGCACCGTGGGGGATGCCATGAAACTGCGCGCCGCCATCATCAGCCGCATGGAGGAGGCGAATCTCATCACCAAGCATCAGCAGCGGAAGGAGATGCTCTCCTTCGTGGTCGTGGGCGGCGGCTACTCCGGGGTGGAGACCGCAGGCCAGATCCAGGACCTCATCGCCGGGGTGCTGCGGTATTATGATAACATCCGCCCCGACGAGCCCAGCGTCACCGTCGTCCACAGTGGCGAGCGCGTGCTGGGCATGCTGGGGCCGCGCCTGGGGGACTACACGCGGGAGTGCCTGGAGAAAATGGGCGTGAAGCTCATCTTTCAAAAACGCGTGCGCGCCGTCACCGCCCGCACCGTGCAGCTCAATGACGGCACCACCATCCCCACCAGCCTCGTCGTCTGCACCGTGGGTAATGCGCCCAATCCCATCCTGGTCACCCTGGGGGAAAAAGGTCAGCTCCCGCTGGAGCGGGGCAAGGTGGTCGTCGAGGCCACCGGTCAGGTCAAAGGGCTGGACAAGGTGTGGGCGGCGGGAGACTGCGCCTCCTTCCCCAAGGCCGATGGCGGCCTCTGCCCAGAGACGGCCCAGTTTGCCATGCGGCAGGGTGCGCTCATTGGCCATAACATCATCTCCGCGCTGCAAAACAAGCCGCTCAAGCCCTTCAAATTCACCGGTCTCGGCGAGCTGGCCACCATCGGCCACCGCAAGGCCGTGGCCATGGTTCTGGGGCTGCGGTTCTCCGGCCTGCTCGCCTGGTTCATGTGGCGCAGCGTTTACCTCATGAAGCTGCCTGGGCTGGACAGGAAACTGCGCGTGATGGCGGAGTGGACCTTCGAGCTCTTTTTCCCCCGCGACATCAATCTCCTCACCCCCAGCTTCTCCTCCCCGCTGGGCGAGATGCACCTGGAGAAGGGCGACTCGCTTTTCCGCTCCGGTGAGCCCGCCCAATCTCTCTACGCTGTGAAAAAAGGCTGCGTGGAGATCACCGACGCCTCCGGTCAGCTCGTTAAAGCCGCGCGTGCTGGCGAACACTTTGGCGAACGTGCTTTGTTAGGCGATGGCATCTGGCGCTTCGATGCCACGGCCACGGAACCCAGCGAACTCGTGGCCATCGATGGCGATACCTTCAAGACCCTGGCCAACAGCATCGGCTCCCTCGGCTCCCTCTTCCGCTCCACCGCGCAGCAGTATCATCTGCCCGAGGAGATCCTGCAAACCGTCAACGCCATCCCCGAAGCCACCCGCCTCTCCACCGCTGCGGATGTCATGACGCGTAACATCGCCTCCCTCACCTGCACCCAGACCGTGCAGGACGCCGTGGCTGAGTTTCAGGCCCACCCGCACAGCACTTACCCCGTCACGGACGCGGGCAAAGTCATCGGCCTCCTGCGCCGCAGCATCGCCTACGACTGGCTGAAAAACCACGGCCTCACCTGCCGGGATCAACTGCAAGACCTGCCCCTGACCACCCCCTTCTGTGTCCGCTCCGACATGCCCGTGCCCGAGCTGGTGCAGACCCTCATGCGCAGCGGCGTGAGCAAGGCCGTGGTGGTGGACGCAGAGAATTATTTGTTAGGCATGGTCACCGTCTTTGATCTCCTGAAAGGCGCGGCCGCATGAGGGGAACTGGACGATGGATGGTTGAATGGCGGCCCACAGGCGCGGTTTCTGGGGGGGGGAGTTAGGGGCCCAGGCTTCGGCCGGATTCTTCCACCTCTCGCAGCTCCCCAGGTTACGCCTGAAGTCGGGACTCCGAACGATGCGCTGATAAGGATCGTTGGATGAGGGGGATGTATGGATCCTTGGATGCGCAAGCGGCTGCTCAAAGTGGCTCGCACACTCCGTGTGCGAAAAGCCCGGTTCGGCAGGCCAAGCCCAGGCTCCTGATCTCTCCCAACCTGGCATACGCACCCTTGGGGGTCATGGGCTGGGATGCCCCGGTGTGATCTCGGGTTAGGTCAGGCCAGGGTGGGCCAAGTTGGAGATCGATGGGCAGCTCACTCGGACTTCCACGCGGTTTCCCGCACACGGAGTGTGCGGACCACTTGAGGGCCACCGCCTACGTCAGCCATCCACCCCTCCTCTCTAGCGCCTCGTTCTTCGAGTTCGGAGCCCCGGCTTTAGCCGGAATCAGGAGAGCTTCGAAAGCCCCAAGATTTCGCCTGAAGCCTGGACTCCGAACTGGCGATTTGTCCCCAACCCGTTCTCACTTTGATACAGTCGGGCGTTTTGCCAGATTCGATTCTTAGGAAACGAACCTCCGAAATCACGTATGCCCCGCTCCTCTCCCGATGACGACGCTGAGCCTCCCTCTTTTCCAGCCCGTTCTTTCCCTTCCGCCCAGCCGAGGTTGAGGGGGATCGGGGGCGGTCTCGTTCTGGTGCTGATGATGTGCCTGGCCGCCTGCACGGGGGGCAGTGTCCGCCACCCGGCCACACAGCCACCTGTGCCCGCCTCCATCCTGGAGGGGCAGAAGACGATCGAGGCCTCCAATCACCAGCGCACGGTGCACCGGCAAGGCACCTCCGGTTTTGAACTGCTGGCGGATGGGCAGGAGGCCTTCCTGGCGCGTCTGGCGGTGGTGGAGACGGCGCAAAAGACCCTGGATTTCCAATACTTCATCTGGCAGGACGACACCCTCGGCACCGCCTTTGCCGAGCGTCTCCTAGCGGCGGCGGATCGTGGTGTGAAGGTGCGTCTGCTACTGGATGTGACCTTCAAGGCGCAGAGCGAGGTGCGCTCCGCCGTGTTGGCCGCGCATCCCAACATCCAGATCGGCTTTTTCAATCCCATGACGAAGCTCTCCGGCATCTTTGCGGGCAATCCCCTGCCGGTCATCGGTGAGATCGACCGCATGCAGAGCCGCATGCATAACAAACTTTTGATTGCCGATCGTAAGGTCGTCATCGGCGGCGGGCGAAACCTGGCGGATACCTACTTTGGGGTGGACCCGCGGCATAACATGCGCGACCTCGACTTCATCGCCGCTGGGCCCGTGGTGACGGCGGCGGCCAAGTCCTTCGACCTGTATTGGGACTCCCCCCTCACTCGTAAGGGCGACCCGGCCAAACTCACCGCCGAGGATCGCGAAGACCTCCAGGATCTGCGGCGTAAGATCAACCGCAAGAAACGCTTCCTGGCCTGGCGCCGTGAGTTTCCCTTTCCCCTGCTGCTGTCGGCGGAAAAGGCCCGCAGCCTGTTGAGTGACTTTGAGCGCCGCATGGTGTGGGCGGACTATGAATTTGTGGCGGATCCCCCCGAGCGCATGCTACGCCAGGGCCGGGTGTCCTCCCCAGTCTGGCACACCGTGGAGGGAGCGGTGGGCGAGGCCCGGCGGGAGGTGTTGATGCATGCCGCCTACCTTATTCCGCAGGAAGATACCCTGGAGCTCTTCCACCGAGTCACCGACCGGGGCGTGACCTTCCGCATCCTGACCAATTCGCTCGGCTCCATCGATGGGCTCAGCGCCATGTCCGGCATCGCCAACCGTCGCAAGGATGTGCTGGAGGCCGGTATCTCCTTGCATGAGATGGATGCCCACGCCCCCTCCCGCCGGGACTACGTGCGCGCCCGCCGCCTCACGCCCATGGGCATGCACTCCAAGGGGCTGGTGGTGGATGATCACATCTCCTTCGTCGGCTCCTACAACATGGACCCGCGCTCCAAATACATCAATACCGAGACCGGCGTCATCATCGACAGCCCTGTCTTTGCCCAGCGGCTGAAAGCTTACCTGGAGACGGATTTGAAACCCGAGAACTGCTGGCGCATCACCTGTGAAAAAGGCCGCATCACCTGGACCCGCCAGCTCCCCGGGAAGCGCCTAGAGGTGCATCATCATGATCCGCACACCCCGTTCAAGCGCCGCGTCATCTACTGGCTGTTCACCCACCTGCCGTGGGAGGATTTGCTGTAGCCTGAGACGTTTACGCCAACAGCCCCTTCACCACATGACCATGCACATCTGTGAGGCGATAGCGGCGGCCTTGGAACTTGTAGGTCAGGCGCTCGTGATCGATGCCTAGCAGATGCAGCAGCGTGGCGTGGAAGTCATGGATGTGCACGCCGTCCTTCAGGACGTTGTAGCCAAATTCATCCGTCTCTCCGTAGATCGAGCCTGCCTCGACTCCGCCCCCCGCCATCCAGGCCGTGAAGCAGCGTGGGTGGTGATCGCGCCCAAAGTTCTCACTGATCTTGCCTTGGCAATAATTGGTTCGGCCAAACTCACCGCCCCACACCACGAGGGTGTCGTCCAGCAAACCGCGTTGTTTGAGGTCTTTGATGAGGCCTGCGGAGGCCTGATCCGTCTCCTTGGCCAATTTACGGATGTTCCCCGGCAGACCGCCATGATGGTCCCAGTCCTGATGATAGAGTTGAATGAAACGAACCCCGCGCTCCGCCAGGCGACGCGCTTGCAGGCAGTTCGCGGCAAAGGTGCCCGGCGTCTTCACATCCTCGCCATAGAGATCCAGCACGTGCTGCGGTTCATCCTCGATCCCCGTGGCTTCGGGGATGCTGCTCTGCATGCGATAGGCCATCTCGTAGTGATCGATGCGGCTGCTGATCTCGGCATCGGGTGTGCCTTCGAGCTGATGCAGATGCAGCTCCTTCAGGCGATCCAGCATCATCCGGCGACTGTCGCCGCTGATCCCCTCGGGATTGCCCAGATACAGCACGGGATCTTTCGCCGCGCGGAAAAGAACGCCTTGGTGTTTGGTCGGCAGGAAACCGCTGCCCCACAGATGCGCCCCCAGCGGCTGACCGCCTTTGCCTTTCGTGATGAGCACAGTGAAGGAAGGTAGATTCTCATTCTGCGCGCCTAAACCATAACTCAACCACGCCCCCATGCTTGGGCGTCCGGCGATCTGGGAACCGGTCTGAAAAAACGTCACGCCAGGGCCATGGTTGATGCTCTCGGTAAACATGGATTTCACCACGCACAACTCATCGGCCACGCTGGCGGTGTGAGGCAGCAGTTCGCTATACCAGCCACCCGCTTGGCCATGCTGCGTGAACTTGAAGGGCGAACCGACCATCGGGATGGAGCTCTGATTTCCCGACATGCCCGTGAGCCTCTGGCCACCACGCACGCTGTCGGGGAGCTTCTCGCCATGGCGCTTGTTCAACAGCGGTTTGTAATCATACAGATCCAGGTGCGAAGGCCCGCCGGACATGAACAGATAAATGATGCGCTTCGCCTTCGGCGGCACATGCGGAGCCCCGAGAATCCCCGCATCCGCCCCCAGCGCCTGCTCACGCCCCAGCATCTCTGCCAAAGCCACGCCGCCCAGCCCCAGGCCAAAACGATTGAGGAGCTGACGGCGGTTGATGAAGTGATGCGAGGGCACCTCGACTCCGTTTGGAAGCGTGCGTTCAGATTTCATGGCTGAGAGAACAAAATGGGGAAGGGCGATGACCACGAATTTCACGAAGAGACACGAAGGCTAAACGGCTGGCGATGTTCGTGATCCATGGACTCTGACGATTCGTGATCATTCGTGAGATTCGTGGTTAAAGGCGTGCCCATTCACCGCTTCACCACGCAGGCGTCGTGGTTCATGAGGGCTTGGGCGAGGATGGTGGCGGCAGCGGATTCGGCGAGAGGCAGGTCGGGAGTTGGCTTGGAGTTGCCGTGTTGGAGCAATGCCTCGGCTTCTTGAGGGTGCGCTTGGTAGTGCTTCCGTTGATCTTGATAAAGCTGTGTGCAGATCTCTCGCTCACGAGCATCGGGCCTGCGGCTGAGGCAGCGGAGAAAGCCCTGCTCGATCATCGTTTCCAGCTTGCCTTGAGCTTCTCGGTGCAGGCTTTCGCCCAAGGCGCGTGCGGCTTCCACATACTGGGTGCCGTTCAGCAAAATGAGCGCCTGGAGCGGGCTGTCGGTGCGTTCGCGTTTGGCGCTACACACGGCGCGGCGTGGGGCATCGAAGGCGACCATAGCCGGAGGTGGGCTGGTGCGACGCCAAGTGGTGTAAACACTGCGGCGATAGACGCTCGTGTCCTTGCTCACCTCTACGGGCTTGAAGGCCTCCGTCATCTCATAGGGGTTCACAGGAGGGCCGCCGACCTGTCTCCCCAGCAGTCCTGAGGCGGCCAGGGCATTGTCACGAATCATCTCAGCGGGCAGACGGAAGCGTGGGCCACGAGCCAGCCACTGATTCTCGGGGTCATCGGCCATGAGGGCGGGATCGGCGATGCTGCGCTGGCGGTAAACCTCACTGCTGACGATCTCGCGCAGCAGGGCTTTGACATCCCAACCGGACTCGATCAATCGCAGTGCGAGATAATCCAGCAGCTCGGGATACAGAGGCTTCTCACCCTGGCTGCCGAAGTCCTCGCTGGTTTTGACCAAACCGCGCCCGAACAAACTATGCCACAAACGATTAACGATGACACGCGCCACCAGCGGATGCTCAGGTGAGGTCAACCAGCGGGCCAGACCGAGACGATTCTTCGGCGCATCTTTCGGGTAAGGCGAAAGCGAGGCGGGAGTGACGGGCGGCGCTTCCTCCCCGCGCTTGTCATACTCGCCCCGGAAGAGCACATAGGCTTTCTTGGGCTGCGGCAGCTCCTGCATGACCATGATCTCCGGAGCCCCGTCCATGAGTTCGGTCAGCTCCCGGCGTGCTTCTTTCAAGTCGGCCAGCTTTGACTTCAAACCGGCATCAAGGGGCTGGGAAACATCTCGTGAGAACACCCAGAGATCATCCACCGCACCGCCTTTGAAACCGCGATCGCGGAAGCGTTCGCCGAGGCTGATGGTATCACCACCGCCACCGGTAATGTCCTTGGTCAGATGATCCCGAATCGTCTCCACCTGGGCCTGCTGGCCGTTGATGAAAATCTTCAGCCCGTTCGCACGGCTGCTGCCATCGTTGGTCACCACCACATGCACCCATTCATTGAGCGGCAGCGTCTGCTGGGCACGAATCGAGATGGCATCGCCTGGCCAGAAGTGAATGAGGGACCACTTCAGTTTACCCTCTTCAATGAGCAGTTCATAACCACGGCTTGCGGCATCCGTCCAGGCTCGGGAGCGATGCAGCACCACCGCACGTTCTTTGACATCCGGTGTCTTGATCCAGAGGGACAGGCTGAAGGGATCATAGCGATGAAAGTTTCCCACCGGGGTATCCACCGGATCATCGCCCGTGAAGAGGATGGCTTGCCCCAAGCGCCCCGGCGCCAGCTTGTTTTCCCCCTTGAGAGTCGCGGCGGTTTCCGGCGCTTTGGCCTTCGGGTCTTTTTTGGGGGCTTTTGCTGACGGGGTGGTTTGAGCTACCACGCGTTTGTTGTCTTCCACATTCTCTCTGGACTGGGGGGGAGAGGGATTCAGAGAATCCTCGAGTTTATTACCGTCGAGATTGTTGAAGGTGAAGTGTGCGATCTGGCCTTCCAGTGATGCGGACACCCTGTCCCGCGACTGCGGTGATCCTGCCCGCAATTGGAGGATCGTATCAAGCTCAGTGCGGTCAGGAGTGCCCACATCCCTTTCCAGCTTCGCGATCTTGGCTTCCAATTCCGATTTCTTCTTCTTGTTAGGCTTGTCCAGAATCTTCATCGCGGGCGTCGGTGCCGATTGAGTAAAGAAGGAATACAGACCCGCTTCATCAATGTTCTGAAGGAAGGCGGAGAGGCCGTAATATTCCTTCTGCGAGATGGGGTCATACTTGTGGTCGTGGCAGCGCGCGCACTCGAAGGTGAGGCCCAGGAAAGCCGTGGCGAAGGTCTGCACACGATCCGCTACGTATTCGATGCGATACTCTTCCTCCACCGACCCGCCCTCGCTCTCCTGCTGATGCAGGCGATTGAAAGCGGTGGCTAACACCTGATCCTCCGTGGCATTCTGCAGCAGATCACCGGCCACCTGCCAGGTGATGAATTGATCCAGCGGCAGGTTGTCATTGAACGCGCGGATGACCCAGTCCCGCCACATCCAGACCTCACGCGGACGATCCACCTGAAAGCCATAGCTATCGGCATAGCGGGCCACATCCAGCCAATCCACGGCCATGCGCTCACCATAGGCCGGGGAGGCCAGGAGCCGCGAGATGAGATCCGCATAGGCACCCTGGGCATCGTGCTGGGCCTTCGCAGTGAAAGCCTGCACCTCCGTAGCACTCGGGGGCAATCCGGTCAGGTCAAAGCTGGCACGGCGGATGAGCGTCTCCGCATCAGCCGGGGGCTGAAGTTGCCGTTGACGAGCCTTAAGGCCGGTCTTCACCAAATGATCAATCGGCGTGACCTCCCCTGCGGCCTGAGCTTCCGCCTTCCAGCGTGGCATCTGGGTCTGATCCGGTGCGATGAAGCTCCAGTGCTTTTGATACTTCGCCCCTTCATTCACCCAGCGCTGGAGTGTGGCGATTTCACGTTCGGTTAGGCGACCCAACTTCGATTCTGGTGGCGGCATCACCTCATCGGCATCGTGGGTGAGCACACGCTCGATGATCACGCTCTTGGCCGCATCTCCCGGCACGATGTGCCCCTCCGTCACCGCGGCTTCCCGTTCATCCAGACGCAGGCCCGCCTTGCGCGTCTTGGGATCGAAGCCATGACAGTGAAAGCATTTGTCCGAGAGGATGGGGCGGATATCCCGATTGAACTCCAGTTCCGCCGCCACACCGGGCAGAGCGGTGAGCGAGAGCAGCAGCAGGGGGATGGCATTCTTGCAGATCATGTCACCTCATGTTACGTGAAAAGGCCGTGTCACATTGTCTGTATTCTGTGTCTGATCGTGAGCCATTCCATGCAGAATTCAGGCATGAGGCGAGCTTGAAACCACTTTTTTCATGTCGGATTCTTGATTTATCATGCTGAGCAGGCCCAAGTATCTGAACTACACCACCGCCCACGGCGTCAGCCTCTCCGGCATGGAACGCGCAGGCTGGTCGGCGTTTTTGATTCATGAAAGCGGCTACCATCCGGCTCTGGAGGACTGGAATCATCCCGGTGTGGATAGCCCCTTCTGGCGATTTTATTACAACCCCAAACCGGGATGCCATCTCCAGCACGAGGCGCGGCAGATCCCGCTCACGCCAGAGGCGGGAGTGCTGATCCCGCCTAACACCTTGTTTGACTGCTGTGCCCCGGTCTCGGCCTGCCACTACTGGCTGCACTTCACCGTCAGTCGCCTCGCCGGGCCGATACCGCGCGGCCCGGTGGTGATCCCACTGGATGAACCCCTGCGTGTGCTTATCGAGGCCGCCTTGCGCACCCATGCGGCCCCTGCCAGCGAGGCGCGGGATCAGCGTCTGCACCATCAGAGCGCGGCCCTGCTGCACAGCGTCTTTGCTGGGCTGGATCTTCCGCCTGCCCCCACCCTACCGGAGCCCCTGCTGGCCGTGCTTACCCTCATTCAAAAAGCCCCGCAGGCCCAGCTCTCCAATGGCTTCCTGGCGGATCGTGCGGGCATGCCGCTTGAGCGTTTCATCCGCCTTTTCCGCCAGCACACGGGACAAACCCCTGCCGCCTACGTCATCGCCACACGCCTGCGGTTAGCTCGCGAGGCCTTGGTGCTGACGGACAAAACCATCGATCAAATCGCCGTCGAATGCGGCTTTCCGAATCGCCATTACTTCACCCGCATGTTCACCCGCCAGCAAGGCTGCGGCCCCGCTGAGTTCCGCGCACGCCAGCATCAGCGGAGAGGGAGGTAAGGGTTTAGCACGGATCTTGTAAAAAGGGTTCGTCTAGGCTGCGTAGATAGAAGCCTTTCCAACCATGTTTTTACGTTCTCTGATTTTCGCTTTGGGTTTCACGGCTGTTCTTTGCGCGGCAGACAAAGACCAGCATATCATTCTCATCAGCATTGATGGTTTTCCCGCATGGATGTGGAAAGACCCTTCTTTGCCGGTCCCAACATTACGCAAGTTGGCGTCTGAAGGGGCACAATCTGAGGCGATGACAGTCTCCAACCCCTCTATTACCTGGATCAATCACACCACCATGGTCACCGGAGTCAATCCACAAAAGCATGGCGTGCTCTTTAACGGGCTCTTGGTTCGCCAGGAGGGGAACAAACCGCCAAGGATTGAGCAATGGGCACCGAAAAACCGCCTCGTCCATGTCCCAACGATCTACGACATTGCTCACAAAGAGGGCCTCACAACCGCTGAGGTGGATTGGGTCGCTATCAAGAACGCGGATACTATTGATTGGAGCTTTGAGGAGATTCCAGATGCCAGCCGTCCAATCGAACAAGAAATGATTGCGGCAGGGATTATGACGGAAGAGCAGGTAGGATGGATGACCCCTGGGCCTCAACGTAAAAATATGGCTTGGCACGATCTCATGTGGACCCGAGCTGCCAGTCACATTTTCAAGTCACATCAGCCTAATTTGTTATTGTATCACACATTGAATTCGGATGGAACCCATCATCGCTACGGCCCGGCCAATATGGCTAGTTACACGGCCCTGGCATACGCAGATCGTTTGGTCGGCGATCTGGTGCAGGCGGTGGATGAATCTGGGTTGAGAGACAAAACGACTTTTGTGATCGCTACCGATCACGGTTTCAAAAAAGTGTCCAAGTTTGTCTATCCAAATGTGGTTCTGAAAAACGCAGGTTATGCTCGCGCATTTGGCAATGCTATCACTCAGTGTGACGTCGCTGCAATGACTCAGGGCGGTCTCTGTTTTGTCTATGTACTAGACCCTGCCAGGAAGTCTGAGATGCTGCCTAAACTCAAAGAACTCTTTGCTTCTACAGAGGGTATTGAAAAAGTCATCGACGGCAGTGAGGGGCCCTCTCTCGGTATGCCTACACCCACAGAAAACCAAGGGATGGGTGATCTTGTTCTGTATGCTAAAGCTGGCTATGCTTTTAACAACGCCGCAGCAGGTGAAGCGGTGACCGCCCCGAGCATCGATTACGGGGGCACGCATGGCTATCTCAATAGTGATCCTGAATTGGATGGCATCTTCATAGCCTCAGGCAAAGGTATCAAAAAAGGCACTGTGTTATCGCGGATGGCTAATCTGGATATCGCTCCTACAATCGCCCGACTGTTGGAAATCGAGATGCCGTCGATGGATGGCCGTGTACTGGAAGAGATCTTGGACGTAAAGTGAGATCTGTCGCTGATCGACGGCTGATCCCTCAACGAAAATCAGGTTACCAGTCGAAGCCTTATGCTGCCTTCCTGTCTGGCTCCATGTCGCTGAGTTGCACATCCAGCGCACGGCAGGAGATCACCACTTCATTCAAAGTTAGGCTCAGGGAGAGGATCATGAAGATGAGGCTGATGAAAAAGCAGATTTGACCGCCGGGTTGGGCGTCGAAGAAAAGGAAGGTCATGCTCAGGGTGCAGGCGATCAGGCTGATGACGCCCGCCGCCTGCATATTGCGAATGAGATGGATGCGGCGACGCAGGTTGCTGATCTGGGCCTCCAGCAGGCAGTCATGGCTCTCCCGCCAGATGGCGTGGAGATTGCGGATGATGGTGGCGAGGGCCAGAAAGCGGTTCGTGTAGGCCAGCATGAGCAGCGAGATGGCCGGGAACAGCAGGGAAGGGGTGGAAAGAGGCAAGGCGGGCAGTGGCATAAGCGGAATTTAGGGCAAAGTTCCTGTCTGGGGAAACGGAGTCTTTGGTTGCGAAAACGTTCCGCCCGCTTCCAATGGTGGCGCATGGCAGACGCACCTCCTCCCGCAATTGGCATCATCGGCGGCTCCGGCCTCTACGACTTCGAAGGCTTTGAAGGCCGGGAGGAGATCGAGGTGACCACACCTTTCGGTCCACCTTCAGACACCTTGATCCGTGGCACGTATGCCGGGCGGCAGGTGTATTTCCTTCCACGACATGGCAAGGGGCACCGTATTCTTCCTACCGAGCTGAACCACCGAGCCAATATCTGGGCGCTTCGCTCTCTGAATGTGCGCTGGATCATCGCTGTGACGGCGGTGGGCAGCCTGAAGGAGGAATACAAACCTCGGGATGTGGTGCTACCAGATCAGTTTTTCGACCGCACCAGCCGCCGGGAACATCATACGTTTTTTGGTCGGGGTCTGGTGGGGCATGTGGCCTTTGCGGACCCGATCAGCGCAGGCTTGCGTGGTTTGCTGCACGAGGAATTGCAAGGCCTGGAAGCTCGGGTGCATAACGGCGGCACCTATGTGAATATGGATGGCCCGGCCTTCTCCACACGGGCTGAATCGAATGCGAACCGTCAGCTCGGGTTCGATGTGATCGGCATGACGAATCTGCCGGAGGCCAAGCTGGCTCGGGAGGCTGAGATCGCGTTGGCGACCCTGGCCATGATCACGGACTATGATTGCTGGAAGACGGATGAAAAGCACGTCACTGTGGATGCGGTGATGTCTCACGTGGCGGCCAATGTCGCGCTGGCGAAGTCGGTCATTGCGCGAGTGATCCCGCGCATTCCGCTGGAGCCGTCCTGGCCTGAACATCACGCGCTGGAAGGAGCGATCATGACAGCCAAGCCCTATTGGCCCGAGCAGGTCCTTCACGACCTGAAACCCATGCTGGAACGTTTTATCTAAAGAAGCCCCACGCCTATGTCTCTCCCCTCCTCCATTACACTCACGGAAGCCATTCCGGGGTATCCGGTGCTGACGATCCACCATACCACATGCTTGGCGCGTGTAGCTCTGAATGGGGCTCATGTCATGGAGTGGGCTCCGGCGGGCCAATCCCCCGTCCTCTACCTGAGTCCCCAAGCCGTCTTGGAACCGGGGAAACCCATCCGTGGCGGGATCCCTATCTGTTGGCCATGGTTCAATGCTCACCCGTCCGACGCCACGAAGCCGATGCATGGCATCGCCCGTAACCGGCCCTGGACGCTGAAAAAAGCCAATGAGTCGGAAGCGGGGGTGAAGCTGATGTTCGTCCTGTGCAACGATGCAGAAACCCATGAACTGTGGCCCCATGGTTTTGAAGCTCAGGTAACGATCTTGCTCGGGCAGAAGCTGGAAGTCAGCCTGGAGACCATTAACAAAAGTGATTCCTCCTTCGTCATTACTGAAGCCCTCCACACCTACCTAACGGTCGGGGATATCAGCAAGATCACTGTCAAGGGACTCGCCGATACAGATTACCTCGACACGGTGGGCGAACGAATGATGCGGCACCAAACGGGCGACATCACCTTTGACCGAGAGGTGGATCGTCAGTATGCGAGCACTGGCGCTGTAACGGTGGAAGATCCGGCGTTGGGCCGCATCATTACGGTGGAGAAAGAGGGCAGCGGCACGACCGTGGTCTGGAATCCGTGGATCGAAAAATCCAAGCGCCTCGCGGATCTCCCTGATGAGGCTTACCATCAATTCCTTTGCATCGAGGCGGCGAATGCCGGGGACTCTGCCGTCACCATCGGGCCAGGAGCCTCCCATGTGATTCGCACCGTGGTGCATTTGTGAAATGCCCATTGGCCAGATCTCTGGGAAGGCAGGCTCTATAAACGTCATCCACTGGCGGTGTTGGCCTAGCCAACGCCAGCGAGGCCTGAAATGCTTCCGACCTTGCAGAAAGTGATTGCCGTCCGGAGGCGTTTTCCGTGTAATCGCCCCGCCTTTCCTCTCCCGACTCCATGAAATCTGCTCCCCCTAGCTCTTCCCAGCCCGACATGAAGTTGTTCTGGGCCTGCTTCATCGCCCTCGTGGCCACCTCCTTCGTCTTCGGCGTGCGCGCCAATACCATCGGGGAATTGCAAAGCAGCTTTAACCTCTCCGAATCCCAGAAGGGCGACATCAACGGCGCGGGCATGTGGCCCTTTGCTCTGAGCATCATCTTCTTCAGCTTCATCATTGATCGCATCGGCTACAAGACCGTCGCGCTCTTTGCTATCGTCTGCCACGTGGTCTCCCTGGTGCTCACGCTGCGGGCCTCCGGCTTCAAGGATTTCTACTGGAGCACCCTCCTCGTCGCGGTGGCCAATGGCACGGTGGAGTCCTTCATCAACCCGGTGGTGGCCACGCTCTTCAATAAGAACAAGTCCAAGTGGCTGAACATCCTGCACGCAGGCTGGCCCGCAGGCCTCGCCCTCGGCGCGCTGTTCTGTGCGCTTCTGCCGGATACCAAGCTCTTTTTCGGGGCTGTGTGGCAGTTCCGTTTCGCCCTCTGCTTCATCCCCGTGGTGCTGTATGCGCTGCTCATCCTGCCACGCACCTTCCCTGTGAATGAGCGTGTGGCCGCAGGCGTGAGCTATCGCGACATGCTGAAGGAAGTGGGTGCTGTTGGCTTCTTCATCATCGGTTCCCTGGTCTATTTCGCCGTCATGCAGATGGCCGGGCATCAGGCTTCGCTGATGTCTTCTCTCATCGTCGGCACGGTTATCGCCGTGCTGGCCGGGCTGTACACCGGCTCTTTGGGGAACTGGTTATTCCTGGTGGTGCTCATCACCATCGGGCCGCTTGCCACCACCGAGCTAGGCACGGATGGTTGGATGCCCGATCTGCTCAAACTGAGCGGTCCGAATTTCCCGCACTTTGAGACCTGGATCTTCGTCTATGTCTCCACCATCATGACGGTGCTGCGCTTTTATGCGGGTCCGATTGTGCATCGCTTCTCGCCCATCGGCCTGCTGGTCATTGGTGCCATGATCGCCATCACGGGTCTGCTCATGCTGTCGCACTCCATCGGCTGGGCCATCCTCGGTGCCTCCACCGTGTATGCCCTGGGCAAGACCTTCCTGTGGTCCACCACGCTGGGTCTGACCTCGGAGCAATTCCCGAAAGGCGGTGCGCTGACCCTGAACGGTGTCTCTGCCGTGGGGGTGCTCTTCCTCGGTGTGCTGGGCAGCCCCTACATCGGCTACAAGCAGGACATGGACATGGATAAACGCCTCAATGTCACGGAGCATACTGCTCTCTACACGTTGGTGCAGGGGCAGCCGAAGGAAGGAATTTTTGGCACGGTACCTACGCTGGACCAAACTAAGATTCAGAGTCTGCTCGAAGACGAGAAGAAAACTCTGGAAGCCGTGCAGGCAGAGAGTAAGCGCAGCGTCTTCACCTCCATCGCCGTGCTACCCACCTTCATGCTGATTTGCTACATCGGCCTCTTTATTTATTTCCGCTCGAAGGGTGGCTACAAGCCGGTCGAAATCGGCGCGCACTGATACTTGCGTGCGCTTTTTTCCTTGTTCCTGACAGAGGCTACGCCTAAAACAACGCCGCTTTGCCAGGACGGGGCTCTTCCCGACGTTCAGGCACGTTCATTCCCCCCGTTTCATCATAACCGCACACCAACCTCATAGCATCCAAACACATGTCAGCAAAAACTGAAGGCATCGCACCTAACGCCAGTCGGCTCCTCTGGGCCGGATTTATGGCCATCCTCGCCGCCGGCGTCGGCTTCGCCATCCGTGGCGGTATCTTCGATAACTGGGGGAAAGAATTTGGCTTCACCGCCACCCAACTCGGAGCCATCGGCGGTGCCGGTTTCTCCGGCTTCTGCTTCGGCATCATCCTCGGCGGCGTGATCGTGGACAAGATCGGCTACGGTAAGCTCGTCGCCCTGGCCCTGATCTGCCACATCATCTCCGCCTTCGTCACCTTCGGGGCCAGCACGCCGGAGAATGCCTACAGCTACCTCTTCTGGGGCATGTTCATCTTTGCCTATGCCAACGGCACCCTGGAAGCCGTGGCCAACCCCCTGGTGGCTACCCTCTATCCGAACAACCGCACGCACTTCCTGAACATCCTCCACGCCTCCTGGCCCGCAGGGATGGTGCTAGGCACGGTAGCCGGCTGGATCTTGGACGACAAGATGCAACTGAACTGGAAGCTCCAGCTCGCCCTCTACCTGGTGCCGACCGCACTGTATGCGATCATGTTCCTGGGCCAGAAGTTCCCGAAATCCGAGGCTGCCGAAAAAGGTGCCAGCTTCGTGCAGATGCTGAAGCCCGTGGGTATCCTGGGTGCCGTCGTCGCCTGCTATCTGCTGGCCCTGTTCTTCGGTGACATCATCAAGGCCTTCTCTCCAGACAATGCCAAGGCCATCGGTTATGGCATCGGCGGTGCCCTGCTCATCGTCGTTGCTCTGATCACCAAGTTCTCCCTTGGCTCCATCCTGCTGTTCATCCTTTTCGTCACCCACGCCCTCGTCGGCGCTGTGGAGCTGGGCACCGATGGCTGGATTCAAAACATCACCGGGAACCTCTTCTCCTCCGAGCAGGGTAAATACCTCTTCATCTGGACCTCCGCCATCATGTTCGGTCTGCGTTTTTGCGCTCACTGGATCGAGACGAAGCTCAAGCTCTCCCCCATCGGCCTCCTCCTCGTCTGTGCCATCATCGCCTGCGTGGGCCTGAATCTGGCCAGCGGCATGCAGACCTTCGGCATGGCCCTCGTGGCCCTGGGCATCTATGCCGTGGGTAAGACCTTCTTCTGGCCCACCATGCTGGCTGTCATTGGTGACCGTTACCCGCACACAGGTGCCGTGGCCATGTCCATCATGGGCGGCATCGGCATGCTCTCCGCCGGTCTCATCGGTGGCCCAGGTCTCGGTTATGGTAAGGATCGCTTCGCTGGCGAAGCTCTTGAAAAAGCCAACCCTGCTCTGTATGCCGAATACAAAGCCGCTGAGCCGAGCAAGTTCCTGAACCTGGACTCCACCGCCGCCTACGGCCTCGATGGTAAGAAGCTGGCCGCTGCCAAGGAAGCCTCCCCCAAGACCCCTGAACAACAGGCCGTGGTGGATGCCGACCAGAAAGGCGACCGTGCCACTCTGAAGGCCGACTCCTTCATCCCCATGACCATGGCAGGCATCTACCTGCTGCTGTTGATCTACTTCAAAGCGATCGGCGGTTACCGCGTGGTGAAGATTGACGAGCAAGCCGCTTAGTCCCGGTCTTCTTCCCCCTCTCCTCCCGACCTCTCACGGCGTCCCTTTCATCGGGGACGCCGTTTTTGTTTCTTGTGAGCGAGGCCAACGTAGGACGGATTTGTTCTGCGAACGAGATCGCACTCATCTCAGATCCCAATGCAGAATAAACCGCTTCCAGAGAGAACGTTGACAGGTCTGCCAGGAGCATTCTACCAACCACCATCTTCAAGGCGGGTCATCCGGCATCGATGCCAGGAGACGATCCAGAGTCCCAAGCCGGACACGCCCACATTCCCCGACGACTCTAGAGAACACCCCCATCAACATCGCACTCGGCTCGTTTCTTCTTGATCCTGAAACGAAAACCCAGAACCTTAACCCCACTCCACCGTTCCCCCTCATGCCCACCTACGTTTACGAAACCATCCCCCAGTTTGAAGGTGACCAGCCCAAGCGTTTTGAGATGCGTCAGAGCATGAAAGACGCCCCGCTGACCCAGCATCCTGATAGCGGCCAGCCCGTGCGTCGTGTGCCTATCGGCGGCACCGGTCTCATGGGTGGTTCTTCGGGGGGCAGTTCCTTCCCCAGCAGTGGCGGCGGTGGCTCCTGCGGCACTGGCTGTGGCTGTCATTAGTCCCCTTTTAACAGAGGATGGGTGCAAGCGTGTTTTACCTCACCTCAAGCTGGCCTCGGCGCGTGCTTTCTTCACCTCATCGGCCAGGATCTCCAGGCCCTCCTGCACCACCGTCGTGGGCTGGCTGTAGGTGAGGCGCAGGCACTGCTGAGGGTGCAGCCAGGGTTCATCCAGACCGAAGGCGAAGTAATGCCCGGGGATCACCAGAACCTTTCGCGCTTTGAGCCGCTGATACAGCTCGGCGGCGGGGATGGGCAGATCCTTCAGCCACAGCCAGAGGAAGAAGGCGCCCTCCTGAGCATGCAGCGCCCAGGGCAGATCGTCGCCCAGGGCTTGGGTGAGGATGCCTTTGGCCAAATCAGATCGCTTTTTATAAAAGGGCTGGATCACCTCGCGTCCCAGCCGCAGCATCGTATCATCTCGGAGCAGCGGCCCCACCAGGGCTTGACCGACATTGCCATTGGCCAGAGAGACCACGGCATTCATGTTGGACAGGGCTTTGACGATGGCGGGGTCTGCAACGACGACGGAGGTGCGCACGCCGGGTAGGCCCACTTTGGAGAGACTGATGCTGAAGATCATGCCCGGCTCCCAGCGCGGACGGAAAGGGCCGTGGATGACGTCCGGAAAGGGATGCCCGTAGGCATTGTCAATCATCAGTGGGATGCCGTGATGACGGGCCAGATCCCGGAGCTGATAGAACTCGGTCTCGGTGAGCACGTTGCCCGTCGGATTGGTGGGGCAGGAGACGCACAGCGCGGCGATGTCGGGCGTGATCTTCAGGCGCTCAAAGTCCACCTCATACTTAAACTCACGCGGTCCATGCTCGCTGATGCGTGGGAGACAGGCGGTGAATTGCCCCTCGGTCAGAGCTTGGTTGGCGTAGCCGATGTAGTCGGGCAGCAGGGGGAAAAGGATGCGCTTTTTGCCCTGA